>CAZWEZ010000012.1:20820-52233 GCA_964632795.1 uncultured Thalassospiraceae bacterium | reverse complement strand
CCGTCACCGAAAAACGCCCGGTTGCTTGCCAACTGGCCGCACGCCCGGTCTGAGACCGCGCTTCAAATCCTACACCCAGCCCTCTCCGTGATGGATGACACATGGGGAGGGTTTGTTTTGGGCCGATCGATTACATTCCGCGACTTCCGCTATGGCTATACCCGGAACGGAAATTCCGCCTGAGGTCTGCTTTCAAGCACTTAGCGGACATCGGCGAGGCAAGCCGACATCTGATTCCTATCAATCTTGATGCGCTCTAGCTCAGTAGAGGCCCAGCGCCTTCAGCGTGGCGGGGCCGGCGATGCCGTCCCGGGTCAGGTTGTTGGCGGACTGATAGGCCTTGACCGCCTCCTCCAGCGCCGGGGTGTAAGCGCCGTCCACGGGGCCCGCATAGGCGCCGGTGTCCTTCATCGCCCGTTGCAGTTGTTCGACTTCGTGGCCCGCGTCACCGGCCTCGAGCATGTACAGCCCCCGGCGGCCCTGCATCGCCTGGTAGAGCCGCTGCTTGCTGCGCTTGAGGTACATCTGCGCCGGGGCCGCCATCGGCGCCGCCCCGACGGCGACCACCGAGCGGCTTTCGATCTCCAGCGCCTCGATCTTCTTGGCCAGGCGGACGTCGCCGATGTCGGCGTTGCGCGCCGCCAGGTCGGCGGCCAGCGCCTTGAGCCGCCGCTCGGCGTCCTCCCAGTCGCCGGCATCGAGCAGGCGCAGGCTGGTCCGGTGCTCGGCCTCGGCCTCGACCAGGGCGGCTTCGACGATGGCCTCGCGGTTGGCGGCGTGGCGGGCGCGGTCGATGTCGCGGGTCACCTCGACGGTCAGCTCCCGGTTCTGTTCGACGCGCCGGCCGTCATCGACGGTGTCGTAGGCGAAGCGCAGGACGCCGAGGCGGACCGGCCCCACGCCGCCGGGCTCGAGGTCGATCCGTATGACCAGGTTGCGCTGCTCGCCGCCGTGGAAGTCGGAAAACTCGATCACCGTGGTCCGGCCCTCGCTATGCGTGGGGTAGCCGAAGACCCGGATGTCCTCCACCATCTCCCCGGGGATGAAGCGCAGGTCGACCTCGCGGGCCGCGGTCCTGAACAAGCTCGACAGCTCGCGCTGGAAGATCGACGCCGTCTGGGCCGGGTTCTCGATGTAATAGTAGGCGCCGCCCGAATTCTGGGCGATGTCCTGCATCAGGTCCTCGTCGTACTCCAGGCCCAGGCCCAGGGTGGTCACCGGGACCCCCGCTTCCCTGGCCTTTCGCGCCAGGGCGCGGATCTCCGCCGGCTCGGTGACGCCTTCGTTGGCCAGCCCGTCCGAAAGCAGCAACACCCGGTTGACGGCGGCCCGGCGCAGGAATCTGCGGACCTGGGACACGCCGGCCATCATGCCCCCGACCAGGTCGGTGTTGCCTCGGGGGGTCAGGGCGTCGATGACCTTGGCGACGAGGACCGGCGATTCGACCGGCGAGGACGGCCAGGCGACCGTGATCAGGTCGTCGTATTCGACCACCGCCAGGCGGTCGCGCGGCGTCATCCGGCCGATGATGGCCTTGGCCGCCCTTTTGAGGTAGGGAAGCTTGCCGGCGGTTTCCATGGAGCCGGAGCGGTCCAGCACCAGGGCGATGTTGAGGGGGGGCCGTTGCTTGCCCGGGGGCAACGTCTGTTCGGGGACCTCGAAGCGGACCAGGACGTAGAGCGGACGGTCGTCGCCGGCGACGACCAGGGGACGGTCGATGTCGATCGAGGTGACGACCGGGTTGGTCTTGGCGATGGCGGCGGAGGCAACCAGGATCGCCGAGACGACAACGACGAGGCTGAATATTCGGTGATCGAAGCGAAGAGACATGGCCTACCTCCTCCTGAAAAATGTGATCGGCGGGTGACGGGTCGATCGTTCCCTAACCCTGAAATATGGCGAAAATAAGCTTTGAATACGGCGGCTGTCGTATACAACTCCCGCCGAGCGTCTCGATTCCGAGTGGAGGGAGCCCCGCCATGAATGAGCGAACCTGGACCGTCTACCTGTCCGGAGAGATCCATACCGACTGGCGCGACAGGATCGCCGAGGGCGTCGCCGCCGCCGGGCTGCCGGTGCGCCTGGTGTCCCCGGTCACCGACCACCGGGCCAGCGACGATTGCGGGGTCGACATCCTGGGCGAGGAGGACAACGCCTTTTGGAAGGACCGCAAGGGGGCCGGCGTCAACGCCGTGCGCACCGGGGTGCTGATCCGCGACGCCGACGTGGTGGTGGTCCGCTTCGGCGACAAGTACCGGCAATGGAACGCCGCCTTCGACGCCGGCACCGCGGCGGCGCTGGGCAAGCCGCTGGTGGTCCTCCACGACGACCAACTGGGCCACGCGCTGAAGGAGGTGGACGCCGCCGCCCAGGCGGTCGCCGAGACCCCCGAACAGGTGGTCCGCATCCTCGCCTACGCGATCGACGGCAGGCTTTGACAGCGTTTCGTTTTCAAAGAATGATCGGGCCTTCACGGCAAAGCCCGTATAATCGGACGCTCCGCCGCAGGAAGACCGTGCGAGTCCATGGAACCGTCCCCGCCGCCGCCCGATTTCGACCGCCTGAGGGAAATCTTCGAGGCCATCCCCCATTGCCGGGAGCTGGGTCTCGAAGTGGTGTCGATCGCCGAGGGCAAGGGGATCATCCGCCTCGACTATCACAAGCGCCTGGTCGGCAACCCGGAACGGGGATATCTCCACGGCGGCGCGATCACCACCGTGCTCGACACCGTGGCCGGGATGGCGGTGCTCTCGGCGCTGCCCGAGGACACCCCGATCGCGACCCTGGACCTGCGCATCGACTACCTCGGGCCGGCGGCGCCCGGGCGGCCAGTCCTGGCTTCGGCCCACTGCTACCGGCGGACCGCCAGCGTCGCCTTCGTCCGCGCCATCGCCTATCACGACGACCCCGACGAGCCGATCGCCAACGGGGTCGCCACCTTCATGCTGAGCGCCACCGGGTTCTCGATCTCCGAGGCGGCGCGGGTGGACCGCGAATGCTGAAGGCCATCATCGAGCTCAAGCGGACCGGCGACATCGCCGCCGTCAACGACATCATCCCCTATGCCGGGGTGATCGGCCTGGAATCGTTCGAGGACCAAGAGGGCATCGTCACCGTGGTCCGCCACCGCCCCTCCAACATCGGCAACACCATCCTCCCGGCGCTGCACGGGGGGGTCGTCGGGGCGCTTCTCGAGCACGCCGCCATCATCCACCTGTTGTGGGAGGCCGAGATCGACTCGATCCCCAAGATCATCAACCTGTCGATCGACTACCTGCGGCCCTGCCGGGCCGCCGACACCTTCGCCCGGGGCACCCTGATCAAGCAGGGGCGGCGGATCGCCAACCTGCGCGTCGAGGCCTGGCAGGCCGACCCCGCCAAACCCGTCGCCACCGCCCACACCCATTTCCTGATGCGCTGACGATAGCGGCGGTATTACGCTGGACACGTTAAACCGTCATATGCGGTCAATAATCGCTAAATTCCTGGAGCCATCCTCAGCCAGCCGCATTTTGTACCCGGTTTCATACCCGGTTTCAAGATCGCGTTCCATCTCACGGACGATCCACTGCGCGCGGCAGTAGAACGGTTTGGCTCAAAGATGGATGCCCTTCAAGAAACTCGGCAGGCGGAGATCGTCCCCATCCCGTCACGGCGGTCCCAGACGTAGCAGGCGCTAAGCCACTCCCAAGATCCAGCCCTCCACCTGCGCCACCGTGCGTTCAGGCGGCGTCAGATCGGGCTTCAGGAACCCTGCTAGGCTGTCGTCCTGGTCGGCACGTCTGAGCCAAGCGGCAATGGAGAAGGCGTCGTGCTGGTCGCCGGTGCGGCCCTCGCGGGCGAAGCCGCGCGACCAGAGCGCGGGATAGACCTCGGCGACGGTGGAGCGCCCTGCGGCGATGTCCCAGCCGTCGAAGGGCCAGAAGTGCACCCGGTCGCCGAGTTCGCGGCGGATGAACCGCAGCCAGGGAATCCCGGCGTGGGTGGACTTGGCCACCTGGCCCTGCACGTCGAAATGAAACACGGACTTCGCTCCGCCGGCGCGTTCCTCGGTCAGCCGCCGCCAGCGGGCGTTGCCCATGCGCGCCGCGCCGTTCCCAACCGTCCCGTCGCGGACAAAATCGACATAAGTGTGATCCTCGTCGGTCGGCCAGTGACGCTGGAAATCGTCGAGGAAGGTTGGCCAGTCGGGCAACAGCCCATGCACCTCGAAATAGCGGAGCGGGAACGAGAATCCGTGGTCGATGCCGACCAGCGTCGATGTATCTTCAGACAACCGCTCGACCAGCCATTCCGCGATGCCCTTGCGGGTCCAGTATTTGCGCGGCGATGGCAGCGGCGGGATCTCGACGGGCGGCGAATCGCCCTGGGCGAGATAGACGCGGAGGCCCTTCAGGCTCGCGGTCGGCGTCTGCGCGCCCGAGTAGTCGATACCGAAATAGCGGTCGAAGGCAACCATGGCCAAACGATATGCACCTAGTGATCAACCAGCCGCGAGCAGATCGTCGAGCTTCGTCGCCTTGACGAAACGCGCCGGATTGTCACCAACCGCCAACGTCTTGAAGTGTACCTTGCCGCACTCGATCTTTGCTCGCTCCTTGTCGCGCAAATCGTCGGCAAAGAGCCCACTCTTGGTCTCGACCACGAAATACAACCGCTCGCCGGCATCGGTCTGGACGAGCACCGCCCAGTCAGGGTTGTAGCTGCCCAACGGCGTGGGCACCGTAAACCAGCCAGGGAGCTTGGCGTACACCTTGATCGCCTCGTTCTTCTCCAGGTCGTCGGCAAAGGTGCGCTCGGTGTCGGACTGGTAGATCACCTGCTCGTGGACCGACTTGTTGGCGTCGATCATCGACTTGAGGTAACCGGATAGCTCCTCGGTTTCGAAGAGCTGTTGGCAGTAGTACTCCTCCGCGCCGATGCGCTGATATTTAATGCCGTCCACGAGAGCGAGGCGCTTCGCGCGGTTGATGATCTCGGCGGCGAGTTCGATGAACTGCTGAGGGTTGCGCTTGAAGTCATCGAGCCGACTACTTTCCACGAGGATGCGGTGGATGCTGCGGCGAGTGAGCTGGGTCTTGTCCTGGAGGTCGGTGAGGATATCGGGTAGATCGATGTCGCCTTCTTCGAGAGTCACTGAAGCGGAGGTGGCCGTCTCCTTAGCGTCCACACCGGAGCGCCCGATGGCCAGCTCGGCTTTGCGCCATTGCAGGCGGGTCTTGGCGATGGGCGGCGCGTCCTGTAGCGCCTTGATGCAAGTCACCAGCAGCGCCTCGTTGTCGAATTGCACACGGTAGGTGGTCTTGTGCTTGATGCGGTCCCACAGCTCCTTGAAGTCGGCGCCCTGCAGCACTGCCTGGCGGCTTTTGACTTGCCTGCGCTCGTCGGCGTTCTTGATCTCCAGGCGTCCGGCGAGCTTGCGCAGAATCTCCTTCACCTGCGGCAGTTGCGCGGCGAACGGCTCCGGCAGGGTCAGCGTGCCGTCCTTAAGCGCCTTGCGCAGAGTGTCCTGCACCTTGCCTTGGGCGTTCACGAGACCGGCGGTCTTCAAATGCTCCCACAGCACCTTCGACTGGTCGAAGCCCAGCGGCGCGGGCTGCCCATCCGCTCCTGTGGCAATTACTCCGGCGAACTGGTGCGCTTCCACGATGCCGAAGCGGATGCCCGTTTCGTCCTCGATCTCCTTCTGGAGTTTCTCCGCGAACTGCTCGTAGCTCTCGGTCGCGATCACGGTCAAGGTGTTGATTTCGAAGCCGCGCAGGCGATCGCCCTGTTGGTTCACGCAAAGACGCAGGCCGCGCCCGATGGTCTGGCGGCGCTGCTGTTCGGAAGCCATCTCCCGCAATGCGCAGATTTGAAAGACGTTCGGGTTGTCCCAGCCTTCGCGTAGGGCGGAGTGGGAAAAGATGAACTTGAGCTTCGTGTCGAAGCTCAGCAGCTTCTCCTTGTCGCGCATTATGAGGCTATAGGTGTCGTCGTCCGCCTGGGTGGTGCCTCTGGTGTCCTTGAACATCTCCACCGTCTTGCTGCCGACCTTCTTCTTATCGATGGAGAAATAGCCGTTGTGCACGTCCTCGGCGGCGGTCGTCAGGTCCAGTTCCTTGAAGAGGCTCTGGTAATCGGGATGCTTGGCGAGGCGGCGGTATTCCTCCTCGAAGATGCGCGCGTACTCGCCCTTAACCGGATTGCCTTCGGCGTCGTATTGCCGGTACTTCTCGACGGCATCGATGAAGAACAGGCTGAGCACCTTGATACCTTGTGGGGCGAGGCGCTTCTCCTTGTCCAGGTGCTCCTTGATGGTGCGGTGGATCATTTGGTGCTGCACAGCCAGCGCGTCCACGTCGCCGTAGGCTTGGCCGGGACGGAGGTATTCTTCGCCGCCGGGATAACGGAGCTCCATGAACTTGTCGTCCTTGGCGTCCCGAATGTCCTGCCCGATGATGTGATCCCGGTAAATCTCCCGCTTGGTGACCTCTTCCAGTTTGTCGAGCGGTGCCACGGTCACCGTTTGCCGGGCGACGCCGTGTGCGGTGGCGATGTCCAGTTCCACCTTGGCGCCCACGACGCTCTTGCCACGGGATACGGGGGCGATAAACCGCACATACGCTTTGTTGTGCCCACCTTCGACGGAGGCCGCCGCGACTTCGATCTGCTTCACCAGCTTGCGCTCGTAGGCGTCCACCGCGTCGAGCTTGAAGACCATGTGGTGCGCTTCTTTGGGCGTCGCGGAATAGCGCAGGTTGCACAGCGGATTCATCCGCTCCATGGCCTTCCTGCCCTTGCCGTCGAGACCGCCTTCCACGCTCTGCGGCTCGTCCACGATCAGGATGGGGCGCGTCGCGCGGATCAGGTCGATGGGCTTTTCCCCGCCCGTCTTCTCGCTGGGGCGATACATCACGTTCTTGGATTTCTCGCGGCGTGCGGCCTCGTCGGCTTCCTCCATCTGCGCCTGCTGTTCGTCGCCGAACTTGTTGATGGCGCCGACGGTCATGACCATGATCTGGATCTGCGGGCTGGTGGCAAAGTTGCGCACCTGGCCGAGCTTCGCCGAGTCGTAGATGAAGAAGTCGAAGGGCGCGCCCGCGTAGAGCCCCTTGAGGTGTTCCGCTGCGGTCTCGATGGTGTGATAGACGCCTTCCTTGATCGCCACAGACGGCACCACGATGACGAACTTGGTGAAGCCGTAGCGTTTGTTCAGCTCGAAGACGGTGCGCAGATAGACATAGGTCTTGCCGGTGCCGGTCTCCATCTCCACGGTGAAATCTCCGGACGCGAGCGAGGCCGAGGGGGCGAGGCCGTGGCGGAGCTGGATGGCATGCAGGTTTGCCAGCAACTCGTCGTCCAGCAGGGTCAACCGGTTGCCGATACCGAGGTCGTTTTCGGCAAAGGCTAGACGCGCCTGTGCATCGGCAACATCCTGCGTGACTGTAAACTCGGTGCGGCAGGTTTCCTGTCCGTGGAAGAGACCGCAGACCGCTTCGATGGCCTGGAGCTGGTAATCGAGGCTGGGTTCGAAGTGGAGTTTCATCGATATAGGTTCCCTCCAAAAACACGCCCGCGCCACGACAAGGCGACGATGCACGCGCACCCGATTGGACGTTCACTCCGCATCGGCAATCTGCAAGTTCATGGCCTCCCGGTAGCAATCAGAATCTTCTCTAGCTTCCGTGGATTCCAATCTCTCGAGGTACGACGCCGGCAGGCCGTGTTCCCTGGCCCCGGTCACAACCAGCGCCTTGTACCAGGTGTATGGCTTGAGGGATGTATCAATCGCAGTAGCGTAATAGACGGATGCGTCGTACGGCTGACCCTTGCAGATAACCGTCACGGCCTTCGCGTCGTACCCACTGCCAAGGCCTTCCGCCTGGTCAAGCGGGTGCTTCTCGTCCACCGCGATCTCGTACAAAACGCCGAAGACCGTCGCGTTTGGCGCGTCAACCGCAGCAACATCGCACTTTCCCGACCCATCCCGGCTCCGCTTGTGCCAGCGGAGTTCGTGTCCTGGCAGTTCGGCCATTCCCAGCGCCGTTGCCGAACGGCACCGCTCCCTGATTCGCCGCGTCAACATGTTTGAGCCATAGGCAAACGTCAGAAACGTCTTCGGGGCCGTAGTGTCCATGGCGTCACAAGCTCCGCACGTTCTGAAGCCCGTGCTGCTGGAGGATGGCGGCCAGGTTGGTCTTGGCCACGTCGTCGGCGAAGGCGCTGTCGCGAAAGACGCAGGTGGTCTCGCCCGCCGGGGCGAGGGCCTTGTGCCATTCGATGATGCCCTGGGCGAGCGGCTCGACGTCGTCGCGGGTGATCGTCGCGGCGAGGCAGGCGAACAGCACGCCGCTGCCGATGCTGTGCACCGCTTTGCTGGCGAGCGTCTTCTGTTCGATCGGCACGCAGAGGTCGAGGCCGAGCTTGAGTAGCAGCTCGCAAAGGATGTCCGCTTCGGTGCGGTCGGTCTTGAGGTGTTCGACAGAGGCTTCAAGCGTCTGGGAGAGGTTCTCACGGTCCGGCTCCCACGCCCGGATGTTGCTGCTGGCGAGCTTGAAGACGCGGAAGCCGAGGTCCCCCGCGAACATCGGGTTCTCGTCCTTGATCTTGTTCCCGGCGCGGCGAAGACGTTCTTTGGTCAACTCGGCGATAGTGCGTGGCTTGCCAAGTTGGTCGCAAAAATCTGCTGCCGTCTTTTGCTGCCGCTCATTTGGATCGAGTGGCTCCGGTAACTGAACGAGAACGTACTGTCGTTTTCCGCTGTCTGTTGCGTTCTGCGCAAGAACCGAGTGGCCCATCGTGCCGGAACCAGCGAAGAAGTCTAAGACGACATCGTCGGGTGCTGTTGCCATGAATATGCATCGCTGAAGTAGAGCCACAGGCTTCGGGTGGTCAAAAACGTCCCCCATCCCTATACGCCCAAGTTCGACTGTTCCTTGCTCATTAATGAACTCGGTCTCGGTCCAAATTGACTTAACCTTCGTCGTGCTTTTCCGGGATTTTTGATAAATGTTCCATTCGCCATCCCGACGCTTTCGCGCCACAAGCACTGGCGAACTGGCCTTTGGGTCGCACTGCTTGACTTTTTCCGTTCCCCATCTCCAGCAGCCCTCCTCACCTTCGCTGTTAAGTGGAAGAACCTTGACGCAATCGTTGCCTACTGGAACGAGCGACACCCGCGAAAATCCGCACTCGTCAAGCGAGTCGGGCAGGACATAGATGGCAAAGAACAAATTGGGCCGGTTGAACCTGCCAAATTTCGGGTTTCTGTTCCGAAGTTCCCATAAGTCAAATGCCCCTATAGAATCGCTGAATGGCAGCGCATCGGCGGCCTTTTCCAACTCGTTTAATTCCATGGCTTCACTCTTGGAGTAAATAACCAAGAATTCGTGGGTCCTGGCTATCTGCTTGTAGGTTTGGCCACGCTTGTTTGACTGGACGACGACCTGAGCTTGAAACTGCTCTTCGCCAAAAACTTCATCGAGAGCACATCGCAAATTCCCGACTTCAGTATCGTCAATTGAGGCTGCAATCAGCCCATCTTCCCGGAGTAAATTCCGGGCGAGCTTCAGGCGGGGATACATCATATTGAGCCAGTCGGTGTGAAATCGACCAGAGGCTTCGGTATTCGAACTGATCTTCTTCCCTCCTTCCAACTGCCCCGTTAGTTCGAGGTAGTTCTTGATGCTGTCCTGGAAGTTGTCGGGATAGACGAAGTCCTTGCCCGTGTTGTAGGGCGGGTCGATGTAGATAAGCTTGACCTTCCCGGCGTAGGACTTCTGGAGAAGCTTCAGGACTTCGAGGTTGTCGCCCTCGATCATGAGATTCTGGGTGGTGTCCCAGTCCACGCTGTCTGCAGGGCAAGGCCGCAGCGTACCGGTGCTGGGCGTGAGGGCAAGCTGGCGGGCGCGGCGTTTGCCGTGCCAGTTGAGGCCGTATTTCTCCTCAGCATCAGTGACAGTCTTGTCGCCCACGAGCTGCTTGAGCACGTCGAGATTAACGGCCACGCCGTCCGGCCCCTCGGTAACCAGCTCGGGAAAGAGCGCCCGGAGTGCGGCGAGGTTCGCGGTGGCGAGGTCGGGAGATTTGGTCTCGGGGTCTGCGGCGGTGAATTTCTGCATCGCGTCCTCGTTCATCATAAATTGGCGCGAGCGGCAGCCTGGGCCGCTTCCACGCGCTTGAGTTCCAAGTTCAGTTCCACTCGCCGCGCCATCTGCTTCTCCTTCGCGGCGGTGGCACGCAGGCGCGCGATCTCCGCGTCGAGCCGCGCGCATTCTTGCAGCGCGTCGCGCCGGACGGCAGCGTGTTCGGCGTTAGCGGCAACCGCGAAGGTGCCGGTCACGCGAGCAGCGAGCAGCGCCTGCAGGGTTTCTATCCAGCCCTGATACAGCGCGTGGAGTGTTGTGCGTGGCTGCTTGCCGAGCGCCAGGGCATCACAGAAGGAGGGCCAGCGCTCGCCATCGCGCTCAGCGACCAACTCGGCGGCAACCACGTCGCCCTCCAGTACCGTCTTGCCCGCCTCGCCCTGGGACCAGCGTTTGTGGGCGACAGATAGTCCGGGCCGTTCGCCCTGCTCCGTCAACAGCAGCAGCGGATACGGCACCGCACGGTGCACAAGCTCGACCAGCCGCGTCGCTTTGGCTGCGGCCCGCAAGTTGAGGCGCAGCACGGCGATCTCCAGATATTCCCTCACGTCGTCGCGATACTCAGGCACGCCGATGGTCGTGGGCTTGAGCGCCGCCAGCCAGAGCAGCTCGTCGATGCCGTCGTTGATGATGCGCTTGTCCGCGGCAGTGGGCGCACCGTTCTCGAGCAGCAGCTTCTTGGGCACGCGCTGATCCACGCGGCTGCCCGCAGGCAGATCGAGAGCTTCGATGAGCGCGTCGCCGTTCATCCATCCGTCTCCGGCAACACTGCGAGCCAAGCGATGACTTCAAAGTCGTTGATGCCCGCAAACTCGCCCTTCATGGCGTGAGTGCCGCCAGGGGTGAACAGGCTTGCCACGGCGCGCTCTTCGTTCTTGCCGACCACCGAGGCCACGGCGGCGGCAAGCAGGCGCTGCGCGGCGCGCATGTCCTCGCCCTGCTTGGTCGCCTTGTCGAAGCGGGCGGAGGCGCCCGCATCGGGCAGGTCGCGCCCGAGACAGAGACGCTTGAGCCGGTCGAGGATCTGCTTCGCCTGCGTGTAGGGGAGCAGCACCGTGCCGTCGTTGCCCACATGCACGAGATACTGGGCACCGAGCGGATAACCGGCCTCGGCGCTGCGCTTGGCGGCCTCGCCCTCGGCGCGCAGGCAGAAGATGATGCCCGGTGCGATTTCCGCCTCGGTGGTAGTGGTGACCGCGCAGGTGCCCAGCGGCAGGCACTCCAGCACACCCGGATGCGCCTTGAGGTATTGCGCAAGATCGATGCGGAAATCAGTGAGCGTCAGATCGGCAATGGAGACACCAGTGGAAAGGTCTTCCAGGTCGATTACCGCGTCCTGGAGCTTCAACAGTTGTTTGCGGCGGTACTCCAGATCGTTCATCTGGTTGCCGGAGTCCTGCTCGATCAGGTTCTCTTCGCCGGTGGCAGAGATGTCGAGCAGCACCATGCGACCACTGACCCGCTGCTCCAGGTTGATGTACTCCTCCAGCTCCATGTTGGGCCAGAAATTGACGAGCTGGATGCGGTCGTTCGGCGAGCCGATGCGATCAATGCGGCCGAAGCGCTGAATGATGCGCACCGGGTTCCAGTGGATGTCGTAGTTGATCAGCCAGTCGCAGTCTTGGAGGTTCTGACCCTCGGAGATGCAATCGGTGGCGATGAGCAGGTCAATCTCGCCCTCGCCAGCGTATTCCTCGGGCCGCTCCTTGGCCCGCGGTGCGAACGAGGTGAGAATTGATGCCAGGTCCTTGCGCAGGCCGGCGAGAGTGGTCCGGTTGCTGCCCGTTCCGGTGACCAGCGTCGTATCGATGCCAAGGGTTGTCTTTGCCCACGGGGCGATCTGATCGTAGAGATAACGGGCGGTGTCGGCGAAGGCGGTGAAGACGATGACCTTGCGGTTGCCGGAATTGATCGGGTTACGGCACTTGTGCTCGATCATCTCGCGTAGGGCCGCAAGCTTGGCGTCACGAGAGGCATCCACCTGAGCGGCCGCCGCGTGCAGGGTCGCCAAGCGATTGCGGTCCTCGATCAGCTCCTGTTTCCAGCGGATGAGGTCCACGTCCTTCAGCAGCACCTTCACCTTGCGGCCGACGAGCAGACTCTCAAAGGCGGGATCATCGAGGTCCACATCCTCGATGTCGATTTCCTCCAATTCATCGGCGTGACTCTCGATGCGGGCCAGCGTGGCTTCCACGTCCCGCAGCTGCCGCTGCACCGTGAGGGCGAACGACGTGACCGAGCTCTCCATGCGCTTGAGCACGTTCACGCGCAGCAGGTGGATCAGGCTCTCCTCGCGGTCTGCCTGGCGGAAGAAGCCCTCGCCACCGCGAATTTCGGTGCTGTATTTTTTATCGTAAGCCGCCTGTCGATGCGGCAGCACGTACCGGAGCGGTGCGTAGGAGGCGAGGTTCAGACGGCGGATCTCGTTGTTGATGTCACGGATCGGCGGGAATTGGCCGGCGCGGTCCACGTCGGCCTTGATGTTGATCGGCTTCAGCCGGTCGGGGAAGCGGCCGGTCTCGGCAATGCCGTAGTACTTCTCGATGTGCTTGCGCGACCGGGCGATCGTCAGCAAATCGAGTAGGCTGAAGTAGTCGAATCCCAGCATCTCGATCAGGCGCCCCGGCGTCCGTTCCGCTTCCTCCATATCCAGCCAGCGGTTGAACTGCTTCTGCGCAAGCCGCGTCGTGCTGTCGATGCTCGATATACCGTGCTCTAAAAGAGCGTTGTCGTCGCCCTCGGTCGCGAAGGCGATCTGGTTGCGTAGGTCGGCCATGCGGTTGTTCACCGGGGTGGCCGAGAGCATGAGCACGCGGGTCTTAACGCCCTCCTTGACGATCCTCCGCATCAGGCGGTCGTAGCGGGTCTCCCCGCCCTGACGCGGAGTTCGTTTGTTGCGGAAATTGTGCGATTCGTCGATGACGACGAGGTCGTAGTTGCCCCAGTTCACATGCGCGAGATCGATGTCGCCGGAAGAACCGCCATCGCGGGACAGGTCGGTGTGGTTGAGGACGTCGTAGTTGAAGCGATCGGTCGCCAGGAAGTTCCGGCGGTCGTTGGCCTTATAGAGCGTCCAGTTGTCGCGCAGGCGCTTGGGGCAAAGGACCAGAGCGCGATCGTTTCGCAGCTCGTGGTACTTTATGATCGCCAGCGCTTCGAACGTCTTTCCGAGACCGACGCTGTCGGCGATGATGCAGCCGCCAAAGCGGTTCAGCTTGTCGATCGCGCCGATCACGCCATCGCGCTGGAACTTGAAGAGCTTCTTCCATACGACCGTGTTGCGGATGCCGGTGGCTGACTTGACGATACGCTCCTCGTCCATATCCTCGCCACGGTCCCCGAAGAGGTGATGGAGAATGAGCGTGTAGACCAGGAACGGGTCGCGATGCGCGGCCAGAGACTGGAGCCCCTCGATCACCGCCGACTTGTGGCATGGATCGGTCTGCAAGCCAGACCATTGCAGGTCGAACCATTGGCTGAGCAGGTTGCCTTCGTCTGCTGTCTCGGAAGCCTGGATCAGGCTGAGCGGGTTGCCGGGCGTGATCCCGAGCCCATCGGTGCTGAACCCAAACGACCCAAGAACCACTTGCCGGGGCCGTGCGTCACCGTCGCGCAGTACGATGGCTCCCTGAGGAACGGCGCCATTGGCGCGACGGACCTCGGCCTTGTCTTCGATCCAGCCGGCACACCGCCTTGCCAGCCAGCGGGTCTGCAAGCGGTTACGCGCGGCGCGATCCGCTTCGGTCCCCAGAAACCCCAGATCCGCCCCGTCCGGCGGTAACAGCAAGCGGGCCTCGGCCAACTTGGATGCCTCTTCGAGGATCTCGGCGAAGGCGAAGAGCGAAAGCGACGGAGTGACAACGTCGAGCTGATTGCCCGGCTGGAGCCACGGACGGATTAGATCGATGACGCGTTCGGTCCCGGTATTTCGAAGGATTTTCATGTGTCGGCCGTCCCTCGCGAACGTCTCGCGGCGCGCACTGTCTTTGGCGCTGCGTCAGCTCCCAGATCTCGTTGTGTTAGCCGCTCAAACTTCTCCAGCGCAATCACCACGACGACGGGGCGCCCATGCTTGGCCACCGTCACCGGCTCGGCGCGGGCAAGGTCGATCAGCCGGCCGAAGCCCTGTATGGCGTCCTTCGCCGTCAGGGTCTGCATGCGACTCCCTACGCTATTCGCATCCAGTTTTGGCTATTTTGCCCGTTAAGGCAATCGAATCGCGGATTTGCGAGTGGTAACCCAGAATAAACGCCCTGGCGCTGGCAATCCACCGCGCCACGCCCGCCCGCATACGGTTTTCGCCAGGAAGGCCCTGGGCCAGCACCATTTTTGCGAAACGGATTATGGGTTCGCCGAACCGCCGCGAAGGTCCTGAAGCCGGATCAGCATGGTCAACATCCGTTCCAGCTTGCGGTCGAGATGCGCTTCGTAACGGCCGAGTCGTTCCAGTTTTTCAGGGTCGAGCGCCTCGCCATAGGCCTGCTCACGGATGAGCGGCCGGTTCTCCGGCGATTGGGGAGATCACAAACCCAACACCCCATCTAGGGGGGGAGGCAAACAATTTGTTTGAAACGCGAATCTGATGTGCGAGAATGTGAGTCGTGCTAGATGGTGGCCCCGGCGGGACTCGAACCCGCAATCCTGTGTAGGGAAGCCGACCCCAGATCGGCTGCGTCTACCAGTTTCGCCACGGGGCCATTGAGGGCAGGACGCTTGTCCACCGGTCGGGGCGGTGCTGTCACACCATCCCGACCGGCCCGACCCTCGGACGAACAGCGCGCAAGTCGGAGTCTTCTAGGCGCGCTGGCTAACATTCTAGGGCGGGGGCATCGCTCCCTCCTGTCGTTGTTATCCAAGGATCGGGCTTGTGCGAATCGGCCCAGGCCCGATCCACGACGACTCTCGGGGGAATTTACCCGCGAGTCAAACAAGATATACGCTAGTTATCCACACCCAACCACAAGGTGTTGTGTGTATAACTTCTGAATCTGGTCGAATGATGGCTGAAAAGCAGGAAGACAAGCAGAAGCCAGCCGAGAAGCCGATCTCGTTGGCACCGCTCAAATTCGAGGAGGCGGTAGAGGGATTGTTGCGGGTGAAGTCAGGCCGGGAGGAGCCAGGCAAAGGGGATGACAAGACCTAACATTATGCTATACTTTTTGGATGGTTGAACCGCCGAAAAGTAGCGACACAACCGGAACCGTTCAGTTCCCCGTGGGGTTCGCGGCGATGGTTGTGGCCGTTATTGCCGTACTTTCAGGTTTCTTTTTTGATGTCAGTCAATCGTTAAAGGAAACGGTCATATTTCTGGCGGCAGCGTCGGCAGCTGGCGGCACCATTATTACGGCTTACTATATAGCGAAAACCCTTAACCTCTATTTGTCCCAAGAGGCTCGCCTGCGTAGTCGGGAAGCGGCGCTCGATGAGCAGGGGAAGAAGGAGCGGGCTCTGCATTATGGGGCACGATGGAATGATCCTCAAATGCATTGGGCGAGAGATATTTGTCGGCAGCTATACAACCAAAAAACCGCAAGTCAAGCACAGGTGTTAGCCTTCATTCAGGGGAAAAATGAGACTAACATCACCGCATTATTAAACTTTTTCGAAGAAATGGCCCATGCGATAGAAAACGGTTTGGTCGATGAGGGGGCTCTCAAGGGTCAATTTGCAGGGCATGTCATTGGGGCATTCCAGATAGCAAAGCCTTATGTTGATCAGCTTCGGACACAACGAGCGCGGCCGCTTATTTGGAAGCCCTTAGAAGATTTATGCATGCGGTGGCATGTAGGGGGTTGAAAAAGGAGAGGTTGCTCCTCACTTTGTCTTAAAGGAGGTTCGCCATGTATATGGAATACGCCATCTAGAATTCAGGGGGCCGCGTTTGCGGCCCCCGATTTTATTGGCTTTCGATACATCAACCGCTTTCCCTTCGCGCCTTGGATTGCCGCTACTGTCCGCTCTCCATCGGTGGTTCGACGGCTGTTCCAACGGAATTCAAATTCCCGGAGATAGCGCGGTAAATGCTTCTCTGAGACGTGGTGGAAGCTGCCGACGATCCCGCGCTTTAGCAGGGAGTGGTAGGACTCCGCGAAGTTGGTGTGGAAGATCAAGGCGCGGACGTAGGTTTCGCCGTGGTTGACCGTATGGTGGCTATGGAAGTGCTTATCAAGCCCCTCGTAGCCAGTGTGCTGGTCGGTAATGATGTTGGCGGTCCCGTCGATATTTGGGATGGTGATGGCTTGTAAGGTGCCTTTCTTGGTATTCGGTGCCTGAGCGCGTTGAAGCGCGTGATCTCCGTGCCGGCGGCCGTGACCGTATATAACCGCACCGGACGCGGACGGTTTATGCCACGGCTGTGTTGCCCTGATGGCCGATCCTGTCGAGCCGGTCCAGCAGGTTCCGCACCGAGGACTTGTGCCAGCGCCCACCACGGGGCGTCAACATGCCTCGCTGGTTTAGGGCCTCGGCGATGGGTCCCAGGCTGGTGACGCCCTCGGAGCGCAACGCCCCGACCACAGGAGCGAGGTTCGCAGCATGTTGATCGGCATTGGCCTTTATTGCCAGCACACCAGCTTTGTTGCCTTTGCCTGCCCGGCGCAGGGCCGCAGCGCCGTTAGGATTGCCCAGTTTGATGCCTCGGGCTTTGGCCGCCGCAAGGGCCTCCTTGGTGCGCCGGGAGATGGCCTCGCGCTCCTGCTGGGCTACCAGGGCCATGATGCCGACGGTCAAGTCGTTGGCGTCCGGCATGTCGGCAGCGATGAACTTCACTCCGCTGTCGCGGAGGGTGAGCAAGAAGACCGCGTTGCGTGACAGACGGTCCAGTTTGGCGATCACCAGCGTCGCTCCGGTAACCTTAGCGAGGTGCACGGCCTCGGCCAGTTCGGGGCGGGCGTTGTTATTACCGCTCTCGACCTCGGTGAAGGAGCCAATCAGCTCGGCGCTTCGGGCACGGGCAAAGTCCTCGATAGCCTTGGTCTGCGCCTCAAGCCCTAGGCCGCTGATGCCCTGACGAGCAGTTGAGACACGGTGATACGCGACGATTTTCATAGTTTGACCGCATAGTACAAAACAGAGTAACGAACGTTAGCAGTTTTTATACCATGAAGCCAGTTATTAGTGTGCCGATGCCGTTTCGCGGTTTTCACAGGAGTGGCGCCGGGGTGACCCTGGCCGATTACGCTTGAGGGTGCAGCAAACCCGTTCGGCGCAATCATTCATGGCTCAGCCTAATGCCTACGCGATACCAAGTCGGTCAAAAAGTTTTTGAAATTTGTCCGCATCGACCGCCACCAATGATGGTTGGCCCGAGTTTTGCCGATCAGGGGGTTCATTCATAGAAAACGCGCGCATCACCTCGCTTTGCCGGTCGGGAGCGACGTTGCCGTAGCTGGTAAACGTGGTCAAAACGTGTTCGTGCCCGAGATTCTGGCTCCACGCCTTGAATTCCTCGGGTGTACGGCAGACCCGTTCTCCGAGCCGCGCCAGTGTCTTCCGGAAGCTATGCGGGTTGAAATAGGGCAAGCCGGCCTGCTCGAACGCCTTTCGGAAGATCTCGCGAATCGGAGATGCGGTACTCCAATGCACGCGTGCGAGACCCGAAGCGCGGAATTGCTGATTGTTGCCCAGGGACACTTCGGTGGAGGGAAAAAGCGGGTCGTCGTTGCCCCACAGCTTTTCGGCCCGCAGGAAATCGGCCCACTCTTCCACGATCCGGCGCACCTCGTCCCCGACTGGGAAGAAGTAGGTCGTGAAGGTCTTGGAGAACTTGGTTCGAACCTCGCGCGCATCCTGGATAACACGCCCTTCAGCCAAGTCGATATGCTTGAGCTTCATAGAGGCGATTGCCCCATCCCGAGCACCTGTTAGAAGCGTGAATGCGATAACCGCCCGGTCCCGCAGCTCGATCTCCGTTTTCGCCGACATGCCACCAAGCACATGGACGATCTGTTCGACCGTTGGCGCCGGGCGTTCGGTATGGGCCTTAGCCTCCCGAGTTTCTTTTTCCGAAAGGTTAAAGTATTCGGCGTCAGCATAGGTAAGGCGGGACTTGTAGCCGGGCCTTCCAGCCAGCCATTGAAAGGAGGCTTTCAAGGCCGACAATACCGCGTGCATCGTCGCCTTGCTGAGCGGTTTGCCCGTGCGCTCGTTCCGCTCCTTCGCCAAATGCCGCTTGAAATTGATGGCCTGTTGGATATGGAATTGCCTGAAATCGCGGAATCCGGTGTAGGTCTCGAACCGGTGTAGCGCGGCGGCCACCCCGTCGATTGATGTCTCGCTGAGACGCTTGGCCTCCTTCAAATATGTCAGGTATTCCCGCTTCACACGCTCGTTCCGGGCGTTATGCGTCGTCATGGGTTTCCGCTCCTTCGCTGTAGTCACAATTCACGGTGGGGTCGGGGCTCTCCCTTATGCGTTCCCCTGCCAGTTCAATCGTGATCTCCAGATCACCCTTTACGTGATCAATCTTAGCGAGGCTGACACGGCGGTGAATTAGTAGATCGCAATGCGGACAGATGCCCCGAAGATTTCCGATCACGTCCGTGACGTGGATGCGATCGGCCATCCCGCCCGCCGGTTTCACCGCGAGGCGACACCTAATGCAGTAAATCTCTCCTGGCTTCAGCGTCGTCTTGTTCCGCCCCCGCCGTTCCTTGAGAAAATCGACAAGGGTGGATCCCAGGACGAGGGCGGGACGCCTGTCGTCGATGACCACAAGCCCGTCTCGGAGCCAATTCCGAACCGTGTTCTTGTGCTTTCCCAAGAGCTGAGCGATCTCCTCCACCGCGTAGTTCCGATGGATTTTCACGAGGCGATGGTTCGGGTGGTGGCTGCTCACGCTGGACTCCGCTCACGCATTGCTGACGCCCGAAGCTTCAAGGCCGTGCTCGATTAATGTCCGGATGATCGACAGGCTAGGTCTGTGGTCGTCGTGAGCCGGACAACGGTCCATCCAGCTTGCACCTGCCTTGCGCCAGCCAAGGGCCTTGGCGATTGAACTAGCGATCATGGCGGACCCCGTCAGATAGCGGCCGTGCGGGATCGCATCCATTCCCGGACATCCTCCACACGCCACGCCGTCACCCGCGTCGACAGCTTGACAGGAGCTGGGAAGGTGCCAGCTTTCACCTTTCGCCAAAGTGTCGCGGACGAAAAGGGAACAATCGCGGGGATCAATCGAGATTGGCGAACGAAGCCGATGGCCGGTAGTTCGTCTAACTCACGAGAGGTGCTTGCCATGTCGCGCTACTCCATGGAACGAGTTGAAGCGACATGGATATAATTGTGCAGGGTGCCTTGGGATAGATAGGTAGGTTTCGAATACTCACCCGGCTGAAAGTCGAAAGGAGGCTACCCATCTCTGGCAGGGGGTGGGTAGGTTTCAAACTTCAGCTGACAGAAAGCCAGTACTGGCGCGGAATTTGTGGGTGGGATGGTTAGCCACTAGGGGTCTTAGGAGCTCCACCACTCGGCTGCCAATTTGCCACCTTCGCCGTTTCTTCAATGCCAGTTTCGTTCGGCTTTCCGTCATCGTCAGACAGGCCGAATTCAGAAGCATTTTCTCGAAGCCACTTCACGAGCGCTTGTTTTGCACTCTTGCCCCGGATCGTCGATTCGTCGCTGGACGCCAACCAAGCTTTTACCGCAGCGGCCAGCTTCGGCGCGTAGCGGGGATGGTCAGGGTCAAGATAGTCCGGAGCGCCGGTTGCTTTTGGGAAGAAGAAGCCGGTATGAAAACCCCGGCCCGCGAGCCAAGAACGAAGTGACTCAACCTCAACCCTTGATGCTGTAAGATCAATCGAATTTTCTATTTGGGCGAGCTGGTTTCCATCAATGTCGTGTTCAAAGAGAGGAATAAACTGACCTTCTATGAGCTCCTTTCTTAGTGCATTCGAGATGGCGGCCTTTGCACCTTCGTATCCCGTGGGCCGTCGATCAAATGCCCAGCCCTCGACATAGCCCTGATCGGTGGATGGATCATGGCCACAAACCAAAAGTGTCGCCTGGACGATGTCTAGTTGATCACACAGTCGCCAGTAATCCAGCCCATCCATGTCGTCGCTTTCCACTCACCTTTTATCAGATTGCCACACCAGTCGGATACGTAAGGGCGGCCGTCGCCTCATAGGACTCAACACAAATCGTCAACCAGCTGCCGTTTTCAGCGGAACAACCGTAGAGTCGTCGCGCCAGGAATCCAGCATGTCCGCCCATTGTTGCATCATCTTTGCCCGGTCAGCTAGATAGTCGGCCTGGTTATAGCTGCGACGCACCGCGTTGGTTTCGATGTGAGCCAGCTGACGTTCGATCCAGTCCGCCGGATAGCCCATTTCGTTCAACCGCGTGCTTCCGGTGGTTCGCGTAGCATGTGGACTGTACCTACCCGACCAGCCAAGATACTTGAGCGCCTGTCGCATCGCTGCGTCGGACATGGGCTTGGTGGCGTTATCCCGGTTCGGAAACAAATGCGTATGATGCCCGGTAACACCTTGCATGGTGCGCAGCAGTTCCACCGCTTGCCGAGGTAGCGGAATGACGTGTGCCTTGCGCGTTTTCATCCGCTCGGCGGGAATGTGCCAGCTTGCTGCTTCAATGTCGAACTCCTCCCACCGCGCAGCCACCACCTCGTTTGGTCGGCACAGAGTTAGCCACATCAGCCGAAACGCTGTCACTGTTTGGAAGTTACGTTCGTAGCCATCCAGATCGCGCATCAACCGCCCGACTTCCTCAGCGGACAGGGGGCGCTTGTGCTGAGTCTTGTTGGCTGGCAGCGCCTTGCGTACCGGATATACCGGGTCAGCTTCCGCCCGCAGGGTAGACACGGCGAGTTCGAACACCCCGGACATGGTACGCCTAGCTTCCGCCGCCACAGTCGGGCCATTCTTCTTCGCCGCCGTGGTCAATACGTCGAGAACATGCGCCGGGTTCACCTGCTTGATCGGCAGAGCGCCGATCTTCGGAAACACTACCCGCGTCAGCATGTCCAATCGCCGGGCTTTGGTGACTTCTTCCCAATCCCTCAGTCCCAGCCATTCGCTCGCCACCGCCTCGAAAGTCGTCGCTGAATCCTGTTCTCGCTTGATGCGCTCTAACTGACGATGATGGGCGGGATTGATGCCCTGTTTCACAAGTGCCCGCGCCTTGGCCCGCTCTTCCCGTGCTTCGGCCAGCGTGAAGCGTCCACCGTTGCGGCGAGCCTTAGTCTCTTCCTCAGTTTCGCCCGCAGGGGCCTGGACGTAATCGCCGATGGCAAAGACGCTTTCCTTGCGCCTGCCCTCCCGGAAAAGCTCGAAGCGGTAGCGCCATGCCTTCACGCCGTTGGGCTTCACTTCGAGATACAGTCCTTTCCCGTCCGTCAGCTTGAAGGGCTTTTCCTTGGGCTTGGCGTTCCTGCATTGGGTATCCGTCAGCATGGCAAGGCTCCTGGGTATTATGTTCGTACCCGGTTATTAAACCGGGCATCTTCGATCCATACCCGTATTCGTACCCTGTTTGTGGTGAGATAGCAAGCAAACCCATGAAACGCTATGAACCCAGAATATCGCGCATATTCAGTGATATTGTTGGGCTGCTGAGATGTTATGAAGCCCAATGAAGCTACCAGACTGGCTTACACGTTGAAGCGGAAGTGGATGACGTCGCCGTCGCGGACCACGTAGTCGCGGCCCTCGAGGCGCAGCCGCCCGGCGTCGCGCGTCCCGTGCTCGCCGCCGTGGGCCACGTAGTCCTCGAAGGTGACGACCTCGGCGCGGATGAAGCCGCGCTCGAAGTCGCTGTGGATGACGCCCGCCGCCTCGGGCGCGGCGGCGCCGTTGCGCAGCGTCCACGCCCGGGCCTCCTTGTCGGTCGCCGAGAAGAAGGTGATCAGGTCGAGCAGCGAATAGCCGGCGCGGATGATTCGCGCCAGCCCGCTCTCGGCGAGCCCGACGCTGTCCAGGAACTCGGCCCGTTCGCCCGCGTCCTCGAGCTGCGCCACCTCGGCCTCGAAGCGCCCCGCGATGACCACCGCGGCCCCATCGGCGTCGGCCGCCCGGGCGGCGAGACCGGCGAACGTCTCCGGGTCCTCGGCGGCCGCCGCCTCCTCGACGTTGAACACGTACAGCACCGGCTTGGCGCTCAGCAGGTGGAGCTCCCTGAAGTCCGTGGCCTGGTCCTCGGAAACCTCGGCGGCGCGGGCCGGGCGGCCCTCGGCCAGCACCGCCAGGACTTGTTCGGCCAGGGCCAGGCGGTCGGCGTCGCGGCGCTCGCCGCCGCGCGCCTTCTTGGTCAGCGCGTCGAGTCGTTTCTCCAGGCTCTCGATGTCGGCCAGCATCAGTTCGGTGTCCACCGTCTCGGCGTCGCGCAGGGGGTCGATGGAGCCCTCGACGTGGGCCACGTCGTCGTCCTCGAAGCAGCGCAGGACGTGGACCACCGCGTCCACCTCGCGGATGTTGGCCAGGAACTGGTTGCCCAGCCCCTCGCCCCGGCTGGCCCCGCGGACCAGGCCGGCGATGTCGACGAATTCCAGGTGGGCGGGAACGACGCGGGCCGGCTTGGCGATAGCGGCGATGGCGTCGAGGCGGGGATCGGGGACCGGGACCCGGCCGACGTTGGGCTCGATGGTGCAGAACGGGAAGTTGGCGGCCTCGGCCGCCGCGGTCTGGGTCAGGGCGTTAAAAAGGGTCGACTTGCCGACGTTGGGCAGCCCGACGATGCCGCAGTTGAAGCCCATGGCCGAACCTATGTTTCGTCTTCGCCCGCCGGCTCGGGCGGCCGCAGGGCGAGGGCGATCCGGTTCAGGAACTCGGGGCCGTGGCCCTCGAGGAGCAGCGCGAAATGTTCGGCCACGGCCCCCAGCAGCGGCTCCAGCCATTGGCCGTCGACCTTGGCGAAGTCGTCGAGCACGTGGCCGACGACCCGGTCGCGGTCGCCCGGGTGGCCGATGCCGAGTCGCAGCCGCCGGAAGTCGGCGCCGATGTGGGCCTGGATCGAGCGCAGGCCGTTGTGACCCGCCGCCCCGCCGCCGGTCTTGAGGCGCAGCTTGCCCGCCGCGAGGTCGATCTCGTCGTGCAGCACCAGCACCTCGGCGGTCGGGATCCTGTAGAAGCGGCACGCCGCCCCCACCGAGCGTCCGGACTCGTTCATGTAGGTCATCGGCTTGAGGGCCATGACCCGGCGTCCGGCGACCTCGCCCTCGCAGATCTCGCCGTCGAACTTGGCCCGCCTGCGGGCAAAGGAGTAACGGGCGACCACGGCATCCAGCGCCATGAAGCCGATGTTGTGGCGGTTGCGGGCATAGCCCTTGCCGGGATTGCCGAGGCCGACCACCAGCACCATGGCGGTGAATCCCTTCCGCGGCTATTCCTTGGTTTTGGTTTTGGTTTTGGTTTCGGCTTCGCCTTCGCCTTCCGCCTCGGCCTCGCCCTCGGGGACTTCGGCGGCTTCCACGGGTTCGCCGTCCTCGCCGAGCTCCAGCGCCTCGGCTTCCGCCAGCGCCGCCGCCTCGGCCTCTTCCTCCTCGAGGGTCTTGAGGACGCTCGGCGAGGCGATGGTGGCGACGGTGAAGTCGCGGTCGGTGATCGTCGGCTGGGCGCCCTCGGGCAACTCGATGTCGCTGATGTGGATCGAGTCGCCGATCTCGCGGTCGGTCAGATCGACGGTGATGAACTCGGGGATGTTGTCGGCGGCGCATGTCATCTCGATGGTGTGGCGGACCACGTTGAGCACCCCGCCCCGCTTCAGGCCCGGCGACAGGGGTTCGTTCTCGAACACCACCTGGATGTCGACGTCGAGCCGGGTGGTGGCGCTGAACCGCATGAAGTCGACGTGGATGGGGCGGTCGGTGAGGGGGTCCAGTTGCAGGTCGCGGGCCAGCACCCGGTGCTTGTCGCCGCCGACCTCGATTTCGAACACCCGGGCGAAGAACCCGGGGCCCTTGAGCTGCTGGTCGAGGTCCATGGGGTCCAGCGAGATTATGACGGGGGCGATCTTGTTGCCGTAGATGACGGCCGGGACCCGGCCGGCGCGGCGCGTGGCGCGGGCGGCCCCCTTGCCGACCCGGTCCCGCGTCTGCGCGTTGAAGGTGATGAATTCGGCCATGTCGTTTGTTCCTTTCGTTCTAGTGGCCAACCGGCCTCCAGGGGTGCCGGCTCGGATAAATGTCCGCGCCCGCCGATCAGTCGAACAGGCTTGAAATCGATGTCTGGTCGTTGATCCGCCGAATGGCCTCGGCCATCAGCGGGGCGATGGTCAGCTGCTCGATGTTGTGGGATATGCGTAGCGATTCGGTGGCCATGATGCTGTCGGTGATGATCAGCGACTGCAGCGGCGAGGACGTCACCCGCGCCACCGCGCCTCCCGACAGCACCCCGTGGGTGACGTAGGCCGAGATCGCGGTGGCCCCGGCCTCGATCAGGGCGGTGGCGGCGTTGCACAGGGTGCCCCCCGAATCGACGATGTCGTCGATCAGGATGCAGCGGCGGTCCTTGACGTCGCCGATGATATTCATCACCTCCGAGATCCCGGCCCGCTCGCGCCGCTTGTCGATGATCGCCAGGTCGGTGTTCAGCCGCTTGGCGATGGCCCGCGCCCGGACCACGCCCCCGACGTCGGGCGAGACGATCATCAGGTCCTCGCCGTCGAAGCGTTCCATGATGTCCTTGGTGAACACCGGGGCCCCGTAGAGGTGGTCCAGCGGGATGTCGAAGAAGCCCTGGATCTGGCCGGCGTGGAGGTCGATGGTCAGCACCCGGTCGGCCCCGGCCTCGGCGATCAGGTTGGCCACCAGTTTGGCCGAGATCGGGGTCCGCGGTCCCGACTTGTGGTCCTGGCGGGCGTAGCCGAAGTAGGGGATGACGGCGGTGATGCGGTCCGCCGAGCCCCTTCTGAGGGCGTCCAGCGAGACCAGCAGCTCCATCAGGTTGTCGTTGGCCGGATAGGACGTCGACTGGATGACGAAGACGTGTTCGCCACGCACGTTCTCCTGGATCTCGACGAACACCTCCATGTCCGAGAACCTGCGGATGCTGGCCTTGGCCAACGGCAGGTTGAGGTAGGCGGCGATCGCTTCGGCCATCGGCCGGTTGCTGTTGCAGGCGATGATCTTCATGTCCTCGGGTCCTTATACCAAGGAGCACTGATAATGACCCATGGAGATCGCCTCGGCGTCCCGCCGGGTAGGAGGAAAGCCGTCTCCATGGGTCATTATCGGTGCGCCTTGGTATTATGGGGCGAACGCGGCGGAACTTAACAGTGTCAAAAACGGCTGTAAACGGCTTTCCTCGGCGCCGCGCCGGGCGCCGGGGCGGTCACTGGGGCGGCGGCAGGGCGCGCCCCGGAATCCGCCGCAGTTCGGGGGTCGCCGGCAACAGCGGCAGCGGCCCGCGGCGCTCGCCGGCGCGGGCCCGGCCGAGGATGCTCTCGATGCCGTCGACGGCCGCTGCCGCCACCTTTCCGGCCATCGAACCCCACGCCCGGTCCAGGCTGCCGCGCTTGACCAGCGACTCCTGGACCGCGTTGCCGACCTCATCGCCGTACAGGGTGAACACCGTCCACACCACCCGGACCCTTTGCCGGTTGCCGAACGGGGGATCGACGGTGACGAAACCCTGCAGGGTGAAGGTCGCCTGCCTGGGGTCGTCGGTGATCGAGACGTCGGCGGAGCGCATGGCGTCCTTGATGGCGCGCAAAAGGGCTACGTTGCCGTCGCCCGGCGCGCCCTCGATCGGGCGCACGATCATGCCGGTACCCATCAGTTCGACCGGAGTCCGGATCAACTCCTCGCGGACCATGGCGGCGATCGGCCTGGCGGCCCCGGTGCCCACCGCGACGATGATCCTGGGATCGCCGTTCTCCCAGTTCCACCACTTCCCCCGGATGCCCTGGATATGGGTGCCCAGTTGGTCGCCCTCGGAGTCGAAGAGATTCCAATGGATGAGGGCGGTGAACGGCGCCCGGGTGTCCTTCCAGTTGGGCTCGGCCAGGCCCTTGAGGATGTAGCGGCTGCTCCCCAGCGGCTTGTCGGTGGTCGGGATGTCGAGGTCGGTGAGGCCGCGGGCCACCGAGTGGGCCAGCAGCTTGCCCATCGGCAGGGCGATGCCGTCGACCGGCTCGACCCGGATCTCGAAGCTGCCCACCGGCCGGGACAGCGGGTTGGGGGCGTCCTCGGGCTTGGGTTGGAAGGGCCGCGGGACGTCGCCGCAGGCGGCCAGCGCCAGGCACAGGACTAATACCAAGGAGCGATGATAATGACCCATGCCGGCTCACATCGCCATCACGCAGGTGGCCAGGAGGACCACCGCGAAGAGGAACGCGAAGATGATCAGATAAGGCATGGCGCTAGCAAACGATGAACTCGACGGGCGCCCTGGACAGCCGCTCGGCGCCCTCGGCGCCCACCGCCACCGTGTGGCCGAGGCTCATCGCCAGTCCGGAATCGCTGTCGAGGATGATCATGTGCAGGAACAGCACCATGTTTCTGGCCACCGGTTCCGGGTTGCCGTGATAAAGCATCGGCCAATCCATCCAGTTGGGCGAGAAGGTGGCGCCCAGGCTGTAGCCGCAGGCATTCAGCCGGTGGGCGCCGTACCCGGCGGCGTCGAACATGCGGGCGTGGGCGTCGAAGGCCTCGCCGATGGGGCGGCCGGGGACCAGCGCCGCCTCGACCGCCGACAGCGCCCGCACCGTCGCCTCGTACATTTCGCGCTGGGCCTTGGGCGG
This sequence comes from uncultured Thalassospiraceae bacterium, assembly GCA_964632795.1. Classification (GTDB taxonomy): domain Bacteria; phylum Pseudomonadota; class Alphaproteobacteria; order Rhodospirillales; family 2-02-FULL-58-16; genus CAZWEZ01. The sequence goes on along the minus strand of CAZWEZ010000012.1, from coordinate 25,411 downwards.
CTCGCCGATGGGGATGGTCCGCATCAGGCAGGCGTGGTAGTGGCGGTAGGTGCCGGCGAACTCCAGGGTCAGCTGGTCGGTTGGGTCGAGGTGGCGGCGCCCCGAATAGTAGCGGCACAACAGGGCGTCGCGGCCCGAGCCGATGATCGTATCGTTGGCCGGGAAGTCGCCGTCGCCGCGGAACACGGCGCCCTGCATGGCGGCCAGGATGTCGCCCTCGAAGGCCCCCGGCGCGGCCAGTTCCACCGCCGCCTCCAGGGCGTCGTCGGCCAGTTCGGCGGCGCGCCGGACATAGGCCATCTCGGCCTCGCTCTTGATCACCCGCAAGCGGCTCACCAGCTCGGAGGCGTCGACGGTGTCGCAGAAGCCGTCCAACGCCCCCGCCAGGCGTTGGCCGTTGCGCGCGGTCAGCCCGTAGGCCTCCCACTCGACGCCGAGCCTGGCTGCGCGGCAGCCGTGCTCGGCCAGGATCTCGACCAGTTCGCCGGCCGGTTGGGCGTCCGGGCCGTCGACCCAGATCCGGATGTCCTCGATCATCGAGGTGTGGCGGGCCTGGCGCAGGTCGGGCGACCGGGTCAGCAGGGTCATGGCCCCGTCGGCGCCCAGGTACAGGCACTGGAAGAAGACGTAGCCGAAGGTATCGTAGCCGGTCAGGTAGTACATGCTCTCCTGGCGGAACATCAACAATCCGTCCAGGCCTCCGGCGGTCATCGCCGCGCAGGCCTTGGCCCGTCTCGCGGCCAACTCGTCCTCGGAAAAATGCAGGGCCATCGGTTTCTCTCCGTTGCCTTCAGGTCAAGGTAATGGCCGACAGGCAGCGGCCATAGTCCTTCTCGTTGCGTTGGAGCGAGCGGCGGTAGCTGAAGAACCGGTCCTCGTCGCCCAGGGTGTCCAGGGGCAACGCCTCGATGGCGCCGATCCCCAGCCCCTCCAGCTTGCGGGCGACGTAGCCGGCGAGGTCGAACAGGTATTTGTCGTCGCCGCCGCCGCGGGCGGTGAAGAAGGCGTCGTTGGCGGGGTCCTCCTCGAGGAAGCCGTGGCGGAACTCGCCCCCCACCCGGTAGGACTCGCGGCCGATGCAGGGGCCGATCCCGGCGATGGTGTCCCCGGCCCGGGCGCCGAGCCCGGTCATCGCCGCCACCGCCGCCTCGAGGATGCCCCCCCGGGCCCCCTTCCAGCCGGCGTGGGCGACGGCGATCACCCGGTTGACGGGATCGCCCAGCAGCACCGGCGCGCAGTCGGCGCTCAGCACGCCCAGCGCAACCCCCGGAGTACGGGTGACCAAGCCGTCGACCTTGGGCGCCGGCGCCTGCCTGTGGGCGCCGTCGATCACCGCGACGTCCGCCGAATGGGTCTGGTGAGCGGTGACCAGGGCCGCCCCGGGCAGCCCCAGGCGGTCCATCGCGCGGCTCCGGTTGGCGGCCACCCTGGCCGGATCGTCGCCCGACCCCGGGCCGCAGTTCAGCGAGGCGTAGAGGCCCTCGCTGACCCCGCCCCGGCGGCTGAAGAAGGCATGGAGCACGCCGCCCGTCCGTTCCAATGCGCTGGCCCGTATCATGGCCCCATTATGGGGACTCGAGCGCACGTTTGAAACAGCGGTCTAGTCGAATCCGGGCGGCGGGGGCAGCTCAGGATGGGTCAGCGCGAGGACCTTGAACAGCTCGCCCATGTCCGCGGCGCCGACCAGGCGGCGCTGCGCGGCGGCGATGTCGGCGGTTTGGCCGGGGGTCGCGGCGGCGACCAGCGCCTCGGTGCGGGCGGCGATGCCGAGGCTTTCCAGGAACCCCCCCTGGGGCACCGGGCCGTAGGTTCGCGCCCCGCCCTCGGCGGCCGCCCGGGCGAGGGCGGCGAAGTCCACGTGGGCGGTCAGGTCGGCCTCGCCCGGGTCCTCCAGGGGGTCGTGGAAGGCGTGTCCCCTGACCGCCTGCAGGGTGTCGCCGGGGGCGCTTCGCTGATAGCCGTAATCGACGATCAGGGCGGCGCCGCCGGCCCCGGCCAGCCGTTCGCCGAGGGCGTGGGCGAGGGCCAGCGCGACCGGCCGGACCTCGACCACGGCACCCTCCGGGATATCGCCCGGGTCGTCGAAGCCCGGGGCGCCGAAGATCGGCGGCACGGGCGGCGACAGCACCCAACACAGCCCGCCGGCCTCGCCGCCGGCGTCGATCAGGCGCTCGCGCCAGGCGCCGTCGCGGCGCTCGAACTGGCGGATCGGCAGGGCGTCGAAGAACTCGTTGGCGATCAGCAGCAGCGGCCCCTCGGGGACCCGGGCGAAGGAGTCGTGCCATCGGGCGTCCGTGTCCTCGAGGGCGCGACCCTGGCATCGGCGCAGCGCCGGGCTGGTTTCCACCAGATGGACGGCCAGCGCCTCGCGGAAGCCGGACACCATGCCCGCCGCCCTGAGGGCGTCGGCCATCAGGGTGCCGCGCCCGGGCCCCAGCTCGACCAGGTTGACGGCCGCCGGTCGTCCCATCGACTGCCACACCACGGCGCACCACAGGCCGATGAGCTCGCCGAACATCTGGCTGATCTCGGGCGCGGTGACGAAGTCGCCCTCGGCGCCCAGGGGATCGCGCGTCATGTAGTAGCCGAAGCGGGGATGGCCCAGCGCCTCCTCCATGTAGGCGGCGACGCTCAGCGGGCCGTCGAGGGCGATGCGGCGGCGCAGGTGGTCGATCAGGGCGTCGGGCAAGGGACTATTCCGGGCGCCGCCTGGCCCGGGCGATCAGGTACAGGCCGGCGGCCAGCATCGGCGCCGACAGCCACTGGCCCATGGTGGTGCCGCCGCCGAGGAAGCCGATGTGGGCGTCGGGCTGGCGGAACAGCTCGACGAGGAGCCGCGAGGCCGCGTAACCGGCCAGGAAGACGCCGCTCAGCAGGCCCTCCCGGCGGCGCACGCCTTGCCGCCTGGACAGCACGAACATCACCGCGAACAGCACCACCCCCTCCAGTCCCGCCTCGTAGAGCTGGCTGGGATGGCGGGGATCGGGACCGCCCCGGGGGAAGACCATGGCCCACGGCGCGTCGCTGAGGCGGCCGTACAGCTCGCCGTTGACGAAGTTGGCGAGGCGGCCCAGGAACAGGCCGATGGGAGCCCCGCAGGCCACCACGTCGGTGAACGGCAACAGCCGAAGCCCCCGCCGGTGGACGAACCACACCTCGGCGACGATGACCCCGAGGAGTCCGCCGTGGAACGACATCCCGCCCTTCCACACCTGGAGGACGGCCAACGGATTGTCGAGGAAGTACGCCGGCTGGTAGAACAGCACGTAGCCCAGCCGGCCGCCGAGCACCACCGCCAGCACCCCCCAGGTCAGGAAGTCGTCGATGTCGCGCGCCTCGGCGGCCGGCGGCGGCAGCCGGGCCAGCACCCGGATGTAGCGCCAGGCGACCAGCAGGCCGACGATGTAGGCCAGCGAATACCAGCGTATGGCCAGCGGCCCGACCTCGAACAGGATCGGGTCGATGACCGGGAAGGGAAGGACGAAAGTCATGGCGCCGGCGGCTCACCGGTAGCGGTCGGCGGCGGCGAGGTAGTCCTCGACGTATGCGGCGACGCCGTCCTCGAGGGAGGTGAACGGGCGTTCGTATCCGGCGTCGCGGAGGCGGCTCATGTCGGCCTCGGTGAAGTACTGGTAGCGGTCGCGGATGTTGGCAGGCGTCGGGATGTAGTCGATCTCGGGCTCGCGCTCCAGCGCCCGGAAGACGGCCCCGGCGAGGTCGGCGAAGCTGCGCGCCTGGCCGGTGCCGCAGTTGAACAGGCCGCCGATCCCGGGGTTGTCCAGCAACCACAGGACCACCTCGACGCAGTCCCCGACCCAGATGAAGTCGCGGAGCTGGCCGCCGTCGGCGTAGTCGGGGTGGTGGGAGGCGAACAGGAGGGCCGGCTCCCCGGCGGCGGCGGCGGGGAACACGGTCCCCGAGACCACGCTCTGCTGGCTTCCCTTGTGGTACTCGTTGGGGCCGTAGACGTTGAAGAACCTGAGGCCGGCCCACTGGGGCGGGCACGGGCCGCCGTCGGCGACGATGCGGGCCACCCGGCGGTCGAACAGCAGCTTGCTCCAGCCGTAGGGGTTGAGCGGCCTGAGCGCCGCCTGCGCTTCGGCAGACGGATCGTCGGCGAAGCCCTGGGCGCCGTCGCCGTAGGTGGCCGCCGAGGAGGCGTAGATGAACCGCGCCCGGTGGGCCGCGCACCACTCCCACAGCGCCATCGAAAGCCGGAAGTTGACCTCGACGATGAGGTCGGCGTCGGTCGCCGTGGTGGCGGTGACGGCGCCCATGTGGATCACCGCCTCGATCCGCTCGCTCATGGCGTCGAGGAACCCGAACAGACGCTCGGGATGGACGATGTCGACCAGCTCGCGCTTGGCCAGGTTGCGCCACTTGTCGCCCGAGCGCAGGCGGTCGCAGACCGCGATTTCGCCCCCCCGGCGATCCTCCAGCCCCGCCACGATGTTGGAGCCGATGAAGCCGGCCCCGCCGGTTACCACGAACATGGTCCCTCGCCCTGTGCGATCGTGCTCCGTTTATAGGGCCGCGCGAAGCCCCCCGCAAGCCGTCCGTCCGCCGGTTGCGCCGCCGGTTGCGCCGCCGG
>CAZWEZ010000012.1:0-20720 GCA_964632795.1 uncultured Thalassospiraceae bacterium | reverse complement strand
CCGCCGGTTGCGCCGCCGGTTGCGCCGCCGGCTGGGTGGCCCCATAATGGCGCCCGGCGATCACCTTGCGCGGACACGGGAGGACAGGATGACGGGCGGCAAACGTATTTTCGAGAACCTGGCGAAAGTCGCCGAGGGCGCCGCCACCGCCCTGACCGGCATCAAGGACGAGATCGAGAGCCTGGCCCGCCAGCGGCTCGAACGCCTGCTCGCCGACATGGAGGTGGTGCCGCGCGAGGAGTTCGACGCGGTCAAGGCGATGGCCGCCAAGGCGCGGACCGAGCAGGAGAAGCTTTCGGCCAAGATCGCCCGGCTGGAGGCCCGGATCGAAGCCGCCCTGGCCAAACGCCCCCGAAGGGCCGCCAAGCCCAAGCCCAAAGCCGGCAATGGAGCGGCGAATAAACGCTATAAACGGTGACAGTATATAATTAACTCGCTTAAACGGTGGCCGGCTATTAATGGCGACAGCCTGTTAATGGTGACTGTATATAAATGGTGACTGTATATAATTAATTCGAGGATTAATTATATACTGTCACCGTTATAGCGCTTATTCGCCATAGTCGCCAACGGTTATCCACAGAAATTCACGGACGTAACAATTCAGGTCTTGCGCCGGGAGTCCGCTTTTGGCACTCTACACCTTGTGAGGCAGGGGAATAATTCTACAACATATCGTTATATATACAATATATGGGGTTATTCTCATCGAGTCCCCTATCCGGCCCTGCGCCGGCTCCGCTCAGAGGAGACGCGGGCATGACGAGAACCAGAACCGACTTTTCATCTCGCGCCACCGCCATCCATCCCCTCGACGTGGTCGAGCGGATGGCCAACAAGAACGACTGGATGTTCGAGCGCCGCAACGACCAGGAAATGGCGGTCCAGGTCCCCGGCCGCTGGTGCGACTACAACCTCTATTTCGGCTGGCAAGACGCCGTCAACGCGGTGCTGTTCACCTGCGCCTTCGACTTGCGGGTGCCCGACCACAGGCTGGCCCCGGTCTACCACCTTCTGGCCCTGATCAACGAGAAGATCTGGCTCGGCCATTTCACCGTCTGGGGGGGCGAGGGGCAACCGATGTTCCGCCATGCCCTGCCCCTGCGCGGGGTCCGCCAGCCGAGCCTGGAGCAGATCGAGGACCTGGTCGATGCCGCGGTCGTCGAGTGCGAGCGCTTCTATCCCGCCTTTCAGTACGTGGTGTGGGCCGGCAAGCCGGCCCCCGAGGCGATCGAGGCGGCGATGATCGAGACCGTCGGCGAAGCGTAGAGGATGGGCACCAAACTGGTCCTGATGGGCTGCGGCAAGATGGGCGGCGCCATGCTCGAGGGCTGGCTCGAGCGGGACCTGAAGCCGGCCGACGTCACCGTCGTCGACATCAAGCCCGAGGTGGTCGAGACGCTGCGGACCCGCGACCTCGGCCTCGCCGTCCACCTGGCGCCCGAGGACATCGAGGCCGGCCTCGAACCCGCGGTGGTGGTGTTCGCGGTCAAGCCCCAGGACATGGACGCCATGGCCCCGCCCTATCGGCGCTTCGTCTCTCCCAACTGCGTGTTCCTGTCGATCGCCGCCGGCAAGACCATCGCCTACCTGCAGGACAAGCTGGGCGGCGGGGCCGCCGTCGTGCGCGCGATGCCCAACACCCCGGCGGCGGTCCGCCGGGGGATCACGGTGGCGTGTGCGAGTTCGCAGGTCAATGAGGACCAGAAGCAACGCTGCCACCGCCTGCTCGAGGCGGTGGGTGAGGTCGCCTGGGTCGAGGACGAGGCACTGATCGACCCGGTGACGGCGCTCTCGGGCGGCGGCCCGGCCTACGTCTTCCTGCTCGTCGAGTGCATGGCCGCGGCCGGGGTGCGGGCCGGCCTGCCCGAGGACCTGGCCCGCCGCCTGGCCCGGGTCACGGTGTCCGGGGCCGGGGAGCTGCTGCGCCTGTCCGAAGAGCCGCCCGAGGTGCTGCGCAAGAACGTGACCAGCCCCGGAGGCACCACCGCCGAGGCCCTCAAGGTGCTGATGGCCGACGACGCCTGGCAGCCGCTGCTCGATGAGGCCATCGCCGCCGCCACCCACCGCTCCCGGGAACTCGCCGGCTGATACCAGCGATCGGCGTTGGCCATTTCGGCAATTTAGGCGTTATACTGGGCGGCGAGGTTTTGTGGCTTTTCCGACTTCTGGGGCAAGGAGGAAACCATGGCACGCAAATCCGATATTCCCGGGCGCATCATTTCGGCGACGCTCGAACTCGCCGCCGCCGACGGTTGGTCCGCCTTCTCCATGGCCGACATCGCGGCGCGGGCCGGCATCTCCCTGGCCGCGCTCCATGGCGCGTTCCCGGCCAAGGTGTTCATCGTCATCGGGTTCCTGCGACGCATCGACGAGAAGGTCCTGGCCGATATCGCTGACGGCGACGGCGAGGAGCCGGTCCACGACCGCCTGTTCGACATCCTGATGGCCCGCTTCGACGCCCTCAACCCCCACAAGGCGGCGCTCGCCGCCATCCTCAGGGGCGTCGCCGCCGATCCCGGCGCCGGCCTCATCCTGGTTCCCCGGTTCATGCACTCGATGGCCTGGATGCTGGAGGCCGCCGGGCTGTCCTCGGGCGGCCTGGCCGGGCTCGTCCGCACCCAGGGGCTGGCGATGATCTACCTCAACGCGTTGCGGGTGTGGCTCGACGACGACACCGAGGACATGGCCCGCACCATGGCGGCGCTGGACAAGGGGCTGCGCCGGGCCGGCCGGCTGGTCGGGATGTGCTGTCCGCAGCGCCCCCCGGAAAACGACGAGGAGCCCTCCCCCGCCACCGGCTGAGCGCCGGTTTTCAGGCCGTTTCGGCGGCCGATTCCCCGGCCGTCGCCGGGGCCGAGGGGACAATCCTCGCCATATCCCACCTAAGCCATTGCGACTCCTATTAAAATACTGGGAAAACAAATTTAATAAAATATTATACATCGTTAACATCTCGGTAATCTGCATCAACATTCCGTGATGAACAGGTAATTTTATTCATCTTACTTGATTTGTTAACCATTTCATGCTATATTATAGACACTCAGAAACGGGCAAGTAGGTATTAAGACAACTTCACTTTTTCTTAACGACCACTTGCCTGGCCGCCCCTGGGGCGGCCATTTCGGTTAGAAAGGAGGGTGTCATGCGAAAACTTCTGATCGTTCTTGGCGCTCTGCTCATCGGCTTGAGCGCCATTCCCGAGGCGGCACGGGCGCAGATGATGTGCGGCCCCCGCAACGACGTGGTGGCCAACCTGGAAAAGGGCTATGCCGAGCACCCGGTTTCCATGGGCCTGGCCAGCAACGGCGCGGTGATCGAGGTGTTCCTCTCCGATGCCGGAACCTTCACCATCGTCATGACCCGGCCCGACGGGCTCGCCTGCCTGATGGCGGCGGGGGATGACTGGGAAGATCTGCCGATCCGGATGACCGGAGTCTAGGGATCCGGATCAGAACACCGGCTGACCGGCGACCACCCCCGCCAATACCAGCCAGCCGAAGGCGCGGTTGGACTTGAACTTGGCCAGGCAGTCGGCCGGCGAGTCGATGTCGACGGTGGACGCCTGCCATCCCAGGTGGCCCGCCCCCAGGGCCAGGACGGCGAAGAACGGCCACGACAGCCCGGCCGCGTATCCGGCCGCCGCCATCGCCGCGATGGCCCCGCCGTAGAACCCGAACAGCCAGCGCCGGGTGCCGGCGCCCAGCCCGAGAGCCGTCGACTTGAGGCCGAGCAGGACGTCGTCCTCTTTGTCCTGGTGGGCGTAGATGGTGTCGTAGCCGAGCGTCCACAGGATGCCGGCCCCGTACAGCAGCGCCGCCGGCGCCGCCAGCTCGCCGCGCACCGCCGCCCAGCCGAGCAGCGCCCCCCAGTTGAAGGCCAGCCCGAGGACCGCCTGCGGCCAGTAGGTGATCCGTTTCATCAACGGATAGACGGCGACCAGGACCAGCGACGCCGCGCCGAGGAGGACCGCGAAGGGGTTGAACTGGACCAGCACCGCCAGTCCGCTCAGCGACAAAAGGCCCATGAAGGCCACCGCCCGGGGGACGCTGATCGCGCCGCTGGCGATGGGCCGGGTGGCGGTCCGCGCGACCCGGGCGTCGAAGCGGCGGTCGGCGATGTCGTTCATGGTGCACCCCGCCCCGCGCATGACCAGCGCCCCCACCGCGAACAGCGCCAGCAGCCGGAGGTCGGGCCACCCCGGGGTGGCCAGGGCGACGCTCCACCAGCACGGAAACAGCAGCAGCCAGGTGCCGGTCGGCCGGTCGATCCGGGCCAGCCGCAGGTACGGCCGCGCCGGGGCGGGGACCGCACGGTCGATCCAGTCGCCGGCGGGGATGTCGCTCCTCTTGACCGTATCCACCATGGATGAAAGTAATACGCCATCGCTCTTAACAGGGGAATGCGGATGACGCCGTCGACGCGGCTGTACGTGGAGGCCGACCTGGCCGAGGGGGCGACGGTGGACCTCGTCGCCGGCCAGGCCCATTACCTGGGCCGGGTCCTGCGGCTGGGCGCCGGCGATCCGGTGGCGGTGTTCAACGGTCGCCACGGCGAGTGGCTGGGCCGCATCCGGGATTCGGCCAGGAACCGTTGCCGGCTGTACCTCGAGGATCGGCTCCGCCGCCAACGGAGCGAGCCGGGGCCGTGGCTGGCCTTCGCCCCGATCAAGAAGGCGGGCACCGACTTCATCGTCCAGAAGGCCACCGAACTGGGCGTGTCGCGACTGTGTCCGGTGTTCACCCGTTACTGCGACGTCAAGCGGGTCAACAACGAGCGCCTGCGGGCCAACGCCGTCGAGGCGGCCGAGCAATGCGGCCGGCTGAGCGTCCCCGAGATCGCCCGGGCGGTCCCCCTGGAAGAGCTGATCGCCGGCTGGCCGGCCGGGCGCGCCCTGCTGGTCGCCGATGAGACCGGCGGCGGCAAACCCATCGCCGAGGTCCTGCCGTCGAGCGCCGGGGCGTGCGGACTCCTGGTCGGTCCCGAGGGCGGCCTGGCGCGCCACGAGCTTGACGCGCTCGGCGAACTGCCGTTTGCTGTCAGCGTCGGGCTCGGGCCGCGCATCCTGCGCGCCGAGACCGCCGCCGTGGCGGCGCTGGCCTGCCTCCAGGCGGGGGCGGGAGATTGGAACCGAGGCCCGGCCAACCGGACCTCCGGCCAAGGGTGAGTAATGGCCTCCGGAGACAAGGAACACGGTGAGGCGATCACCGACGCGCGACCGCTGATCGACTACATGGAGGCCGGCTGCAAGCCCGCCGAGACGTGGCGCATCGGCACCGAGCACGAGAAGTTCGCCTACCGCATGGACGACCTGCGGCCGCTGGACTACGACGGCGAGCGGGGGATCCGCGCCCTGCTCGAGGGGATGGTCCGCTTCGGCTGGGAACCGGTGCTCGAGGCCGGCAACATCATCGCCCTCAAGAAGCCGGACCTCAGCTCGATCACGCTCGAGCCGGGCGGCCAGGTCGAGCTGTCCGGGGCGCCGCTCGATACCCTGCACGAGACCTGCGCCGAGGTCGCCGGCCACCTCAAGCAGGTCAAGGAGATCGCCAGGGCGATGGACATCCGCTTCCTGGGTCTCGGCTACCAGCCCAAGTGGCCGCTCTCGGAGATCCCCTGGATGCCCAAGGGGCGCTACGCCATCATGAGGCGTTACATGGCGACCAAGGGCACCATGGGGCTGGAGATGATGATCTCGACCTGCACCGTGCAGGTCAACCTGGACTTCTGCTCGGAGGCCTCGATGGTCGAGATGTTCCGGGTCTCGATGGCCCTGCAGCCGGTGGCCACCGCGCTGTGGGCCAACTCGCCGTTCAAGGAGGGCAAGCCGGCGGGCTTCCTGAGCCTCCGCTCACACACCTGGACCGATACCGACAACGACCGCTGCGGCACCCTGCCCTTCGTCTTCGAGGACGGCTTCGGGTTCGAGCGCTACGTCGATTACATGCTCGACGTGCCGATGTACTTCGTCTACCGGGACGGAACCTACATCGACGCCGCCGGCCAGTCGTTCCGCGACTTCCTGGCCGGCAGGCTGCCGGCGCTGCCCGGCCAAAGGCCGACCATCACCGACTGGGAGAGTCACCTGACCATCGCCTTCCCCGAGGTCCGGCTCAAGCAGTTCCTGGAGATGCGGGGCGCCGACGGCGGGCCGTGGGGGCGGCTGTGCGCCCTGCCCGCCTTCTGGGTCGGCCTGCTGTACGACGCCGACGGCCGGCGCGCGGCCTGGGACCTGGTCAAGGACTGGAGCGAGGAGGAACACCAGGGGTTGCGCCGCGAGGTGCCGCGGCTGGCCCTCAACACGCCGTTCCGCAAGGGGACCGTCGGCGACCTGGCGCTGGAGGTGCTGGAGATCGCCCACGAGGGGTTGCGCCGCCGGGCCCGGCTCGACGGCCTGGGGCTGGATGAATCCCACTTCCTGATCCCGCTGTTCCAGATCGCCGAATCCGGCCTGACCCCGGCCGAGGAGCTGCTGGCGGCCTACGAGCGCCGCTGGCACGGCAACGTCGATCCGGTATTCATGGAATACGCCTACTGAGGGCCTGGGTACCCCAAACCCTCACTTCCAGATCGGCTTGCCGCTACCCGGCAGGCCGTATTTCTCCCACTTCCGCGTGACCTCCTCGATGGTTTCGTCGGTCATGCGGATCTTGCGGCCCCAGGGGCGCGACGTTTCGGGGGGCAGCTTGGCGGTGGCGTCGATGCCCAGCTTGCCGCCGAGGCCCGATTGGGGCGACGCGAAGTCCAAATAATCGATCGGCGTATTGTCGATCACCGTCAGGTCGCGGGACGGATCGACGTTGGTCGACACCGCCCACATGACGTCGCGCCAGTCCCGGGCGTCGAGGTCGTGGTCGATGACGATCACGAACTTGGTGTACATGAACTGGCGCAGGTAGGACCACACCGCCATCATCACCCGCTTGGCGTGGCCGGGGTAGGCCTTCCTCATCGAGACCACGGCGATGCGGTATGAACAGCCCTCCGGGGGCAGCCAGAAATCGACGATCTCCGGGAACTGGCGGGTCAGCAGGGGGATGAACACCTCGTTCAGCGCCTCGGCCAGCACCGAGGGCTCGTCGGGCGGGCGGCCGGTGAAGGTCGACAGGTAGATCGCGTCCTTGCGCATGGTGATGGCGCTGAGCTTGAACACCGGGAACCGCTCCACCGCGTTGTAGTAGCCGGTGTGGTCGCCGTAGGGCCCCTCCTCGGCGGTCTCTTCCAGCGACAGGTGGCCCTCGAGCACGATCTCGGCCGAGGCCGGGACCTTGAGCGGCACCGTGCGGCACTCGGCCAGTTCGACCTTGGCGCCGCGCAAGAGGCCGGCGAAGCGGTATTCGCTCAAGGTGTCGGGGACCGGGGTGACGGCGGCCAGGATGGTCGCCGGGTCGGCGCCGATGACCGCGGCCACCGGCATCGGGGTGTCGTGCCTTTCCTTCCAGCGGGCGAACTGCTGGGCGCCGCCGCGGTGGCGCAGCCAGCGCATCAGGGTGGTGTCGGGGCCGGCGACCTGCATCCGGTAGACCCCCAGGTTGTAATCGTCGCGCCGGTCGGCGTCGTCGGGTCCCCGGGTGACGACCAGCCCCCAGGTGATCAGCGGCGCCGGCTCGCCCGGCCAGCAGGTCTGGATGGGCAGCCGGGCGAGGTCGATGTCGGCCCCGGTCCACACCACCTCCTGGCACGGCGCCTTGGAGACGGTCTTGGGCTTCATCGACATCACGGTCTTGAGCAGGGGCAGCATCCCGGCCGCCTCGCGCCACCCCCCGGGCGGCTCCGGCTGGCGCAGGAAGGCCAGCATCTCGCCGACCTCGCGAAGCTGGCCGGGCTGGCGGTCCATGCCCCAGGCGACCCGCTCGACGGTCCCGAACAGGTTGACCAGGACCGGCATCCCGTAGGGCGTGCCGTCGCCGCGGACCACGTTCTCGAACAGCACCGCCGGCCCGCCCTCGGCCAGCAGCCGGGTCTGGATCTCGGTCATCTCGAGCTCGGGCGACACCGCCTCGGTACTGCGGACCAGCCGTCCTTCCCGTTCCAGACGGGCCATGAAATCGCGCATGGATGAATACGACATGGAGCCATATTTAACGGTTTCCGCGGCCCTTGCCCAGGGCGCAGGCGGTCGTCCAACGCGCCGCCGGTTGTCTTGGCGGGCAAAGACCGATACCTTTTCCAATGTCACCTAGTGGCCGGGAGCTTTCGATGGCGAGGACAAGCCAACAGCGCTCGGGCGACGCCGCCGCCGGCAGCATCGCCCGCCTGATCGAGATCGGCATCGCGCTGTCGGCCGAGCGCGACCACGACCGCCTGTTGGAGCGGATCCTGCTCGAGGCCAAGGACATCTGCTCGGCCGACGGCGGCACCCTGTACCTGCGCACCGAGGACGACTGCCTGCGGTTCGCGATCATGCGCACCGATTCGCTGGGCATCGCGCTGGGCGGGACCACCGGCAAGGAGATCCCGATCCCGCCGATCCCCATGTACGACCCCGAGACCGGGGAACCCAACCACAACGCGGTGGCCTCCCACGTCGCGCTGAGCGGGGTCTCGATCAACATCCCCGACGTCTACGAGGTCGAGGACTTCGACTTCGCCGGGGCCAGGAACTTCGACGCCGCCCATGACTACCGCTCGACGTCGTTCCTGACGGTGCCGCTCAAGAACAACGAGGGCTACGTCATCGGCGTGCTGGCGCTGCTCAACGCCAAGGACCCGGAAACCGGCGACGTCATCGCGTTCAGCGACGAGATCCAGCCGTTGATCGAGGCCCTGGCCTCCCAAGCGGCGGTGGCGCTGGACAACGCCCAGCTCCTGGAGGCCCAGAAGAACCTTCTCGATTCCTTCATCAAGCTGATCGCCGGGGCGATCGACGCCAAGTCCCCCTACACCGGCGGCCACTGCCAACGGGTCCCGGTGCTGAGCATGATGCTGGCCGAGGCGGCCCACGAGTCCGACGACAAGCCGTTCGCCGACTTCACGTTGAGCGACGATGACCGCTACGAGATGGACATCGCCGCCCTGCTGCACGACTGCGGCAAGGTGACGACGCCCGAGTACGTGGTCGACAAGGCGACCAAGCTGGAGACCCTCTACGACCGCATCCACGAAGTCCGGATGCGCTTCGAGGTCATCAAGCGCGACGCCATGATCGAATGCCTGGAGGCCCAGCTCGAGGGCCCGCGGGACCCCGGGGCGCTGCGCCAAGAGTTGGAACGGCGCCTGGCCGGGATCGACGACGACTTCGCCTTCGTCGCCGAATGCAACATCGGCGGCGAGTTCATGGACCCTGCGAGGATGGAGCGCATCGAACGGATCGCGCAGCTCAAGTGGACCCGGACCCTGGACGATAGGCTCGGCATCTCGCACACCGAGATGGAGCGCAAGGAGCGGGCGCCCAAGGCGGAGCTGCCGGTCGTCGAGAACCTGCTGGCCGACAAGGAGGAGCACATCATCCCCGAGGACCCGGCCCTGAGAATCCCCGAGGACAACCCCTACGGCTTCAAGATGGAGGTGCCCGAGCACAAGTTCAATCTGGGCGAGGTCTACAACCTGTGCATCGCCCGGGGAACGCTGACCGACGAGGAGCGCTACAAGATCAACGACCACGTCATCCAGACCGTCACGATGCTCGGCCAACTGCCGTTCCCCAGGCACCTGGAGCGGGTCCCCGAATACGCCGGGGGCCATCACGAGAAGATGGACGGCACCGGCTATCCCCGCAAGCTGACCAAGGCCGAGATGTCGATCCAGGCCAGGATCATGGCCATCGCCGACATCTTCGAGGCCCTGACGGCGTGCGACCGCCCTTACAAGAAGGCCAAGAAGCTGAGCGAGAGCGTGCGCATCCTGTCGTTCATGAAGAAGGACCGGCATATCGACCCCGACCTTTTCGACCTGTTCCTCGAGTCGGGCGTGTATAGGAAATACGCCGAGAAGTTCCTGATGCCCGAGCAGATCGACGAGGTCGACGTGGCGCAGTACCTGAACCCGCCCCAAGACTGATCACGGCTTGCGGACATGGACTCCGACATCCTCCTGCGGGCCAAGACCTATCCCTACCGGATTCCCGGACGCTCGTACCTGGTGGAGGCGGACGGTCTGGCCTCGCACCTCGCATCCCTCCCAATGTGCTACGGTTCAGAGTTCACCGCCAATGCGGTCGGGGAGTGGCTGGCAGGGATTAAGGACGGATACGCACACTTCGACTAAGGGCCATCGAGATGATTACGTAGAAGAGCGAAGTCAATGCAACGATCTCCAATACCCGCAGCGCGTCCCCGCCTATGAAAACGTATATGCCAGTCGAGACTACTCCGACGGAGAGAATCCCCACGGTTACGGTGAAAGCCGTCGTCACAGGGGCCGTTTGAAGAATGCGCTGCGAGTGGCGCCGGTAGTCCCCATACACGGAGAGGACTGTCGCGGGCACACCCATTGCCGTCAGCTCGGCGTGTGTCTTGGAGATCACAACATTGTCGCGGCTGATCATTTCGGCGAATCGTAGAAAGACCCAGATAAACGTCAGGCCAACCAAGCCCACTACGACTGCGGCGCTCAGAGCAACATACTGGATTGTGATACTCTCCGGCTGTGCGGCTTGAAATTCGTCTCGCGCTATCAAGTTCATGACGGCGAGCAACCCCGAGGCGATCACGACGAAAGTCGCGAGCAGAGAATTCCGCAAATGCTCATTGTGCTGGATGTTCTGCCAAGCGCTGGCGTGGATCGCCATGAGCACCTGACTCACCTGTTCGCCAGGCCCTAGCCCCTGGCGGTTCCCTTCTTGCTCATTATGGTTCTCGTTCTCGGGCATTTCGCGCACGACATTCATCGGTGGGACGAATATGCTCGTTTTCTGGCGACGGACGCCCTAGTCGACCGGCGCGCCGGGCGATCAACCGACATTTCCCAGATGACCTCCGAATCCATGGTAATCGTACCCCCATTCTACCACCAGAGGAACTGCATTCCCTCCACAGCCATCCGATGCTCCGATTTTGGCGATTTGACCACGTGCGGAAGTCCCTGCGGATGTCCGGTAATGGCTGAGGGTGTTAAACAACTCGAACCTAGCGCCGATTTCGACGTCCGCTTTTGTTAAGAGCGGACGTTTTGCTTCCGTCTTGACTTGATGCCGGGGCGATTTTCGATTTGGGTGCTATTGGTTCGGATTTTCGGTGCATTTCTCAGGCGATTATCGGCTGTGGCGATGGACGGCGGCCGCCGTCTCGACCACGCCTTCGCCTACATCAGCCGCCGGGGGTGCGTGGACCACCGTGGGATGCCGCTCGCCATCGCCGAGATCGACGCCGTGGGTCGGGTCTGGCCGGCGCTCGATCAGCCGCGGATGCTGGACCTCGCGCGGCGCCGCCTGGATCCCGGCCGCCTCCTCGACGACTTCCTGGCCGCCATCATCGCCGACGCCGAGGTCCGCCGCGCCCACACCGCAGCCCTGATGAGCCGATCGCGCCCCTTCGCCTATCCCGAATTCACCAGGCTTGACCGCGCATCAAACTAGTCATATAACTAGTCTGTCAGAAAGTAGCGGAGGTGTCTGGGATGCGAACGTGGCAGGTCCAGGATGCGAAGGCGCGTTTCAGCGAGTTCCTCGAGGCGAGCCTGAAGGAAGGGCCGCAGGTCGTCACCAAACGCGGCATTGAGGCGGCAGTATTGGTTCCCGTCGATGAGTGGCGCCGCCTTCACAAGGCCGCCCGTCCGACACTGAAGGATTTGCTCCTGGCCGATGCGCCGCGCGCCGAGATTCCCGTGCCGCCGCGCGGCAGGTTGCGTCGGCGCGCACCGGCGGCTGTCGGCTGAGCGCGTGTTCCTTCTCGATACCAACGTCGTCTCCGAGCTTCGGCGCCCCAAACCGCACGGCGGCGTGGTCGCGTGGCTGGAGAGCGTGCCCGACCAGCACCTGCACCTTTCGGCGGTGACGCTCGGCGAGTTGCAGGCCGGCGTCGAGATCACCCGCGAGCAGGACCCGGAAAAGGCCGAGACGATCGAGACCTGGATCGAGCAAGTGGAGCAGACCTGGAACGTGCTGCCCTTGGACGGCCGGTCCTTCCGCGTCTGGGCGCGGCTCATGCATCGCCGATCGGACTCGCTGATCGAGGATGCGATGATTGCGGCCACGGCCATTGTCCATAATTTGGTCGTTGTCACGCGCAACGTGCGCGACTTCGAGCCGCTCGGCGTGAAGACCCTGGACCCGTTCGCGCCGCGGCGAGGCCGCCGATGAGGAGCTCCGAAAGCACTTGGTACACATAGCACTTGCATAGGGTCAGGTCTTGACTTGTGAATTTGCGTTCGAGATTACGCGGTGTGACGCCAAGAAAATTCACAATTCAAGACCTGACCCCAAGCGATGCCCAAGCGATGCTATTGGAGCAGGTGATCCGTCCTCATCCGTGTTCATCCGTGTCCGGGAAACCGGAGATTGCCATTTTCCCGCGCCCCCGGCTCCCCTTGGCATCCTGGGATCGCCTCGCTCCGCAACCGCCGGACCACCCTCAATCGTCGCCCGGTTTGAGGGCCTCGAGGAAGGCCGACTGGGGAATCTCGACCTTGCCGAACTTGCGCATCCGTTTCTTGCCCTTCTTCTGCTTATCGAGCAGTTTGCGTTTGCGCGTCACGTCGCCGCCGTAGCACTTGGCGGTGACGTCCTTGCGCAGCGCGCCGAGCGTGGTCCGGGCGATGATGGTGCCGCCGATGGCGGCCTGGATGGCGACCTTGAACAGCTGGCGCGGGATCAGGTCCTTGAGCCGTTCGCAGATCGCCCGGCCGCGGGCCTCGGCGTGGTCGGCGTGGGCGATGAACGCCATCGCGTCCACCGGCTCGCCGTTGATCAGGATCGACACCTTGGCCATCCGCCCCTCCCGGTAGTCGTCCATCTCGTAGTCGAAGCTGGCGTAGCCGCGCGACACCGACTTCAGGCGGTCGTAGAAGTCGATCACCACCTCGTTCAGCGGCAGGCGGTAGACCACCATCGCCCGCTCGCCGGCGTAGGTCAGCTCGACCTGCTCGCCCCGGCGCTCGGTGCACAACTGGAGCACCGCCCCCAGGTATTCGTCCGGCACCAGCACCGTGGCCTTGATCCACGGTTCCTCGATCCTCTCGATGTGCATCGGGTCGGGCATGTCGACCGGGTTGTGGAGGTCGAGCGAGGTGCCGTCGGTGCGCTGCACGCGGTAGACGACGCTGGGCGAGGTGGTGACCAGGTCGAGGTCGAACTCGCGCTCCAGGCGCTGCTGGACGATCTCCAGGTGCAACAGGCCGAGGAACCCGCAGCGGAACCCGAAACCCAGCGCCGCCGAGGTCTCGGCCTCGAAATGGAAGCTGGAGTCATTCAGGTGGAGCTTGCGGAGCGACTCGTGGAGGTCCTCGTAGTCCGCCGAGTCGGCCGGGAACAGGCCGCAGAAGACCACCGGCACCGAGGGCTTGAAGCCGGGCAGCGGGGCCTCGGCGCGGCGCCGGTCATCGGTCACGGTGTCGCCGATCAGGGTGTCGGCGAGGGTCTTGATGGCGGCGGTGAAGTAGCCGATCTCGCCGGGGCCGAGGCGCTCGACGCGGGTCGGCTTGGGGGTGAAGATGCCGACCTGCTCGACCTGGTGGACGGCGCCCCCGGCCATCATCCGCACCTTCATCCCCCTGGCCAGGACCCCGTCGCGGATACGGACCAGGATCATCACCCCCAGGTAGGGGTCGTACCAGCTATCCACCAGCAGCGCCGTGAGCGGCGCCGCCTCGTCGCCCACCGGCGGCGGCAGGCGGCGGACCAGGGCCTCCAGCACCGCCCCCACCCCGGCCCCGGTCTTGGCCGAGATCTCAAGCGCGTGCGAAACGTCGAGCCCGACCACGTCGGCGATCTGGCGCTTGATCCGTTCGGGCTCGGCGGCCGGCAGGTCGATCTTGTTGAGCACCGGCACGATCTCGTGGTCACCCTCGATCGCCAGGTAGGCGTTGGCCAGGGTCTGGGCTTCGACCCCCTGGGTGGCGTCGACCACCAGCAGCGAGCCCTCGCAGGCGGCCAGGGAACGGCTGACCTCGTAGGTGAAGTCGACGTGGCCCGGGGTGTCCATCAGGTTGAGCTGATAGGTCGCACCGTCGGCGGCGGTGTAGGCCAGGCGTACGGTCTGGGCCTTGATGGTGATCCCGCGCTCGCGTTCCAGGTCCATGGAATCCAGGACCTGCTCCTTCATCTCGCGCGCGCTCAGGCCGCCGCAGATCTGGATCAGGCGGTCGGCCAGGGTCGACTTGCCGTGGTCGATGTGGGCGATGATCGCGAAGTTGCGGATGTGGGCGAGGTCGTTCATGGCGGGCTTCTAGCACTACCGGACTAAGAATTCCATCACGGCAGCGGCGAGACCCCGATCACGTGTTCGTGGCCCAGCAACAGGACCCCATAGAGGACCAGCCCGCCGGCCAGGCGCCGGTAGCCGATGTCGGCCAGGGTGGTCCGCGCCCGGCCGGCGGCGATGGCCCCGAGAGGCAGGCTGGAGGTCGCCCCCGCCAGTTCCCGCCACCGGGCCTCGCCCAGCGCCTCGCGCCGCTTGCGATCGAGGCTGGCCAAGCCCGCCAGGCTGGCCGCCAGCAGCAGCCCGAAGAGGATCAACGAGGCGCCGTCGCCGTTGGCCGGGATGTGGGCCGCCGCCCACAGGACCAGCGCCCATATCACCGGATGGCGGGTCACCGCGACGATGCCGGGGCGGCGGGGATCGAAGCCGTGGCGCCGCAAGCTCAGCGACAACGGATTGGGGGCCGTCAACCCGGCAACCAGCAGCACGCAGGCCGGCGCCATGGCGAGGATCGGGATCCAGCGGGTCCACTCCGCGAACGGCCACACCTCGACCACCGGCGCGCGCCAGAAGGCGGCGATCAGCCAGCCGAGGGCGATCACCGAGACCAGCGAATAGAGGCCCAAGTAGACCCGTTCGGTGGCCGCCGCCCTCAGCGCCCGGCGCGCCGGAGGCCACGCCGGGATGCTGTGGGTGAGGACGAAAACCGCCACCGCGAGGACCAGTTCGGTCATTTCGCCATGCCTTCAAGCCTTCAAGCGAAGGTAGGCGTCGATGATTTCGATCATCCGGGGGCCGCCGAAGCTGGGGTCGTGGCCGCCGTGGACCACCCGGACCGGCAGCGAACGCAGCCGCTCCATGGTCCGGACGTAGTCGCCGATATCCGATTCCGGGAGGAAATCGTACAGCGGGCCGTCGTAGATCGCGTCGCCGGAGAACAGGATGCCGGTCTCCGCCTCCCACAGCCCGATACTGCCCGGGGAGTGGCCGGGAAGGTGCAACACCCGGAAACAACGCCCGCCCAGATCGATGACGTCGCCGTCGTCGATCATCCCGGTGGCCGGCGCCGGCGCCACCGAATAGCCGGCCGGGTCGTAGCCGGCGAACGGCAGGGCGTCGATCATCGGCTGGTCCGGCGGATGGCCGGCCTCGGCCATGAAACGGCAGAAATCCTCGCCCATCCCCTGGGGGAACAGGGAGGCGATCTCCGGGACCGCCAGCAGGCCGGCTTCCAGGCGGTGGACCAGGCGGCTGTCGAACTCGTGAAGGCTCCCGACGTGGTCGAAATGGGAGTGGGTGGCGACGACCACGAGCGGCCTCGCCAAGAGGTCCCCCATGGCCGCCCGGAGGCTGGCGACGCCGAGCCCGGTATCGACCAGGAGATCCCGCTCGCCGCCCCTCGCATGCCAGATGTTGCAGCGCAGCACGGGGTCGACGTGGGGCTCCCGTATCAGGGTCACGCCGTTGTCGAGCGGTTGGCTCTCGAACCAGGTATCGGCGATGGGCAGGGCCATCACGAGCCTTTATACCGGCCAGCGCATGTGGTGACACATGGGCTGGCCGGCAAGCGCGACCGCGCGTCGCCGCTTATGCGGCGAGCCAAGGGCCACCGGCCCGCCCGGCGCCTGAGGGGCAATAATAACGGCGAGTCGATTCATCGGCTCGCCATTATTAAATATCGGGCGCCTCGATACCGTGCTGGCGGCAGGTGGCGACCAGGGTGTTGCGGAGCAGGCAGGCGATGGTCATCGGCCCGACCCCGCCGGGCACCGGGGTGACGGCGCCGGCCACCTGGAGCGCCTCCTCGAAGTCGACGTCGCCGACCAGGCGGGTCTTGCCCTCGCCCTTCTCGGGGGCGTCGATGCGGTTGATGCCGACGTCGATGACCGTCGCCCCGGGCTTGATCCAGTCGCCCTTGATCATCCGCGGGCGGCCGACGGCGCCGATCAGGATGTCGGCGCGGCGGCACTCGCCGGGCAGGTCCTGGGTCCTGGAATGGGCGATGGTCACCGTGCAGTGCTCGCGCAGCAGGAGCGCGGCCATCGGCTTGCCGACGATGTTGGAGCGCCCCAGCACCAGCGCCCGCAGCCCCTTGAGTTCGCCGAGCTCGTCTTTGAGCAGCATCATGCAGCCGACCGGGGTGCACGGCACCATGCCGTCGATGCCGGTGGTCAGCCGGCCGACGTTGATCAGGTGGAAGCCGTCGACGTCCTTGGCCGGCTCGATCTCGCTGAGCACCTTTTCGGTGTCGATCTGATCGGGCAGCGGCAACTGAACCAGGATGCCGTTGACCGCGTCGTCCTTGTTGAGGCCGCGGACCAGGGTCAACAGCTCGTCCTCGGTGGTATCGGCGGGCAGCTTGTGCTCGAAGGACTTCATCCCCACCTCGAGCGTCTGCTTGCCCTTGTTGCGCACGTAGACCTCGCTCGCCGGGTCCTCGCCGACCAGCACCACGGCCAGTCCCGGGGTCAGGTCGTGGGCCTTGTGGAGGGCGTCGACCTCAACGGCGACCCTTTTCCTGACCTTCTCGGCGAAGGCCTTGCCGTCGATTCTTTTTGCTTCAGCCATGTTGGTTTCCTATCCACTGGTTCAGTCGTTGCGTGATGTCCGCGCTGTTCCCCCCGATCAGAACGGTCTTGCCTCGCGTGGTGGCGCCGGCGACGATGCTCAGGCTGGTCTTGGGCAGGCGCCAGGCCCTGGCCAGCAACTTGATCAGCGCGGCGTTCGCCTTGCCGCCCTCGGGCGGGGCGGCGACCGCCACCTTGAGGACCGCCCTTCCGTCGCCGCCGGCGAGCACGCCCTCGATGCGGTCGCGCCCGGCCCTGGGCGTCAGCCGGACGCGCACTTTGACGCCGCCGGCGGTGGCGGTGAGGGGGAATGAAGCTTTATCCAAACTTGATGTAGGCCTGGATCAGGATGTCCTTGGCGAAGATGAGAATGATGATCAGGATGATCGCCGAAATGTCGAAATTGCCCAGGTTCGGCATGATCCGGCGGATTGGCCGCAACGCCGGTTCGGTGGCCCGGTAGACGAACTCGCCGATCATGTAGACGAAGCGGTTGGACATGTTGATGACCTTGAAGTGGGTCAGCCAGCTGAACACGACCCCGATCACCACGACCCAGATGTAGAGTTCGAGGATCATGACGATCACGCGCACAACGGGTCCCATGATCACGTCCATGGCGGGGGCGACTCCAAGGGGAAACGGTCGGGGGCTAACCTAGCTTCACCGGGGTGGCGACGCAAGGACCAGGACGCCCCGCCGCCGCCCTTTCGCCGCGCCCTTGACAGCCGTCGTCCGGCGGCCACATTATCCGCCCCCCCGGCGTCCCGCCGGGCCGGCGATGGGGCCGTAGCTCAGTTGGGAGAGCGCGACGTTCGCAACGTCGAGGTCAGGGGTTCGATTCCCCTCGGCTCCACCAGTTTCCCCCGGAGGGTCTTCTTCAAGGGCTTGACTGCCGCCATCAAGGCCGCCATCGACGGCTGAACCGTCTTCGCCGCTTCTTATTCCATCTCCTCGATGCGTTCCATGTCGTCGTCGCCGAGGCCGAAGTGGTGGCCGATCTCGTGGATCAGCACGTGGCGCACGATGTGGTGGAGATCCTCGCCGCTCTCGCACCAGTAATCGAGGATCGGGCGCCGATAAAGCAGGATCATGTCGACGTCATGGGGGGTGTCGGCGACGCTCTTCATGTCCAGCGACACCCCCCGGTAGAGGCCGAGCAGGTCGAAGGGGCTGTCCAGCCCCATCTCGATCTCGGTTTCCCGGTCGGGGAATTCCTCGATCCGCACCACCACCCCTTCGACGTGGCGGCGCAACTCGCCGGGGATCGTCTTCAGGGCGTTCCGCGCGATGGCCTCGATGCGCGCGGCGCCGGGGGGCACGGTGGGCACGGGGGGGCGCCGTTTCATCGGCCTTCGGGCGGCGCCGGAGCGGCGCCGTCCATGGGCGGCTGGCGCAGGGTTTCGCGGGCCGGCTTGACCGGCCTGCCCAGGCGCGCCTCGCGGTGGGCGGTGTACAGCGTGGCGGCGAAGATCACCGCCCCGCCGACCCAGGTCCAGGCGTCGGGCTCCTCGGCGAAGAACACATAGCCGAGGATGGCGGTGAAGATCAGGCGCGTGAAGTCGAACGGCAGCACGGCGGAGATGTCGGCGGCGCGGAACGAGCGGACCAGGGCCATGTGGCCCAGCGTCCCGGCCAGCCCCATGGCGGCCAGCCAGAACCACAGCTCCGGCGCCGGCCAGCTCCACACGAACAGCGCCGGGATCAGCGACATCGGGGTCAGCAGCAGGACCATGTAGAGGACCACCGCGTTGGCCGGTTCGGTGCGCGACAGCGACTTGATGACCAGCACCGACACCCCCATGAAGGCCGAGGCGGCGAGGCCCAGCACGGCGGCCAGGTTGATCGCCTCGACGCCGGGCCTGAGCACGATCATGGCCCCGGCGAAACCGACGATGATTGCCGCCCAGCGGCGGGCGCGCACCTTTTCGCCGAGGATCAGGACGGCGCCGACGGTGGCGAACAACGGCGCGGTGAAGCTGAGCGCGGTCAACTCGGCGATCGGCATCATGGTGATGGCGGTGAACCAGCACAGCATGGCGGCCAGCCCGACGCCGGCCCGCACCATGTAGAGGGGGAAACGGCGGGTGCGCAGCCCGCCGATCCCGGCCCTGAGCAGCCACGGCAGGATGAAGGCGAGCCCGAACAGGTTGCGGAAGAAGGCGATCTCGAAGGGGTGCAGGTCGCCCGACGAATGGCGGATGAGAACGGTCAGCGACGAGAAGAAGACGCCCGCCGCGGTCATCCACAGGGCGCCGCGGACCGGCACCGGGATGCCGTCGCGCAAGACAACGAGGGACTGCGGGAAGGCCATGAACGAGAAACTAATCCCGGCCCCCCCAAAAAGCCAGTTCGCCCGTCACGGCAATGGAGCCCGGCGAAAGCTTCGGGCATAATGGTGCGATGGTGTCGCTGCACAGGTTGGCCGCGGTCCTCGTTCTGGCGGTGCTCGTCGCGCCGGCGGCGGCGGGCGAAGACGAGCGGACCGTCGAGGCCCGCGCCCGGATGGTTGCCGAGATCGAACACATCGCCCGTTCGGTGGGGCCGGTGGGCGACCGCGAGGTCATCGCGCCCGAGGTCCTGGAGGCCATGGGGCGGGTGGAGCGCCACCTGTTCGTGCCCGAGATGCAGCGCCATCGCGCCTACGCCGACAGACCGCTGCCGATCGGCTACGGCCAGACCATCTCCCAGCCCTACATCGTCGCCCTGATGAGCGACCTGCTGGATGTCGGCGAAGGGGCGAAGGTGCTGGAGCTGGGCACCGGGTCGGGCTACCAGGGGGCGGTGCTGGGGGCGATGGGAGTCCGGGTGTACACCATCGAGATCGTCCCCGAGCTGGCCGAGCAGGCGGCCCAGCGGCTGGCCGGGCTGGGCTACCGAACCGTCACCGCGCGCCAGGGGGACGGCTATTACGGGTGGCCCGACCATGCCCCGTTCGACGCCATCGTCGTCACCGCCGCCGCCAGCCACGTCCCCGGGCCGCTGGTCGAGCAGCTCAAGGCCGGCGGGCGGATGGTGATCCCGGTCGGCGGGCCGTTCTTCACCCAGTCGCTGTTGCTGATCGAGAAGACGCTCCAGGGCGAGGTGACGACCCGCCACCTGCTGCCGGTCCGCTTCGTGCCCCTGACCGGCGGCCATTGAGAGCGGACGGAATGGCGATAACCTTCGCCGTCGCCCTGCTGTCGGCGGCCGTGCTCGGTTTCGAGATCCTGCTGGTGCGGCTGTTCTCGATCGCCCAGTGGCACCACTTCGCGAGCATGATCATCAGCCTGGCGCTGCTCGGCTACGGCGCCGGCGGGGCGTTCCTGGCGCTGTTCCGCGAGCGGCTGGTGGCGTCGTTCCCGCTCTCCTTCGCCGGCTTCGCGGCGCTGTTCGGGATCGCCGCCCCGGTGAGCCTGGCGCTGGCCAAGGCGATACCCTTGAACGTCCTGGAGATGCTCTGGGAACCGGCGCAGATGCTCAACCTGGCGGCGGTCTACGTGGTCCTGGCGGTGCCCTTCTTCGGCGCCGCCACCGCCATCGGGCTGGCCCTGAGCCGGCCCCGGGCGAGGATCGGGGCGGTCTACCGCGCCGACCTGGTGGGGGCCGGGATCGGCGCTCTGGGCATGCTCGGGTTGCTGTTCGTCCTCGAGCTGGCCGACGCCCTGAGGCTGGTCGCCGCGCTGGGCCTGGGGGCGGCGGCGCTGGCCGCCTGGGACGGCAGCCGGCGGACGGCGGCGGGCCTGGCCGTGGCGGCGGCGGCGCTGGGGGTCCTGTGGCCCGCCGCCTGGGCGACCCCGGTGCCCTCCCAGTACAAGGGGTTGAGCCGCGCCCTGCTGGTCCCCGGCGCCGAGGTGGTAGCCCGGCGCTCGAGCCC
>CAZWEZ010000011.1:0-52422 GCA_964632795.1 uncultured Thalassospiraceae bacterium | reverse complement strand
GGCGGGCCACGCTCCTAGCCGAAAGCCTTGGAAAGCCGTCTCTATGGGTCATTATCAGTGCCCCTTGGTATGACTCCATCACCGATCCTTCCCGCGACGGATTTCCGGGTCAAGTCCGTTCCCCGCCGGGTTCGCCCGCTCCCCATGGTCCCTGATGGCCTTCTTCATCACCCGGATGCGTCCTTCGGCAACCCGGAATAGCGCAGGTTCCTGGCGTGTCCGAGAGCGGCGCGCTCCGAGGCGGCGCACCCCAGCAACAGTAACGCCGCCCCTCCGGCACAACAAAACCGTTTGATCCCGCCAATCACGCCAAGTAAACCTCCGGAATGGGAAAAAACCGATCTTGCGCAGTCGATATTCCGCTCCGGAGCCAGTGTATATCCCACCCCCTGGGAGATGCAAGGGTACCCCGGCGGGCCCGCGACTGTGACGGCCATCACTGCCGCCGCCGCCGATTCTCTGTATCCTGCACCGTTATAATGTCTGGGCGCTGGACTCGTCGTCCGCCGCCGCCGCAAGCCCGGCGGCAAACGACTATAAATAAAAATTGATCCAATATTTTAAATACCTTCATGAATAAATTAAATATTTGGGCAAATGTTTGCCGAGTGTTATAATATATACGGCTGAAGGAACCGGGGCCACCGGGCCGAAAACGGACCGACACCATGCGCGGACACGACACCACACCCTTCAGGGGCCTCCTCGGGGCCCTGTCGAGCGACACCGGCGACGTCATCCCGATCGTCACCCCGGAGCCGGTGGTATTGGTCGAATGAGGGAAAGCAAGATGCCCCACCTTCAGGAGCAAGCCCATTCACCCCCCGGAGCCGTGCCGAGGGCGGCGAAACGGCTGTTCGCCAGCCTGGCCTCGCCCCGCCAAGGGGCCGCCGCCGTCGAGTTCGCGCTGTTGGTTCCGGTGCTGCTGGTCATCGGCATGGCGTTGATCGACCTCGGCATGGCGGTGTTCAACAAGATGGAGCTGATGAGCGCGGTCCGCACCGGCGCCCAGGTGGCGCTGATGGACAGCTCGAACACCACCGAGATCGTCTCGGCGGTGACCAACTCGACCGACCTTTCGCCGACCATCATCACCACCCCCTTCTGCGAATGTTCGGACGGCACGCCGATCGGTTGCGGCGGGTCCTGCACCTCGCCGCTGATCAAGCGTACGTTCATGACGATCTCGGCGACCCAGTCGTTCACCCCCATCACGCCGAGATTGATCCCCGGGTTCATGGAATCGTTCTCGCTCTCCGGTCAGGTCACCGTGCGCACCGAATGATACCAAGGGGCACTGATAATGAAAGTCGGTAGTGGCCAAACTCACACCCGCCGCCCCCCTGGGCGCGCCTCTTCCTGGCTCGCCGACCGTAGGGGGGTGACGGCCGTCGAGTTCGCGTTGGTGGTTCCGGTCCTCCTCCTGGTGGTGTTCGCCATCACCGAGTTCGGAAGGATGTTCTGGATCCAGAACTCGATCCAGTTCGCGGTCGAGGAGGCCGGGCGCTACGCCATGGTCAACACCTCGGCCACCGAATCCCAGTTGCAGACCTACGCCCAAGGCAAGATCTTCGGGATGAGCACCGGCGGCATCACCTTCAGCGCTCCGCTCCAGAACTCGGGAGGAATCGACTACCGCTCGATCACGGCAAGCTACGACTTCCAGTTCATGATCCCGATGCTGCCCCCCGGAACCATCACCCTCAGCGCCAAGTCGCGGGTGCCGTTGATCAACTGACCGTGGGGGCCGTCATGGAACCACGGCAAGTCCCGGAAATCCTCGAAGGGCGGCGGCGACGCACTCCGCCCACAGGGTGTTCAACTTGCCATTGGGATGGCCTTCGCCCCTGACGCTCAACTCCGGGGCCGCCGGGAAATTGCAGTCGGCGACGTCGATGCCGTGCTTGTCGAGGAACGCCCCATAGCGGTTCATCGTCTCCTCCTCGCCGAACAGGAACACCACCAGCAGGGAGGCGCCGTGGCGCCTCGCCAGCCGGTCCATTTCCAGCAGGAGGCTTTCCGTGGCCTCTCTTCTTGCCTTGTATCTCCCTCTGGTCGCCAGCTTCATATAGGCCCTTTCGGCGGCATCCATCAGCACCGACACCTGGATCAAGGGCCAGATCGGATACCTTTCCGGGCGATGGCGGACAAGCGAGCCATCCCGGGCCAGCGAGACATAGGGCGTATGGACATGGCCCCGGCTCGACATCTGCGCCAGGTTGTACAGCCAACTCTCGTCGGCGACGTTTCTGAGGTCGTGATCGTCGATGAACCCGTAGACCACGAACCTGGGGGATTTAAGGGTGGGCAGGACGCGTTCGAGCGTCAGAAGCGATTGGTAGGTTCCGTATCCTCCGGTTCCGTAATTGAGGACGTTGAGGCGGGGGAACCTTTGCTGGAGCTTCCAGGCCAACGTCTCCTCATCGGAGATGGCGAATCCCTGGGCGAACGAACCGCCGACGACGACCAGCGAAGCACCCGCCCCGGGGTCGCCGTTCCGGGGCGGCGTCGTCGCCCTGCGGCCGTCTTCGAGGAAGGTGTAGGTGATGTTTCCGTCGCCCGGATGGTAGGGAGGGATGACGTAGCGTCCTTCCCTGTTCCGCCATCCGAGGACCGGATCCGGGACATGGATCGCCTGTTCGTTGGCCGGGGCGGTGATGGCGAAGGGGCGGTGGCCGATCATCCGCAACCCCGCCTCGGCCATGGCCAGCGACAGCACGATGGTGACGCTCAGGAGGATTGCCGAACCGAGGCGTCCTTTCATCGGACCCTTCCCGGATAAGACCTCTCGGCCGAGACGCCTCAGGCGCTGTCCAGGGTGTTCTGGATCCTACTGAACACGTCCTCAAGGTCGAGCAGGGCGAGCGCGGTCACCACCAGGGCGGTCATGATGGCGGCGATCAGCGCGTACTCGATCGCCGTCGCCCCAGCCCGATCGCGGAGCAAACGCAAAATCAGGGAAACGGGACGGGTGAAGATGGCCATGGCCTTCTTTCACTGAAAATGGCGAAGCCGAGGATAGCGGACCGCCACCGCCGCCATGCCCGAACGGGAAGCCGGGACGGTCGGCGACGAAGACCGGCGAAATCAAAATGCCTCCCGGCCCGAGACGGAACCGGGAGGCACCTTGAAACCTATGCCCTGACCGCCATTCCCGGCGAAGGGCGTCCGGAAAAACCGAAAGTCTAGCCCGCCAAAGAGTTGGCAATGGTGTTGAACACGCCCTCGAGGTTCAACAGTGCGATGGCGGTAACGATCAAGCCCGCCATGACGGCGGCGATCAGCGCGTATTCGATCGCCGTAGCCCCTGCCGAATCCTTGGTAAACCCATGGAACAAGGAACGGATACTGGGAATCATGATCTTAGTCTCCTTCTTCTGAAAGAACCAAAAGGACGATGATGGTTTTGCCTGCTCTGCACTTAGTCCTTCCGGTAACAAACGAGCCTCCTGCAACCGAATTTCGAGACAGGGTATCACCATCGTTAAGTTCCAAACAACCCTATTCTACTCGACGCCAAGGGCCGCCGGAATCCCGGCATTCAGCGGTCGCGGTGATCGGTGTCGTCCTCAAGAACATTCCGCCAGCCGGCATGGTACCCTCCTCGATTAGGGGAAAATTCATCGCAGTCGTTCCCCGTCAAATATATCTTAAATAATAACATAGAAAAAGTCAACTAAAAAATAATATTAATGAATAATTCCAAATATAACGTTAATTACTTGTAAATTTTATTTTCTTTCCCCGGACTCCCTGCTTGCTCTTTCGCCGTTCGTTCCACCGCGCCGCATGGGGACAACCGGCGATCATCACCGAAATAGATCAATAACCGTGCCACTCCGCCGAAAACCGACACAAAACCTGTGGAAATAATCTAACCGTCTGTAATCAAAGCCATTTTCTCCCCCGCCCCGGCGCCCGCCCGGTCCCGGGGCAGGGATCGCCGCCGTCGGCCGCCGGCAATAGTCCAGCAATTCTGGATTCCCGTCCACGATTCTAGAAACTATTTCCCGGCGGATGGTTCCGGCCGAGGGTTTCTGCTAACGTCCTGCATCCGACCCCCGCTCAGAGAGACGCCCGACCATATGAGCGCCGATCCGCCAGGCCACGCTCCCCGCCCGTTCGAGGCCCGGAGATGAGCATCGCCGCCGATCCGTCCCCGCGGACGCCGGGCGCCCCCGGCGGCGGGGATCGCCCCTACGGCCTGTGGTTCCCCCTGGCGCTGTGCCTGCTCCTGCAGGTGATGGTGGTCGCCTACGGGACCACCCCGGTCCTCGAGGGGAGGCTGATGGGGGCCGACAGTTACACCCGGCTCAACCGGGTGACGCAGCTCCACGAGACCGGGGACTGGTTCGATTCGGCGGTTCCCAGAAGCAACGCGCCCTATGGCGACGTCCTCCATTGGACGCGGCCCTTCGACGCCCTGCTGCTGGCCGGCGCCTGGCTGGGGGCGCCGCTGACCGACTTCAAGACGGCGTTGTTCTGGTCGGGGACGCTGGTCGGGCCGCTGTTGCAGTTCCTCGTCCTGATCGCCGTCATGTGGGCGGCGGCGCCGGTGCTGGCGCGCCACAGGATCGTCTTCCTCGGCCTGCTGTTCCTGGTCAATCCGGCCATCGTCCACTACTTCTTCGCCGGGCGGGCCGATCACCACGGCCTCAACCTGTTGCTGTTCGTGCTGTCGCTGGGGCTGGTGGTCCGCCTCCTGTCGTCCCCGTACCGGGCCGGGCCGTGCCACCTGGCCGGAATCCTCGTCGCCTTCTCGCTGTGGGTCAGCGTCGAGGCCCTGGCGGCGCTGGTCTTCAACCTCGCCGCCCTGACCCTGTTCTGGGTCTTCACCGGGCGGCAACTGGAGAGGAAGGCCTTCCACCTCTCGGGGGCGCTGGTGGCCGGCCTCGCCGTGGCCCTGGTCCTCGAACGCCCGCTGTCCGGAATCCTCGAGGTCGAATACGACCGCCTGTCGATCGTCCACTTGGTCCTGGCCGGGCTGGCATGGGCCTATTGGGGGCTGGTCCTGGCCGCCGGCCGGATCACCGCCGCCCTCGACCGCCCACTCGGCCGCCCACTCGGCCGGCTAACCTCGGCGGTGGTGTGGGGAGTCCTGGCGGGGGGCCTGATGTGGGCCGCGTTCCCCGGCTTCTTCCGGGGGCCGTTGGCCGACATGGACCCCCGGATCGCCCCCATCCTGTTCGATCGGATCATCGAGGTCCAACCCCTGGTCGATCCCCGGAACCCGGCCCTCGGACCGTTCGTCTACTGGCTGGGCATCGCCCTGCCGGCCCTGCCGTTCCTGGCCTGGATGATCTTCACGACGCGCCGCGAGACCGTCCGCACCGGCTTCGTCTACCTGTCGGTCGGGCTGGCGGTGTTCCTGCCGCTGGCCTTCTACCAGGTTCGCTGGACCGTCTATCCGGCCCTGCTCCTGCTGCTCCCCTACGCCGAACTGCTGGGCCGGGTGTTCGAGCGCACCGCGCCCCTCTCCGGCGGCGTCCGGCCGCTGGCCAGGGCCGGAGTGGTCGCCGCGTTCTGCGGCGTCTTCTCGGTGGCCGGCCTGGCGTTGATCAAGGTCGAGCGCGGCATCGGCGCCTATTCGCCGATTCCGGCGGCCTGCCGGATCGACCGCGTCTCCGCCTACCTCGACGATCCCGACGGCTGGGGCGACGGCGCCAGGACCATCCTGGCGCCGGTCAATTTCGGCCCCGAGATCCTCTATCGGACCAGGCACCGGGTGGTGGCTACCCCCTACCACCGCAACGGCCGGGGGATCGTCGACAACCACCTCATCCTGTCGGCGACCGACGACGCCTCCGCCCAGGCCCTGATCATGGAACGCCGGGTCGATCTGGTCCTGCTGTGTCCGGGCGCGACCTCCGATCCAGCCCCGGGGAGCCTGCAGCGGCGTCTGGTCGAGCGCCGGGGGCCGCCGTGGCTGCGCGAGGTCCGGTTGCCCGAGGCCCTGGGCGAGGGGTTCCGCCTGTTCGAGGTGGTGCGGTGACCGGGGTCCGCACCTACGGCCCGTGGTTCCCGCTGCTGCTGGTCCTGATCCTGCAGGCGGTGCTGATCGCTAACGGCACCGCGCCGATCCTCGACGGCGAGCTGCTGGGGCCGGACAGCTACATGCGGCTCCACCGGGTGACGCTGCTCGAGGAGACCGGGGCCTGGTTCGATCCCGTCATCCCCCGCGGCGACGCGCCCCACGGCGAGATCATGCACTGGACGCGCCCCTTCGACGTCCTGTTGCTGGCCGGCGCCTGGCTGGGAGCGTTGGTGGCGGACTTCGAGACGGCGCTGTTCTGGAGCGGGGCGCTGATCGGCCCGCTGCTGCAACTGCTGACCCTGGCCGCCCTGTGCTGGGCGGCGGCCCCGGTGCTGGAGGGCGGCCGCGGCGTCTTCCTGGCCCTGCTGTCCCTGCTCCAGCCGGCCGTCATTCACTTCTTCTTCGCCGGGCGGGCCGACCACCACAGCCTCCTCATCCTTCTGTTCGTGCTGTCGATGGGCTTCACGATCCGGCTCCTGCTGTGGGACTTCCAGGCCCGCCTGTGCCACGCCGCGGGGGCGGTGATGGCGCTTTCGCTGTGGGTCAGCGTCGAGTCCCTGGTCGTCCTGGCCGCCAACCTCTCCACCCTGGGCGTGTTGTGGATTTTCTCGGAGCGGGACCTGGCGCGCAAGACGTTCCACGTCTCGGTGGCGCTGTTGGCCGGGGTCAGCGTGGCCCTGGTCCTCGAACGGCCGTGGGACGGCCTGTTGGTGGCCGACCACGACCGCTTCTCGGTCGTCC
This sequence comes from uncultured Thalassospiraceae bacterium, assembly GCA_964632795.1. Taxonomy (GTDB): domain Bacteria; phylum Pseudomonadota; class Alphaproteobacteria; order Rhodospirillales; family 2-02-FULL-58-16; genus CAZWEZ01. Next base: position 45,647 of record CAZWEZ010000011.1, on the reverse strand, counting down.
ACTGGTCGCTGGCGGCGGTGATCGCGGCCTTCTGGGGAGTGGTCCTGGCGAGCGGGCGGAACGGCGGTCCGTTGTCCCGCACTCCCGGCCGCCTGGCCGCGACGGCGCTGGGGGCGCTCCTCGCGGCGGTCGTCATGGGGACGGCGTTCCCGGGCTTCTTCCGGGGGCCGCTGGCCGACCAGGACCCCCGGATCATCCACATCTGGCTGGAGCGGATCGGCGAGTACCGGCCCCTGGTCGATCTCCGCGACCCGGCCCTGGGGCCGGCCGTCTACTGGCTGGGCCTCGCCCTGCCGGCACTGCCGATGCTGGCCTGGAACCTCCGCTGGCCCCGCCGCCCGGAGCACCGGGCCGCCTGGACGTACCTGGCCATCGCCCTGGCGCTGTTCCTGCCGCTGGCCTTCTATCAGGTCCGCTGGACCGGCTATGCGGTGGTGCTCCTGCTGGTTCCCTACGCCGAGCTGCTGGTCCGGACGTTCGAGCGGATCGCCTCGGCCGGCGCCCGCCTCCAGCTCCTGCTGCGGACCGCGGCGCTGGTCGTCTTCTGCGGCGCCTTCACGGTCCTCGGGCTGGTGCTGATGAGGGTCGAGGGGAGCGCCTCGGGGGCCTCGGCGACCGTCCCGGCCTGCCGGCTGAGCGGGATCGCGCGCTTCCTTGACGATCCCGCCGGTTGGGGAAGCGCGACGCGGACCGTCCTGGCGCCGGTGGACTTCGGCCCCGAGCTCCTCTACCGGACCCGGCACCGGATGGTCGCCACCCCCTATCACCGCAACCGCCAGGGGATGGGGATCCTGGCCTCCCACCTGATCATGTCGGCGCCCACCGAGGAGGCCGCCCGCGAGCTGGTCGAGGAACGGCGGATCGACCTCATCCTGTTGTGCCCCTCGGGAGGTTTCTTCAGGCCCGGGAAAGAAACACCGAGTCTGTACGGAAAGCTGCTCGATCACCGGGTGCCGCCGTGGCTGCGCGAGGTGACGCTGCCCGACGGCCTGGCCGGGCGGTTCCTGCTGTTCGAGGTCCGACGATGAAGAACGCATCGGTGCTCGTCCTTTGCCCCATCCTGGTGCTGCTCGGCAGCTTCTTCAACTACCTCTCCTATCAACAATACGGCCTGCTTGAGCCGGAGGTTCTGGTCAGCCTATTTACCATGATCGTGATTGGCGGCGCCCTGGGTCTGGGACTGCTTGCCGCGAACCTGCCGATCAGGTTCGCCGGCTTCATTCTCTTGACGCTGTTTTTCCTCGATCAGCATGGGATCGTCGAAATCGTCTATTCCCTCACCGGCGGATTGCGGGGCGCTCTTACCATGGTCATGGCGGGCGTGGTGATATGGACGCTCCTGATGGCGATGTATTTGGTGCGCAAGCACTTGCCCGCCATTTTCGCCACGGTCTTTGCGACCGTCATGGTCAGTGGCTTGGCGCTGCCATCCGGGTCCGTTGAATTCGGCCCACGGCGGATCGAGGTCACCGGTCCTCTACGCGCCGACCTCGATCCAATCATCCATCTGGTCTTGGACGGCCACGCCGCCGTCGAGGGCATTCCCCGCGATATCGACGGCGGCCCGGAACTCCAGGAGGACCTTCGGCGTTTCTACGAGGCCTGGGGATTCCGCCTCTACGGCCGGGCGTACAGTCCGTACTTCCAAACCAATGCTTCCCTTGGCAGCCTCATGAATGGGGATGCCTCACCGGCAACCTACAGGTACGTCAAACACATTGGAGGCTACACCAATATCATCACCGCGAACGGCTACTTCGAGAAGTTCGCCAACGCAGGTTACCGGATCAGGGTCTATCAATCGGATTACTTTGACGTTTGCCAGGGACCCGGCGAATTCGTCGAGTTCTGCTACACCTATCCGTTCAGCAGGCTGTACGTCATTCAGGACCTGGATCTGGGCGTGTTGGAGAAAGCCAAATGGATCCTCGGCCGGTACGTCATGCTGTCCTCGGTCTACAAGTTGACGCGCTTCATGAATCCCGACTGGGGTTGGAAGAATTACAACGACCTGTTCACGCTCACCGCGATGGATGTTATCGAGCGGAGCTGGAACGACGTGCTGGAGGCGCCGCGCGGCCGACTCTTTTTCATCCATCTGCCGCTACCCCACGGACCCTACGTGTGGGACGCCGCCTGCCGCCTGCTCCCCGACACCGACGCCTGGGGGGCACGGAAGGTGAACCATGAATTCGCCCTGTTCAGAAGCACACCGGAGTACCGGGTGGCGATGTATAAACGGTATTTCGCCCAGGTCCGCTGCATCATGTCCCGAATGGACGCGCTCTTTCGGGCGATGCGCGAGAGAGGCACTCTTGAGGACGCCACGATTGTCGTTCATGGCGATCACGGCTCGCGCATCACCCTGCTCGATCCCTACCAGGAAAACAGGCGCCGCCTGTCGCCCGAGGACTACGTCGATTCCTTCTCCACGCTGTACGCAATCCGCGCCCCCGGCGTGACGCCGGGCTACGACGACCGCCCGGCGACGTTGCACAACCTTTTTTCCACCCAGATCCTGGGCGCGCCGCCACCGGCCGAGGATGGAACGGTGTTTCTGATCGATAATTCTTCCCCCCGAATGCGGCGCGCCACCATGCCCGCATTCGGCACGCCGTAGCCGGGAGACGCAGGGTGACATGACCACCAATCCTCAACGCTACGGCCTGTGGTTCCCGGTGGTGCTGTGCCTCCTGGTGCAGGTCCTGTGGGTGGCCTTGGCGGCGTCGCCGGTGCTCGACGGGGAGCTGATCGGCCCGGACAGCTACATGCGGCTCCACCGGGTGACGCGGCTTCACGAGACCGGCGACTGGTTCGACATCTCCATCCCCCGCGCCAACGCCCCCTACGGCGAGGTCATGCACTGGACGCGGCCCTTCGACGCCTTGCTGCTGGCCGGCGCCTGGCTGGGGGCGCCGTTCGGCGGCTTCGAGGACGCGCTCCTGTGGTCCGGAGCGCTGGTCAGCCCGCTCCTCCAGGTACTCGCGGTGATCGCCATGATGTGGGCGGGGCGGCCGTTCCTGGCCCCGGACAGGCTGCTCCTCCTCGGGCTGATGTTCGTCGTCCTGCCGGGGGCGACGCCCTACTTCATGGCCGGGCGGGCCGACCACCACGGACTCAACATGCTGCTGTTCGTGCTGTCGCTGGGTTTCGTCGTCCGGCTGCTGGTGGACCGCTTCCGGGCCGGGGTCTGCCACGGGGCCGGGCTCGTCGCGGCGCTGTCGCTGTGGGTCAGCATCGAGGCCCTGGCGGCGCTGGCGGTCAACCTGGCGGTCCTGACCCTGTACTGGATCCTGTCGGGCCGCGAGATGGGGAGGAAGGTCTTCCACCTGTCGGCGGCGCTGTTCGCCGGCCTCGCCATCGCCATCTTCGTCGAGCGGCCGTGGCCCGCCCTCCTCGAGGCCAAGTACGACCGTCTGTCCGTCGTCCACTGGCTGCTGGGCGGGTTGATCCTGGCCTTCTGGGCGCTGGTCGTCCTGTCCGGGCGGGACCTTCGGCCGCTTGCCCGCCTGGCGGCGGCGGGGGCGTGGGGGCTGTTCTCCGGCGGCGTGATGTGGGCCGTGTTCCCCGGCTTCTTCCGGGGGCCGCTGGCCGACATGGACCCCGCCGTCGCCGCCCTGCTTTTTAACCGCATCGCCGAGATCCAGCCCCTCATCGACCCCGGCGACATCGGGGCCGGGGCGGCGATTCTGTTCCTCGGCACCGCCCTGCCGGGGCTGCCGTTCCTGGCCTGGATCGCCTGGACGCAACGCCGCTCGGAGGTTCACGCCGCCTGGGTTTACATCATCTTAGGTCTCATGCTCTATATTCCATTGACCCTTTATCAGCGGCGTTGGGCCGGCTATCCGGAGATACTCCTGCTGCTGCCCTATGCCGAGCTGTTGGCCAGGGTCCTGGAGCGGACGGTGGACATCCGCTGGCGGGCCGTGGTCCGGGCGCTCCTGATATCGGGGTTCGCCGTCGGGTTCCTGATCCTGGGTCTGGTGGTCATGAAGTTGGAAAACGGAACCGATAAGACCTCGGTGGGCTCCCGGGACTGCCGGATCGCCCGGGCGGCGCGCCACCTCGACGACGCCGGGGGATGGGGCGACCGCCGGCGGACCATCCTGGCGTCGGTCGATTTCGGGCCCGAGCTCCTGTATAGGACCCGCCACCGGGTGGTGGCCACCGCCTACCATCGCCACCGGGCGGGGCTGCTGGCCGCGCGGCGCATCATGACGGCGACCGACGACGGCGAGGCCCTCGAGCTGGTCCGCGAGCGCCAAATCGATTTGATCCTGCTGTGCCCGCGCTCCAACGAGGGGACCTTCTTCGATCCCGCCGGCGGCGGGGCGACCCTTTACCGGCGGCTGGTCGAGGGCCGGCCCCCGCGGTGGCTGCGCGCGGCGCCGCTGCCCTCGCCGCTGGCCGCCGAACTCAAGCTGTACGAGGTGATCCGATGACCGCCGACGACGCCGTCGAACTGACCATCCTGATGCCCTGCCTGAACGAGGCGGAGACCCTCGCCACCTGCATCGAGAAGGCCAAGGGCTACCTCGAAAGCCATGGCGTGAACGGCGAGGTGGTGATCGCCGACAACGGCAGCACCGACGGCTCCCGGGAGATCGCCGAGCGGCTCGGGGCGCGGGTGGTGGCGGTCGAGGAACGCGGCTACGGCAGCGCCCTGCTGGGCGGCATCGAGGCGGCCCGCGGCCGCTACGTGATCATGGGCGACGCCGACGACAGTTACGACTTCACGGCGCTCCAACCGTTCCTCGACGAACTGCGCCAGGGATACGAGCTGGTGATGGGCAACCGCTTCCGCGGCGGCATCGCGCCCGGGGCCATGCCGCCGCTGCACAAGTACCTCGGCAACCCGGTGCTGACCGGCATCGGCCGGCTGTTCTTCGGCAGCCCGATGGGCGACTTCCACTGCGGCCTGCGCGGCATCGAGCGCCAGGCGATCCAGCGCCTGGGGCTGACCACCACCGGCATGGAGTTCGCCAGCGAGATGGTGGTCAAGGCGACCCTGGAGAAGCTGCGGATCACCGAGGTGCCGACCACCCTGTCGCCGGACGGACGCAGCCGGACGCCGCACATCCGGAGCTGGCGCGACGGCTGGCGCCACCTGCGGTTCCTGTTGCTGTTCAGCCCCGACTGGCTGTTCCTGTACCCCGGGGGGGTGTTGATCCTGATCGGCCTGGCGACCATGGTCTGGCTGCTGGCCGGCCCGCGGCGGATCGGCGACCTGACGCTTGACGTCAACACCCTGGTCTACTGCTCGGCGGCCATCATCTGCGGCTTCCAGGCGGTGGTGTTCTCGGTGCTGGCCAAGTTCTACGCCAGGAACGCCCGGCTGATCCCGGCCGAGCCGTGGTTGACCAAGCTCACCGGAATCTTCAGCCTGGAGGTCGGGATCTTGATCGGCATGGGGTTGCTGATCGGCGGCCTGGCGGCATCGGCGTTTGCCGTCGGCGTCTGGGGGCGGGCCTCGTTCGGGCCGTTGGACCCGACCGTCACCCTGCGCATCGTGATCCCGGCGGCCACCGCGATCATGCTCGGCCTGCAGATCGTGTTCTCCAGCTTCTTCCTCAGCGTGCTGGGGCTCGAGCGGCGATGAGCCTGCTTGGCGAGCTGCACGGGGAAGCGGTCTTCCAGCGCCGGGTCAGGGTGCTGAGCGCAGCGCTCTCAGACCTGATCCCCGACGCCGCCACGGTGCTCGACGTGGGCTGCGGCGACGGCCTGATCGACCGCCTGATCGGCGAGCGGCGGCCGGACCTGACGATAAGCGGCGTCGACGTGATGGTCCGTCCGGCGACCCACATCCCGGTCGAACCCTTCGACGGCCAGACCCTCCCCCTTGGCGACGGCAGCCTCGACGTGGTGATGTTGGTCGACGTCCTCCACCACGCCGACGACCCCGAGCGCCTGCTCGGCGAGGCGCTGCGGGTGGCCCGCGCCGCGGTGGTGGTGAAGGACCACACGCTCGACGGCGTGCTGGCCGGCCCGACGCTGCGCTTCATGGACTGGGTCGGCAACGCCCCCCACGGGGTCGCCCTGCCCTACAACTACTGGCCGGAGCGCCGGTGGCGGGAGGCCTTCGCGCGGCTGGGGGTGGAGCCGACGGTGTGGATCGGCCGCCTCGACCTCTACCCGCCCCCGGCAAGCTGGCTGTTCGACCGCTCGCTGCAGTTCATCGCCCGCCTCGACGTCGCCTGACCGATGGTATCAGTATTCTGGGGCGTCCTGGGGGCCGAGGAGGGCCAGGGTGTCGGGGCCCATGGGCAGCGTGTAGTCGTAGGAGGCGATCGCCGTGCTGTCCTCGGCGCGGATCAGGCGCAGGGTGACGAAGACCTTTTCCCTGGCCACGGCGTAGACGCCGGTGATCACCGCCTGGGCCTGCTGTTGCTGGCTGATGTCGCGCAGCGCGCGCGACAGCACGAACTCGCCGCCCCCCTGCTTGATCAGGAAGCTGCCGCGGAACCTCATCTCCCGCGTCGCGTAGCCGAGCTGGGTCAGCCGCGAGGAGATCTGCTCGGAGATGATCCGCCCCAGGTTGGAGGACAGGTGCAGGTTGGCGACGTTGACCAGGCTCGCCACCAGGATCGGCTTGTCCTTGTCGAGCGGCAGGTGGGAGCCGGCCAGCAGACGTTCGGTGGCTTGGTAGCTGTTGGCGATGATGTCCGAATCCTGGGTCTCCGCCGGTTGCTCCCTGAACGACGGTTGGCCGTCGGTGTAGCGTCCGGAGCACCCGGCGAGGAGCCCCACCGCCACCAGGCCGGCCAGGACGACCCAGGACTTTCCGAGCGCGGCTTTCATCTGCGGCCCCCCTATTCGGCTTCGACGTTGAAGGTGCGGACCGGGGGCGCCGTCGCCCCCGGCTTGAGCGTCGAGACGAGGCCGGCGCCGGGCGCGTTGCCGAGGTAATGCCCGACGTCGACGTCGTGGATGAAGTAGGCGCCGGTCCGGCGCATGACGAAGCTGTCGCCGTCCATCAGCGAGGTGGTGATGATGACCTGGGAGCCGCCGAACTCGTTGGCCGCGGCATGGATGTCGGCGAGGGTTCCCAGAGCCAGCAGTTCGCTTATCCCGGAGTGCCTGAGGACCCAGACCCCGGCTCCCAGCAAGGCGTAGTCGCCGGGCACCGAGTTCAGCGGTACCTTGCCCCGGCGCTTGACGAACTGGACCCGGTAGCGGACGACCAGGGAGTCCTCCTGGTTGAGGGTAACCAGTCGCCCGCGCCTGACCAGCTCGGTGGTCAACAACTCGTGGAAGGCCGCCGAAAAGGGCACGGCGCTGTCGGTCAATTCAAGGTACAGCGGCTTGCCCGCGAGGCCCGACACGTCCCGATGGCAATAGGGTTCCTGTTCGCCGGACACCCGGCTGAGGAAGGTCTTTCCGTCGAGACAGCCGACCAGGGAGTCGGCGGTATCGACGGCCAGGAGCTGCCAATGGCTGGCGCTCTCCAGGACATCCTGGCCGGCCCAGTGGATGGCGCCCAGCGCATCCCGGGTGACGACGGTACCCGACAAGGGCGCCGAGGACTGGGCACACCCCACCACCGCGACCAGGGACACCAAAACCGCCAAAATCCGAAAGCTTGACATCGCCAACCCTCCCCGACGACTCGCCGGCCCGTACAGCCTACCCCGGAGGGAGGCGAATCGACAACAGGAGATGTCGATTCCGCGCCGGGATTGACAGCGGCGGCGGGATGACCGAAACCTTGCGGGCGATCTAATAACCGCCCCCAACGCCTCGAGGACGCCATGAAACTGCTGCGATACGGCCCCCCTGGCCGGGAAAAGCCGGGCCTGCTGGACGATGCCGGCCACATCCGCGACCTCTCGGGCCAGGTCCCCGACATCGACCCCGGCACGCTGTCGGGCGAACGCCTGGCCGTCCTGGCCGGGCTCGATACGGACTCTCTGCCCCGAATCGAGGGGGCGCCGCGACTCGGTCCGCCGGTGGCGGGAATCGGCAAGATCATGGCGATCGGCCTCAACTACGCCGACCACGCCGCCGAAGCGGGGCTCGAGCCGCCCGCCGAGCCGATCCTGTTCACCAAGGCGATCACCGCCCTCGGCGGTCCCAACGACCCGGTCATGCTGCCCAAGGGATCGACCCACGTCGACTGGGAAGTGGAACTGACGGTGGTCATCGGCCGTCGGGCCCGCTACGTGGACGAGGCCGAGGCCATGGACTACGTCGCCGGCTATACGGTGATGAACGACGTTTCGGAGCGTCACTTCCAGTTGCATCGCGGCGGCCAGTGGGTCAAGGGCAAGAGCTGCGACACCTTCGCCCCCCTCGGCCCGTGGCTGGTCACCCGCGACGAGGTGGCGGACCCCCAGAACCTCAACCTGTGGCTTGAGGTCAACGGCGAGATGCGCCAGAACGCCAACACCTCGAGGATGATCTTCGGGGTCGCCTACCTGGTCGCCTACCTGAGCAATTTCATGACCCTGATGCCCGGCGACGTCATCCCCACCGGCACCCCGTCGGGGGTCGGCATGGGACTCGAGCCGCCGGTCTACCTCAAACCGGGCGACGTCATGGAGCTGGGAATCGAGGGCCTGGGCGAACAGCGCCAGGAGGTGGTCGCCTGGCGCCCGGATCCGTGAAGGACCTCTGGTATCAACCGATCCCGTAGTCCGCGGCCCAGCCCAGACCCTCCATGGTGCCGCCCCGGGGCCGGTATTCGCAGCCGATCCAGCCCTCGTAGCCCAGCGAGTCGATGAGAGCGAGCAGGAACCGGTAGTCGACCTCGCCGGTGTCGGGCTCGTTGCGCTCGGGGACGCCGGCGATCTGGAAATGGCGGATCGCCCCGATGTTGTCGGCGATGGTCCGCGCCAGGTCGCCGGCCATGATCTGGGCGTGATAGACGTCGTACTGGAGGAACAGGTTGTCGGCCCCGACCTCGGCCATCACCGCCAGGGCCTGGGCCGGGCGGTCGAGGAAGAAGCCGGGCATGTCGCGGGTGTTGATGGGCTCGATGAGCAGCGTCACGCCGCGTTCGGCGCAGGCCGCGGCGGCGAAACCGAGGTTGCCGAGGTAGGTCTCCCGGCACGCTTGCGAATCCGCCCCCTCAGGGGGGATGCCGGCCATGGCGTGGAGCCGTTCGCAGCCGAGCCGGGCGGCGTAGTCGAGGGCGGCGCCGACGCCGTCGCGGAACTCCGATTGACGTCCCGGCAGGGCGGCGATGCCGCGCTCGCCGGCCTCCCAGTCGCCGGGCGGCATGTTGAACAGCACCTGGTCCAGGGCGTTGTCGTCCAGCCACCCCTTGATGTCCTCGGCCGGCCAGGCGTAGGGGAACAGGTATTCCACCCCCTTGAAACCGGCATCGGCGGCGCCCTTGAATCGGTCCAGGAAGTCCAGCTCGTTGAACATCATCGACAGGTTGGCGGCGAACTTGACCATGCTCGACTCTCCATTCGCGGAAGTCCAGTTGGTAGGTTAGCATGCCCCATGATCATCGCCCAACTGTCCGACCCCCATCTGCGCGTCGACGGCAAGTTGCTCAAGGGCCTGGTCGATTCCGAGGCGGCGCTGGCGGCCTGCATCGCCCGCCTGAAGGACTTCGAGCCCCGGCCCGACGTGGTGCTGGCCACCGGCGACCTGGTCGACAAGGGGCGGCGCAGGAACTACCGGGCGCTGCGCCGGGCCCTCGACGAACTGGCGATGCCGGTCTACCTGATCCCCGGCAACAACGACCACCGGGTCAAAATGCGCCAGGCCTTCGCCGACTGGGGATACCTGCCCGAGGACGGGGACTTCCTCCACTATACGGTGGAGGACCATCCCCTCAGGCTGATCGGACTCGACACCCTGGCCGACGACGGGCCTGGCGGCGAGATGTGCCGGCGCCGCCTGAGGTGGCTGGCGGCGCGACTCGCCGAACAGCCCGAGCGGCCGAGCGTGCTGTTCATGCACCACCCGCCGTTCGCCACCGGCCTCGAGTGCATCGACGCCAAGCCCTTCATCGGCGCCGGCAACCTGGAACGTCTGGTCCGCCGCCACTCCCAGGTCGAACACCTGATCTGCGGCCACGCCCACCGCCAGGTCACGGTGCGCTGGGCCGGCACCACGGCGACCACGGCGCCCAGCATCGCCTTCCAGAGCGAGCTGGTGCTGCGCCGGGGGGCGCCTTCGACCAACGTCATGGAGCCGGTGTTCTGCCCGATCTACCAGTGGACCCCGGAAAACGGCCTGATCGGCCACCTGTGCATGGTCTAACCGGGATCCGGAGCACGCGATCCATCCTTCGACACGCCGCTTCGCGGCTGCTCAGGATGAGGCTGTTAGTGAATTACGAAATGATGCTTCATCCTGAGCAGCGAGCGAAGCTCGCGGGTCGAAGGATGCCAAATAGAAGGCGTCCGGCGGAAGGTTCCGCCGGGCGCCCGTAGCCGCGTCTCGACAGGGGAGGACGGTCAGACGTTGAAGGACTTGGCGAACTCGCTCTGGACCTCGTACACCTCGCCGAGGGTCTTGCAGCCGAGCAGCGCCTCGCCGGCGGCGATATTGTCCTCGGCGGCGGACTGGGCGAGCCCGAACCAGGCCTTGTTGAACTCCTGGACGGCCTCGGCAATGGCGGCGCCCGAACGGGCCATCGCCTCCACGTTGTCCTTGCCGGCGCTCGCCACGTCCTCGTAGTTCTTGAAAGCGGCGGTCTTCTTTGTCGCGCTCATGATGACTCTTCCTGATTGAATTCCGTTTGCTGCACTGCAGCATCACGGTCTTTATATAGCCGCAGCGGCCCTATGCCAAGGCTGGATATGTGCACTGCAACAAAAAAAATTGCCATGGCACTCCATTGAAAACATAAGAAAATATCAGAATGCACCCTATGTTGACTGGCGTATGCTCGCACTCGCACCATGATCCGCCGGGCGTCTCTCCCGTGTTAACCCTTTGTTATGGGTGTCGGGGCTAGGAAGGATCGAGGGCGGCGATTCGGGGAACCCGCGATTCGACAATATGGGTTGAGAAGCGACCGGGGTTCTTGGTAAGTGTCTATCCGGTATCGCAAGGGGGCGATCCGGCGACAACATCGGGGAAACCGATGAAGATAGAGGGCAGTTACGGAATCAAACGCCTGTCGGCCGCGTTGCTGTGCGCGTGGACCGCGGTCTTCCTCGTCGCCTCTCCGGTTCACGCCAAGTACGCCGCGATGGTGATCGACGCCGCCACCGGGCGGGTTCTCCATTCGGTCAACGCCGACACCCGCAACTACCCGGCCTCGCTGGCCAAGATGATGACCCTTTATTTGGTCTTCAAGGGCCTCGATGAGGGCCGTCTGTCGCTGGGCCAGCACCTGCCGGTGTCCGCCCGCGCGGCCCGCCAGCCGGCCTCCAGGCTGGGCCTGCGGAAGGGCCAGACGATCACCGTCAAGCAGGCGATCCTGGCCATGGTGACCAAGTCGGCCAACGACGCGGCCGCCGTCGTCGCCGAGGCGTTGAACGGCAGCCAGCGCGATTTCGCCCTGGTCATGACGGCCACCGCGCGGCGCCTGGGGATGAGCCGGACCACGTTTCGCAACCCCTCGGGGCTGCCCCACCGCGGCCAGATGAGCACGGCCCGGGACATGGCGGTCCTGGCCCGCCGGCTGCTCACCGACTTCCCCCGCCACTACCACTACTTCTCGACCCCCGCCTTCACCTACGCCGGCATCACCCACCGCAACCACAACAAGCTTCTCACCTCTTATAAGGGGGCCGACGGCATCAAGACCGGCTACATCCGGGCCTCGGGCTTCAACCTGGTGGCCTCGGCCAAGCGCGGCGGACGGCGGCTGATCGGGGTCATCTTCGGCGGCCGCTCGCCGAGCGCCCGCAACCGCCTGATGGCCAAGCTGCTGGACAAGGGGTTCAGGATTCTCGGCCAGACCGCCGAGGCCGGCGAGGCCGGGAAGAAAACCGTCAAGAGCCGGAAAAAACCAAAGACCGCTCTTGCCGACGCCTGGGGGATCCAGGTCGGCGCCTACCGGCAGTACGCCCCGGCCTACAGGATCGCCGTCAAGGTGGTCGGCAAGCTCCCCAAGCTGCTGGGGAACGGCACTATCGAGGTGGTGCCCCTGGTGAAGCGCAACGGCCGTATCCTCTACCGGGCGCGCATCCACGGCCTGGCCAAGACCCAGGCCTACAAGGCCTGCCGCTACCTCAAGCAACGTTCCATGGGCTGCCTGGAGATCCGCCTCAAGGGCGTGCAGTTGGCCTCGGCCGAATAGCCCCGAGGGGCGTAATACCAAGGGGCACTGATAATGACCCATAGAGACGGCTTTCCAAGGCTTTCGCCCTTGAGCGTGGCTCGCCGTGATGGCGGCCCATCACAAGGGCCGCGCGACGCTGTCCGAAAGCCTTGGAAAGCCGTCTCTATGGGTCATTATCAGTGCCCCTTGGTATAACCGTTCGAACCCGCTTATTTGCCCGGCTCCCAGTCCCGGTCGCCGGGTTTCAGGGTCGGGCGGGCCATGAAGGCGCGGGCTTCGCGCGGCGGGCGGCCGGGGACCGTTACCGTCACCGGCGCCGGGTCGAACAGGCCGCCTTCGTAAGCGGCGATGCGTTCGCCGGCCGCCTCGTCGATGCCGTGGACCAGGCGGCCCTCAACCCGGCCGCCGGGCTCGGTGATTAGCATCGGGAACCAGGCGTCGGCGACGCGGACCCGCCGGCAGCCGTCGAGGAAGGCGGTTTCCACGGCCCCCGGGGCGAAACGGCGGCCGGTGACGCCGGCCAGCACCTCGGGGTCCATCAGGGTGCCGTAGAAGAAGTAGTCCACCGGGACCCGGTCTCAGACGATTTCGGAAGCCAGCACGGCGCCGCGCGAGGCCATGAAGTAGAGGCCCATGTGGTGAGCCAGGAACTGGGGATGGGCCGCCGTGGGGAGCAGGCCCAGCGACCGCGCCGTCGCCCCGGGCAGGTCGTAGGTCGCGCAGCCGGCCTCATGGACGACGATATCGACCAGGGTCCCCATCAGGCCGTGGTTGCGCGCCGAGAGCATGGTCAAAACGAAGTCCATGACGCAGATGTCGGTGCAGATGCCGACCACGACGATCGCCTCCAGGGCGTTGTCGTCGACCCAGCGGACGATCAGGTTGTCGCCGCTCTTCGGCGATATGGCGCCGACGAAGCCGTTGATGCAGTCCTTGCGGATCAGCGTCGCCAGCTCGCAGCCCTCCAGCCAGGCCAGCTCGGGGACCAGTTCCTCCTGGCCGCTGCCGGCCTCGCAGTGAGGCGGATAGGGGGGTTCCGGCTTTCCCGGCTGGTGGGTGTCGAGGAAGGCGGCGATCGGCCGTCCCCGTTCGGCGAAGCGGCGCGCCAGGCGGTCGGTCTCGGCGACCATGCGCGCCACCTGGGGGTTGGGCTCGGGCGGCGCCAGGGCGCCGGCGCCGACCGTGGCGAAGCCGTTGACCTCGTCGACGATGACCAGGCCGGTGGCCCTTCCGGAGGCGTCGAAGGCGGCCAACTCGATGGGAAGCTGGCGCCGCACGGCGGCCAGCGCGTCCTCGCCGTCATCGCTCATGGCGGTTTCTCCTGTTATACCAAGGGTCACTGATAATGACCCTTGGTATTACCCGAAATCGGGTGGCGCGAGGCCGCTTTCGCGGAGTTGGCCGCGCAGCGTCTCCTTGAGCCGTTCCAGCCCTTCACCGGTCGCCGATTCGCAACGCGCGACCAGCACCGGCTGGGTGTTGGAGGCGCGCAGCAGCCACCATCCGTCGGCCGACTGCACCCGGACCCCGTCGATGTCGATGACCTCGATCCCGGCGACTCCCGCGAGCCGCTCCCTGACCTCCTCGACGACCCCGAACTTGCGGTCTTCCGGACACTCGAAGCGCACCTCCGGGGTGTTGACCATGGCCGGCATTCGGTCGCGCATGGCGTCCAGGCCGAGCTCCGAACGACTGACGATGGAGAGCAGACGCACGGCGGCGTACAGCGCGTCGTCAAAACCGTAGTAGCGGTGCTTGAAGAAGATGTGGCCGCTCATCTCGCCGGCCAGCGGGGCGCCGGTCTCGGCCATCTTGGCCTTGATCAGCGAGTGGCCGGTGCGCCACATCAGCGGCTTGCCGCCGTGGCGCTCGATCTCGTCGTAGAGCACCTGGCTGGCCTTGACGTCGGCGATGATGGTGGCCCCGGGCAGCTCCGCCAGGACCTCGCCGGCGAGGATCACCATCAACTGGTCGCCCCACAGCACCCGGCCCCGGGAATCGACGACGCCGATGCGGTCGCCGTCGCCGTCGAAGGCGATCCCCAGGTCGAGGCCGCCCTCGGCGACGGCCCGCTTGAGCTGGTCCAGGTTCTTCTCCACGGTGGGATCCGGGTGGTGGGCCGGGAAGGTGCCGTCGATGCGCTCGTTGAGCAGCACGTGGCGGCCGGGCAGGCGTTCGCTCAACATCCGCACCGCCTCGCCGGCCGACCCGTTGCCGGGGTCCCAGGCCACGCTCAGCGGCCTGCCGGCGATGAAATCCCGGGCCACCCGTTCGACGTACTCCTCGAGCACCGGGCGGTCGATGACCCGTCCGCCGCCGCTGGCGAAGTCGCCCGCTTCGGCGGTTCGGCCCAGCTTCCGGATATCGGCGCCGAAGAACGAGCGCCCCCCGAGCACCATCTTGATGCCGTTGTAGTCAGGCGGGTTGTGCGACCCGGTGATCATCACCCCGGCGTCGGTCTCCAGGACGTGGGTGGCGTAGTACAGCATCGGCGTCGGTCCCAGGCCGACCCGGAACACCTTCAGCCCGCAGGCGGCGAGGCCGTCGACCATGGCGGTTTCCAGCTCCGGCGAACTGAGCCGGCCGTCGTAGCCGACGGCGGTCGTCGTCGCGCCCTCGGCGGCGGCAAGCGTGCCGAAAGCGCGCCCGACCAGGCGAACCACGTCCGGGCTCAGGGTCTCGCCGACGACCCCCCGGATGTCGTATTCGCGCAGGATCGTCGGGTCGAGCTTGGCGGTCATGGCGTGTTCCCTTATTCGGGCGGCAACGCCGGACGGCCGATGCAGGTGTAGCGGAAGCCGGCGGCGGCCATCTCGTCGGGATTATAGATGTTTCTCAAATCGACCATCACCGGCTTTTTCATCAACGACTTCACGCGCTCCAGGTCGAGGCCGCGGAACTCGTTCCATTCGGTGAGGATGGCCAGCACGTCGGCGCCCTCGATGGCCTCGTAGGCGCTGTCGCGCCACTGCACGCCGTCGAGCATCGTCTTGGCCTCCTCCATTCCGGCCGGGTCGTAGGCGGTGATGGTGGCCCCGGCCTTCTGCAGCGCCGGCAGGATGTCGAGGCTGGGGGAGTCGCGCATGTCGTCGGTGTTGGGCTTGAAGGTCACCCCGAGGACGGCGACAACCTTGTCCTTCAGCGAGCCGCCGGCGGCGGCGACGATGCGATCGGCCATCTTCTTCTTGCGGGCGCGGTTGATATCGACCACGGTTTCGACGATCCGCAACGGGCTGCCCTCGGCCTGGGCGGTGCGGACCAGGGCCAGGGTGTCCTTGGGGAAGCACGAGCCCCCGTAGCCGGGGCCGGCGTGGAGGAACTTGGAGCCGATCCGGCCGTCCAGCCCGATCCCCTTGGCCACCTCCTGGACGTCGGCGCCGACCGCCTCGCAGAGGTCGGCGATCTCGTTGATGAAGGTGATCTTGGTGGCGAGGAAGGTATTGGCGGCGTACTTGATGAGCTCGGCGGTCTGGCGGTAGGTGAACAGGATCGGCGTCTCGATCAGGTACAGCGGCCGGTACACCTTGCGCATCACCTCGCGGGCGCGTTCGCTGCGGGTGCCGATGACCACCCGGTCGGGACGCATGAAGTCCTCGATCGCCGAGCCCTCGCGCAGGAACTCGGGGTTGGAGACGACGTCGAAGTCGGCGTCGGGGCGGGCGGCGCGGATGATCTTCTCGACCTCGCGCCCGGTCCCCACCGGCACCGTCGACTTGTTGACCACCACCGTGTAGCCGTCCAACGCCTCGGCGATCTCCCCGGCCGCGGCATAGACGTAGGACAGGTCGGCGTGGCCGTCGCCGCGCCGGCTCGGGGTGCCGACGGCGATGAACACGGCGTCGGCCCCGGCCACCGCCCGCTTGAGGTCGGTGGTGAACGACAGCCGCCCGGCCGCCACGTTGGCCTCCAGCAGGTCGTCCAGGCCCGGTTCGTAGATCGGGATCTCGCCCCGGTTGAGCCGTTCGATCTTGTTGGCGTCGTTGTCGACGCAGGTCACACCGACGCCGAACTCGGAGAAACAGGTCCCGGAGACAAGCCCCACGTAGCCGGTTCCGATCATGGCGATTCGCATGGATCAATCCTTGTCGCGGTTCACAAGTACTTCCTGAGCATGTCGCGGACCCGCTGGCCCATGTCGTCGCGTTCGACGGCGAAGGCGACGTTGGCTTCCAGGAACCCCAGCTTGCCGCCGCAGTCGAAGCGCCGGCCGTCGAACCTGAGGCCGTGGAAGGGGATGTCGCCGATGGTCTTGGCCATGGCGTCGGTGAGCTGGATCTCGCCGCCGGCGCCGCGTTCCTGCCTGTCCAGGTGGTCGAAGACCTGGGGCTGGAGGATGTAGCGGCCGATGATCGACAACGTCGAGGGCGCCTCGGCGGGGTCGGGCTTCTCGACCAGGCCCTTGGCCCGGACCAGCCGGCCGTCGTCCTCGACCACGTCGAGGATGCCGTAGCGCATGGTCTTCTCGCGCTCGACGTCCTCGACGGCGACCAGGTTGCCGCCGATCTCGCGGTAGACCTCCATCATCTGGCGCAGGCAACCGGGTTCGGCGAGGATCAGGTCGTCGGCCAGCAGCACCGCGAACGGCTCCCCGGAGATGAAGTTGCGCGCGCACCACACCGCGTGGCCGAGGCCGAGGGGCTGCTGCTGGCGGGTCGAGCAGACCTGCCCGGGCTTGGTCATCCAGGCGCGCACCGATTCCAGGGCCTCGGTCTTGCCCCGTTCCTCGAGGATGTGCTCCAACTCGTAGCCCTGGTCGAAATGGTCGAGAAGGACCCCCTTGCCGCGCCCGGTGACGAAGATGAACTCCTCGATCCCGGCGTCGCGGGCCTCTTCGACGGCGTACTGGATCAGCGGCTTGTCGACGACCGGCAGCATTTCCTTGGGCATGGCCTTGGTCGCCGGCAGGAACCGGGTTCCCAACCCGGCGACGGGAAACACAGCTTTCAGTACCGGTTTGGTCATCGAAGGGTTCCCCGAAGAGTCTGTGCCCCGCCGGCGACGGGGCGCCCCCGTCAGCCGGCGGGACCTTTGTGCCACAGCCGCACCTCGGCTGCAACCCGGCCAAGGACCTCCTCGATGGCCATCATGGGGCCAGCAACACGTCCTTGGCCTGGTTGATCTTGGCGGCCAGGTAGGTGGAGCCGCCGTGATCGGGATGAAGGCCGGCGATCAACCGGTGATGGGCCTCCTTGACCTCGGCCTCCGAGGCGCCCGGCTTCAGGCCGAGGATCTGGCGGGCCTCTTCGCGGCTCATGGCGCCGGCGCCGAAGGCGCCCTCCTCGCCGCTCTCCGCCCCCGTCTCCGCCGCGGCGGCCCGCTGGCGCCAGTCCTCGTGGATGCGGTCCAGGTAGGCCTCGAGGACCTGGGCCGAGGGCGGGTCCTCGTTCCGGCAGGCGGTCAGCAGGTCGAGGAGTTCGTCGAGGCCCATCTGGTCCAGGTTCCGCCCGGCGTGGGGGCCGTCGATCACCTCGCCGCTCATCACCCCGGTGGCGTGGTCCAGCGACATCCGCAGGAACCGGGTCTTGAGGTCGGAGGCCTGGCCGGGGGCGGCGCTACCGGCGCCGCCCATCGCCGCCGTCATCCGCGAGAAGTTCCTGGCCGTGCGGGCCATGGTCCGGGCGCGCAGGAACCATGGCAGCAGCGCCGGCAGCGCTATCATCGCCCAGGCCAGCCGGCCGGTGACCAGGAAGAACACCGCCACCGCGACGATGGCCCCGATCGCGGTCCACTTGAGGACCTTGGTCAGCAGCCTGGGGTCGGCGCTGGCGAACCAGCGCCCGGCCAGCAGCAACCCGGCCAGCAGGGCGACGCCGAGGATGAAATAAGGCAACAAACCGTCAGTCTCCCTAGTGGATAAAATCTAACATATGGTACCCATACGACGGCTTCCCGAGTTCACCCGGAAAGGCGCTCGATGCGCCGTGATGCTGTAGCATCACAAGCATCGGGCAACGCATCCGGTGAGCTCGGGAAACCGGGGAATGGGATCGTATGGGTACCATATGTTAGATTTTATCCACTAAGCGCCCTTGACCTGATGGGCGATCCTCAGCACCTCGCCGCCCCGTTTCCTGGCCAGGTCGTCGAGCGCCGGGCGGCCGCCGGCGGCGAACACCGCGACCGCGCTCAGCAGGTCCCTGAGGACGTGGGCGCTGGAGGCATCGAAGCTCAGGTAGGCGCCGTTGGTCAGCTTGGCGACCTGCTGGAAGGCGAAGCCGGCGATCGGGTCGCCGCCCTCGTGGAACATGAAGGCCGGCACCCCCAGAAGCCCGAGCTCGCCGGCCACGGCGCCGAGCCGATCGATGTCCTCCTCCACGCAGTCGCCGACGAAGACCAGGGCGTTGACCTTCTCCTGCTTGGTTTCGTTGACGGCGTGGGCGAGGACCTTTTCGACCTGGGTCTCGCCGGCCAGGCAGAACACCGAGGTCATCATCCTGAGCAGGTCCTTGGACCGGGTCAGCCACGGGCTGACCTTGAACTCGCCGAAGCCGCGGTAGAAGACGAGTTGGATCTCGAGCCCGCCCAGGGACGCCGTCTCGACGAACATCTCGCCCTGGATCCTGGCCGCCCGGTCCCACATCGGGCCGCGGCTGGCGGTGGCGTCCATGGCGAAGATCAGCCTGCCGCACCGTCCCGCCTGCTTGTCGACGGGCGTCTCCGCCACCTTGCGCAGGAAGCTCTGGACCTCTGATGAGGTATCGGTGGGCAGCCTTCGGTCGCCCCTGGTCATCGCCAACCTCGCCGGATCGGGTGGTTCTCGGTCGTATAAGAAATAATACCCGATCGAAGCCGTTTCCACACCCCATCCGCGGGATCAGGGCGTGTCCTCGTGAATCGACCGTCCGCTTGTGAGACCATGACTTATAACCAGTGGTCCGGGTCAGGCCAGGCGGACGGCTTCGACCAGGGCGCGGACCTCCTGGCGGGCGGCGACCTGGGACAGGGTCAGCCCGTCGCCGCCGGCGAGGTCCTGGAGGTCCATCACGGTCAGCCCCTTGTGGAACAACTCGCGGAAGATCACCCGCTCGCCGAAGCCGGGGATGGCGCGGAAACCGATCCTGGCGGTGAGTTCGCCGAGCAGACGTTCCATCTGGCGCTTGTTGTGGGCGTCGAGGCTGCTCAACCGGTTGCGCATGACGATCCAGTCGATGGATTCGCCGTCGCGCCGGGCCCGTGTCTTCTTCTGCTCCCAGACCATCTCGGCGTAGTGGCTGGGGCTGCTGACGGTCATGGTTTCGGCATCGACCGCCGCCAGCACGTCGAGGTCGATGAAGCTGTCGTTGAGCGGCGTGACCAGGGTGTCGGCGTAGGAGTGCCCGAGGCGGGTCAGGACCGAGTTGTTGCCGGGGGTGTCGATGACGATGACGTCGAAGGCCCTGGCGAACCGTTCGACGAAGGTCCTGAAGCGTCTCACCTCGGCGATCCTGGCGGTCTTCAGATCGGCCTCGCCGGAGCCCTTGATCACCCCTTGGCCGGGCATCGGCAGGACCAGCCCGGAGGCGGCGCCATAGGCGCGCCGGTTCTCCAGATAGCGGCTCAGGGTCCCCTGGCGGGTGTCGAGGTCGATGGCGGCGACCGACCTGCCGGACCTCAGCAGGCCGACGATCAGGTTGACGGCGGCGGTCGATTTGCCGCTGCCGCCCTTCTCGTTGCCGAAGACGATGACATGGCCGCGCTTCGCTTCCACCATTCCTAGGCTGCTTTCATCCACACGGCGATGTCGTGATAGGGCGCGCCGCCGTTGGGAGGAATGGGATCGGAGCCGACCAGGACGTTGACCCCGATGCCCTCGACGTAGGCGCCGTTGGGCCAGATGGTCTCGACCACCACCACGCCCCGCTGCAGGCCGTCGAAGGGCTTGGCGTGGACGACCACCGAGCCGCGCCGGTTGCCGAGCCGGACCGGGGCGCCGTCGCTCAATCCCAGATCGCCGCAATCGTCGGGATGGATGAAGGCGGTCGGTCGGCCTTCGCGTTTCCGGGAGTCGGGGGTTTCGGTGAAAGTGGTGTTGAGGAAGTTGCGCGAAGGCGCGGTGACCAGCCGGAAGGGATGTTCGCCGTCGCTCTCCTCGATCGTCGCCAGGTGGTCGGGCAGCTCCGGCAGCCCCTGGTGGTCGGGCCCCACCGAGGCCCAGTCGGCGGCGAAGCGGAAACGGCCGTCGGGGGTCGGGAAGCCGTCGAGGAAGTGGGCGGACTCGAACTCCAACTGGCAGTCCAGCCCGCCCATTTGGTAAATCTCTTCGGCGCCGGGCAGGCCCGAGGCCTTGAGCGTGGCGTCGACGATCTCCCAGGCGGTCATCGCGAAGCCGGGGTGTTCGGCCCCCAGCCGCTCGGCCAGGGCGCAGTGGACCTGATGGTTGGAGCGGGATTCGGCGTACGGCTCGATCACTTTGCGGGCCACCTGGAGGAAGCTGTGGCCGCCGGCCTTGTAGATGTCGTCGTGCTCGAGGAAGGAGGTCGCCGGCAGCACGATGTCGGCCATTGCCGCGGTCTCGGTCATGAACTGCTCGTGGACGCAGACGAACAGGTCGTCGCGTGACAGGCCCTGGCGCACCTTGGCCGATTCGGCGGCGACCACGGCGGGGTTGGTGTTCTGGATCAGCATCGCGCTCACCGGCGGTCCGCCCTTGAGGCAATCGGCGTCGCCGGTCAGCACGGGGCCGAGCTGGGACATGTCCAGGATCCGCACCGACCGATCGAGGACGTCGCGGCCCTCGATCAGGGTGGTGTCCAGCGGGAACAGGGCGGCGCAATTGTAGAGCGCGCCGCCGCCCCGGTGCTTCCAGGCCCCGCTGACCGCCGGCAGGCAGGATACCGCATGCATGTTGACCGCCCCGTTGCGTTGGCGGGTGAAGCCGAAGCCGAGGCGGATGTAGGCCCGTTCGGTGGCCCCGTAGAGGCGGGCGAAGGCGACGATCTCCTCTTCGGAGAGCCCGGTGATGGCGGCGGCCCAGGCCGGGGTGCGGCTTCGCAGGTGGGCCTCCAGCTTGTCGGGGACGTCGGTGTATTTGGCCATGTAGTCGCGGTCGGCGTAGCCCTCGGCGAACAGCACCTGCATCACCGCGCAGGCCAGCGCGCCGTCGGTCCCCGGGCGCAGCGCCAGATGAAGGTCGGCCAGCTTGGCGGTCGGGTTGCGGTAAGGATCGACGCAGACGATCTTCGCCCGGCGCCGCTTGCGGGCCTTGGCGGCGTGATGGTAGGCGTTGATTTGGGTCGACACCGGGTTGACGCCCCAGAACACGATCAGGTCGGCGTCGGCGATCTCGCGGGAATCGGTGCCCCGGATGGCCCCGGCGCCGGCCGTGAAGCCGGCGTTGGCGACGTTGGAGCAAAACGTCGCCAGCATCCCCGAATAGCCCATGGCGTGGCGCAACCGCATGATGCCGTCGCGCTGGACCAGCCCCATGGTCCCGGCGTAGTGGTAGGGCCACACCGCTTCCCGGCCCCCGCCCTCGGCGGCCTTGATGAAGGCTTCCGCCACCGCGTCCAGGGCCCGGTCCCAGGAGATCGCCTCGAAGCGGCCCTCGCCCTTGGCCCCGACGCGGCGCAACGGCCGTTGCAGGCGCTCGGGATGGTGCACCCGCTGGGCGTAGCGCGCCACCTTGGCGCAGATCACGCCGTCGGTGTAGGGGTTGGCGGCGGCGCCGCGGACCTTGCCGATGGTCCTGGCGTCCAACCGCTCGACCTCGAGCGCGCAGACGCTCGGGCAGTCGTGGGGGCAGACGGAGGGTACGAATTCGGAAGCCATGGGGTTTCCCGTCGGTGGTCAGGGCCCCCCGAATGTAGCGCTCGCTTAAGGGCGGGGCAATACGCCGCCGTTGCAGTGCCCTCGCGGCGATGATAATCACGGGTTATCCCAAGGAGAAGTTTTAAGACATGACCAAAATCGGCACCCTGGAAAGCATCTGGCGCTATCCCGTGAAAAGCATGCGCGGCGAAGAGGTCGAGGAGATCTTCGTCGCCTACACGGGCCTGATGGGCGACCGGGTCTATGCGGTCTCGTCCTCGGCCGCGGTCGCCGAATTTCCCTGGCATACCAATCGCGAGCAGGAGGAATTGGTCCTCTACACGGCGCGGTTCAAGAACCGCGACAAGACCTTGATGCCGGCGGCGCTGGAGGCGGCGCTCGCCGAACGGCTCAATCCGCCCTATCCATCGCGGGCCGATTTCGCGGTCGAAGTCGAGACCCCCGACGGCACGACCCACGACATCGACGACCCGGCCTTCCTCGACCGCCTGAGCGGGGCCTCCAAGGGGGAGCTGAGCCTGCGTTTCACGCACAAGAACACGGTCGATTGCCGGCCGTTGTCGCTGTTCTCCCTGCAGACGGTGGACCAACTCGCCAACGAAACCGGCATGGAGCTCGACAAACGCCGCTTCCGGGCCAACTTCTACGTCGATTGGGACACCGGGGAAGGGTTCTACGAGAACCAGCTGATCGACCGCAAACTTCGCATCGGCGACAGCGTCGAGATCATGGTCCTCGAACTCGATCCCCGCTGCAAGTCGATCATCATCGATCCCGACACCGCCGCGACCCAGCCCAAGCTGCTCAAGCACGTCTACAAGAATTACCAGGGATTCGCCGGGGTCTTCGCCGCCGTGCTCCAGGAAGGCACGGTCAGGGCGGGAGACGAAATCCATCTCCTCGGCCAGTCACCTGAATCTGAAGTCGGCCACATTCAAGACCGTTGAAACCCCCGTCTCGGAGTGCCGCTCACCCTTCGATGACGGCTTTCACGGCGGCGGCCAGCTCGATGCTGCTGTATGGCTTCCTCAGCAGATCGAAGCGGTCTTTCAAGAAGCCGTCTTCGTCGAAATCGTTGATCGAATACCCGGATGTCAACAGGACCCTGATCTTCTCGTAACGGCGGTCGATCTCCTCGGCGAGGTCGATGCCGCTCATGCCGCCCGGCATCACCACGTCGCTGAACACCAAATCCACGTCATCCTTGTGCTCTAGGACATCGAGTGCCGAAGGACCGTCCTCGGCTTCCTGCGTCTGATATCCAAGCCTCTTCAGGATCGTCAAGGCCAAGCTGCGAACCTCGGGAATGTCCTCCACCACGAGGATTGTGCAGCCGCCCTTTCCGACTTCGATGGCTCCCTGCCTTTCCTCTGCCTCCGTGTACTGGTTTACCACCGGAATCCCCATGGCTCGCTTTCTTCGAAGACGCGGAAAGACGGGAAGGATAAAGCCTGCCCGGTCGGACCCGGAATGTCAAGATATTGTGGCGCAGTGCTCAGAACGCACTATATATATGACATTCCCCAGATTACACCTTAACCTGGATGACCCTCGCCCAGCGGCCCCATCGTACTGGGCCAGGCTCGGTCTTGGAACCGCCGCCTTGTGGAAAACGTACGATTTCTGGGGACAAATCGCGGAACCGCGCCCTGCTCAAGCCGCAGGGGGTGTTCCCCAGGTTGGTGGAGGAAGAGGGCGAAGAGTCAGGATAACCACGGGTTCTGGCCGTTCAACAGGTGAAATCGTCTGATGTGACGGCAATCACAGCGTCCGTTCGCCAAACGGCGTAGTATTTTTCCATGGTTGATTTCGCCATATCACAAACCTCGCGCACCTCGTTGTGGCAGTTGCAGCGCACCTCCAGCCAGCGCGCCGAGATCACCAGGCGTTTATCGAAAGGCCTTCGCATCAGCCGGGCCGCCGACGGCCCCGCCGCCTATTTCCAGTCCAAGGGCCTGACCAACCGGGTCAACGACCTGTTGAGGGTCAAGGACAACATCGGCCAGGCGGTAAGCTCGGTGCGCTCGGCGTTGGCCGGGAACGAGGCCATCGACAAGCTGACCAAGCAGTTGAAGGGCATCGCCCTGTCGGTGCGCGGCACCACCTCAGCCTCGGACCGCCAAGCGGCGGCGGCGCAGTTCGATGAAATCAGGCAACAGATCGCACATCTTGCAAACGACACCAGTTATTCAGGCGTTTCGCTTATCGGGGCGCCGTCCGGCGACCTGGAAGTCACCCTCAACGAGACCAACACGGCCAGCCTTACCGTCGAAGGCTCGCCGGCCGACGCCAATGGGCTTTCCATCGGCGACGCCGCCGCCTTCAACAACTTCGCCACCGACGCCGATATCGACAACGCCGCGGCCAACCTGGCGACGGCCATATCGACGCTTCGCGCCCAGGCTTCGGGCCTGGGTTCCAAGGTTACCTTGTTGAAGATCCGCGAGGATTTCACCGCCAACCTCACCAACACCCTCACCGAGGGGGCCGCCAAGCTGGTCGAAGCCGACCTCAACGAGGAGGGGGCCAGGCTTCTCGCCACCCAGGTGCGCTCGGCGCTTAGCGTTCAGGGATTGAAGATACTGACCTCTGGCGAGAGGCTGGTTGCGGAATTATTGTAAGCAGTGCTCCTTGGTATTAATATCATGACCAACAGGGCGTTTCAGGCCTATCGACAGACCTCCAAATCGGCCCTTGGCGGGCGTCAGGCCCAGGCCCAGGCCTTCGCCAAGGCGGCCCGCCTTCTCGAGGACGCCAGGACCTCCGAAATCGGCGACGGCGGCGCCTACGCCGAGGCGCTCAACTTCAACCGGACCCTGTGGACCATCCTGCAGGCCGACCTGGCCGGAGAGGACAGCCCCTTGCCCGACGATCTGAAGGCCCAGATAATGAGCCTCAGCATTTTCGTCGACCGCCGCACCAACGAGGCCGCGGCCAATCCCGATCCGGCCTGCCTTTCGGCCTTGATCGACATCGACCGAGACATGGCGGCCGGCCTGTTCGCTTCCCGCTAGGGTCCTGCGCCCGCCTATTCGGTGTGGATGACGCCGTCGGGGTGGAAGGCGTGGAAGACGAAGGCGAAGGTGACGTCGTGGACGACGTCGGCGCCGTTGCGCTGGACGACCACGTTGCCGACGTCACGCCCGCGCTCGATGCTCACGGTGTCAAGCGCCGAGGTCTGGCCCGACTCCCAGCTCAGGACCAGGTCGCCCTTGACGATCCTCCCCTGGCCGCGCAGCAGGGGCAGGCTCCACGCCTCACCCTCGACGGCGACCACCCGGACCATCGGTTCGATGCCCTCGGGCATCCTGCCCTGGTACAACATGGGGCGGCTGGCGGTGTCGTAGTAGGGATAGGGGTTGCGGCCGTAAGGCCGGAGCCTGGAATTTTCGGGGACCAGGACCTTGCCGTGGGGCGCCCGTCTCTTGAAATTGGCGAAGGATTCCATGCGCGCGGGGATCATCTTCAGGGTCTTGCCGGTCAATTCGCCGACGATGGCCTGGCCCATGAACTGCTGCCACCAGCTTTCGGTCTGGCGGTCGTACATCACCAGATCGGACTTGCGGAGCTTGCCGGTGGTCCCGAAATCCAGGACCATGCCGTCGATGCGCCGCTCGAAGGCGATGCCCGAGTTGCACAGCGGACAGAAGGTGACGGTCACCGGGATGCCGCCGACGGTGTCGTTGACGATCTCGTGCCAGGTCAGGATGCGCAAGGGGTAGGCCCGGGCGTCGCCGTTGACGACCAGGCCGATCACCGGCTCGGTGTCGCTCAGCATCCCGGCCTCGGAGACCGGCACGAACTTGGGGGAGTCGATGGCGGGGATGGCGTCCCGGGGCGGCCCGCCCGAGCGGATCTCGTCGAAATCGACGGAATGCTTCGAGAAATCCGTCTTCGGGAACTCGTTGGTCCAGCTCTCCGGAACGGCCAGCGCCCCCCCGGCAACGAGCGTAAGGGCGAGAACCGCCGGCGCCAGCAGCCACCGCGGACGGCGGCCAGGGGGATGGGGTGCTTGTTCCATGAGTCGACCTTGGCCGCGGAGCGGCGTCCGGGCAAATCACCCTGGGTCACGTCTGTGTGATGGTGTATCTTGCCAAGGCGATGAAAAGCCCCGTCTTTCCCGCCGTCCGCCTGTCCCTGCTCGATGGTGTGGAGCCGCCGCCGCTGATCCGCGTCGCGCTGAGCCATCCCCGGGGCGATCCCATCGACGACGTCGCGGGAGCGGTCGCCCGGGCCCTCGCCGGGGCGCGGCGGCTCAATGGGCTGGCCCGCGGGGCGCGGGTGGCGATCGCGCTCGGCAGTCGCGGCATCGCCGACATCGTCGCCATCGCCGCCGCCACCGCCGCCTATCTCGAGGGTCGGGGTTACGCGCCGTTCATCGTCCCCGCCATGGGCAGCCACGGCGGCGCCACGGCCGAGGGCCAAAGCGCGGTGCTGGCCAATCTCGGGATCACCGGGGACGCCGTCGGCGCCCCCGTCGAGGCGACCATGGAGGTGGTCGAACTGGGCCGGACGGCCGACGGCATCCGGTGTTGCTTCGACACCAACGCGGCGGCCGCCGACGGCGTGGTCGTCGTCAACCGGGTCAAGTCCCACACCACCTTCGAGCGGCCCATCGAGAGCGGCCTGGTGAAGATGGTGGCGGTCGGCCTGGGCAAGGCCGAGGGCGCCCACTACGTGCACGCCACCGGTCCCCGGGGCATGTCCGAGGTGCTGCCGCGGATCGCCGAGGTGTGCCTGGCCAAGGGTAACGTCGTCTGCGGCCTGGCCCTGGTCGAGAACGCCGACAACAAGCAGGTGGTCATCGAAGCGGTCGAGCCCGAGGACTTCTTCGCCGCCGACCAACGGCTGTTGAAGCAGGCCAAGGCGCTCCTCGCCCGCCTGCCGTTCGCCCGCATCGACGCCCTGATCGTCGAGGAACTGGGCAAGGACATCAGCGGCGCCGGCATGGACTACGCGATCACCGGGCGCGCCGACATCCGCGGGCTCGACAACCCGCCCTCGCCCTTGGTCGCCAAGATCGGGGTTCTCGACCTGACCCCGGCCACCCACGGCAACGCCAACGGCATCGGGCTGGCCGACTACACCACCGTCGAGGTGGCCAACCGGATCGACCTCGACGCCATGTACTGGAACGCCCTCACCTCGGGGATGGCCGAGAAGGGGCGGGTGCCCATCGTGCTGCCCGACGAGCGCGACGTGGTGCGCGCCTGCGTCAGCACCTGCGGGCGCCTGGAGGCGGCCGAGGCGCGGCTGTGCGTCATCCGCTCGACGCTGCATCTGAACCGGATCCTGGTGTCGCCGGCGCTGTTCGCCGAGATCGAGGGGAGCGACGGCGTCGAGGCGGTTTCGGGACCCGAGCCGATCGCCTTCAGCGACGACGGGCGGCTGCTGAGCCGATGCTCCTGATGCCCCGTCCCGTTAGGGAATTGCTAACCGATTCGGCCGATCATGGAACGATGTCGGTAATCCGCAACGCCGTAGTGTCGATCGCCCTGTTCCTGGCCGCGCTGCCCGCCGTCGCCCAGGAGCCCGGCCAGGTGCGCATCCAGGGCCGGGCAATACCGACCGAGGAGGAACCGACGATCGCCCCGTTCGAGGCGGTCATCGACTTCCGCGAGCAGATGCGCCGCTTCGTGCAGACGATCAGCACCTTCGCCCGCGCCCAGCGGCCCAACTTCGTGGTCATCGTAGAGGGCAGCCTCGACCTGCTGACCAAGATCGACATCACCAACCCCGAGATCACCTACCCGGCGCGCACCTACCGGCAGTCCATCGACGGCATCCTGCGCGACCAACTGCTGTTGGGCGAGGTTGCGTTCGGCAAGCCGCCGGAAGAGGACCAGCGGAAGCTCATCGTCGCCAAGACCGAAGCCGCCGAGGCCACCGGCCTCAAGGTCCTGGTCATCGACTACGCCCGCTCCCCCGGGGCCGTCGACGACATCCACCGGCGCTATGCCGACAAGGGCTACATCCCCTTCGCCGCCGACACCGAGGAGCTCAACACCATCCCCCCCCATCCCAGGCGGCCGTTCGACGAGAACCCCAACAGCGTGATGTCGTTGAGCAAGGTCCGCAACTTCCTGTTCCTGCGCGACAGCTCGCCCTTCGGGCGCCAGGACGAGTTCGCCCTGAGGATGCACGGCACCAACTACGACATGCTCATCGTCGACATCTTCCACAAGCGCCGGCCGCTGACCAAGAACGCCGTCGAGACCCTGAAATACAAGAAGGTGGGGGGGCGGCGGCTGGTCTTCGCCCATCTCGACATCGGCTCGGCGGCGAGCTACCGCTACTACTGGCAGCCGAGATGGCGCGAAGGTTCGCCGCTGTGGATCAGTGCCCCGGTGCGCGGCGACCCCGACCGCTACTACGTCCAGTTCTGGCGCCCCGAGTGGCAGCGGATCATCACCGGCGACACCCAGTCCTACATCTACGGGATCATCGACCAGGGCTTCGACGGGGTGGTCCTGAGCGGCCTCGATGCGTACCGCTACTTCGAAGGCGGCTCCGAGTTCGAGGAAGCCGCCCCGTGAGGCCCCTTACCTCTTGTCCTTCTTGGGCGGCCTGAAGCTCTCCCACTCCTCCTCGCTCAGGGTCCCGGCGAAGTTGAACTGACCGGCGCCGGCCAGCCATTCGCCGCCGTCGATGGTCACCACCTCGCCGTTGACGTAGGCCGACTGGTCGGCCGCCAGATAGGCCGCCAGGTCGGCCAGTTCCTGGTGCTCTCCGGTGCGCCGCAAGGGAATCCGTTCGACCCATTCCCGGGCCCGCCGCTCATTCGGGACCAGCCGCTCCCAGGCGCCTTCGGTGGGAAACGGCCCCGGGGCGATGGCGTTGAGGCGCACCCCCTTGGGCCCCCACTCGACGGCCAGGCTGCGGGTCATGGCGAGGACGCCGGCCTTGGCCATCGCCGAGGGGACCACGTAGCCCGAACCGGTCCAGGCATAGGTGGTGACGATGCTGAGCACGTTGCCCGGCCGCCCCTCGGCGATCCAGCGCTTGCCGCAGGCCAACGTCATGTAGGCCGAGCCGTGCAGGACGATGGCGATCACCGCGTCCAGGGCGCGGTGGGAGAGGTCCTCGGTGCGGGCCAGGAAGTTGCCGGCGGCGTTGTTGACCAGCATGTCCAGCGGCCCCTCCTCCCACACCGCGTCGACCGTTTCCGCGACCGCCTCGGGGTCGCGGATGTCCAGCCCCCGCCAGGCGATGCGCCCGCCGGTGGCCGCCGCCAGTTCGCCGGCGGCCTCCTCGAGGACCCCGGCGCGGCGGCCGCAGATCACCAACTCGCCGCCCAGTTCCATGAAGCGCCGGGCCATGACCTTGCCCAGGCCGGTGCCGCCGCCGGTGATCAGGATCTTCTTGCCGCTCAACAGGTCGGGAACGAACATCGCCCTCGGCTTCCTTGTGGTGGACGAAGCAAGTTAATTGCTATCATCCACCAAAGGCAACGACAATACGGGGAGGGATCGGGCCGTGCTGACCAAGGCCGCCAGCTACGACGAGGTGTGCGCCGCCCTGCGCTGGGAAGAGCAGGTCCCGGAGTTCTACAACATGGGCGTCGATGTGTGCGACAAGCACGCCGAGGCGACGCCTCAACGCACCGCCCTGATCTACGAGGACGAGGGCGGCGCCGTCACCACCTACAGCTTCCTCGACCTCAAGCGGCTGTCCAACCGTTTGGCCAACCTGCTGGTCGCCAAGGGCCTCGGCAGGGGCGACAGGGTCGGCATCCTGCTGCCCCAGTCGGTGGAAACCGGCATCGCCCATATCGCGGCCTGGAAGGCGGGCTTGGTCTCGATTCCCCTGTTCACCCTGTTCGGCGAGGACGCCCTGGAATTCCGGCTCGCCGACAGCGCGGCGCGGGCCCTGATCACCGATCTCGCCAACCTGCCCAAGATCGAGGCGATCCGCGACCGGCTGCCCGACCTCGAGCTGCTGCTGGTGGCCGGCGCCGGCAAGGACGGCGCCGCCATGAGCGACCTGTGGAGCTCGATGGACAGGGCCTCGGACGCCTTCGAGCCGCTGGCCATGCCGGCCGAGGACCCCGGCCTGATCATCTACACCTCGGGCACCACCGGCAACCCCAAGGGGGCGCTGCACGCCCACCGCACCCTGCTCGGCCACCTGCCCGGGGTCGAGTTCTTCCACGAGTTCATGCCCCAGCCCGGCGACCTGATGTGGACCCCGGCCGACTGGGCGTGGATCGGCGGCCTGATGAACACCCTGATGGCGTCGTGGCACCATGGCATGACCATGCTGGCCTACCGGGCCCGCAAGTACGACCCCGAGGACGCGCTGGCCCTGATGGCCCGCCACCAGGTCCGCAACACCTTCATGCCGCCGACGGCGCTGCGCCTGATGCGGGCCGTGGAGCGGCCCCGGGAGCGCTTCGGCTTCGGCCTGCGCACGGTGGCCTGCGCCGGCGAGCCGATGGGCGCCGAGCTGCTGGACTGGGGCCGCCAGACGCTGGGCATCACCTTCAACGAATACTACGGCCAGACCGAATGCAACCTGGTGGTCTCCAACTGCGCCGGAATCATGGCGGTCAAGCCCGGCTCCATGGGCCGCGCGGTGCCCGGCCACGAGGTCGAGATCGTCGACGACGACGGCGCCGTGCTGGCCCCGGACGAGGTCGGCCACATCGCGGTCAAGCGCCCCTGCCCGGCCCTGTTCCTGGAATACTGGGCCGACCCCGAGGCGACCCGGGACAAGTTCGTCGGCGACTGGCTGCTGACCGGCGACCAGGGCCGCAAGGACGACGACGGCTATCTGTGGTTCATCAGCCGCGACGACGACGTCATCACCTCGGCCGGCTACCGCATCGGCCCCGGCGAGATCGAGGATTGCCTGAGCAAGCACCCGGCGGTGTCGATGGCCGCCGTGGTCGGGGTCCCCGACGCGCTGCGCACCGAGGCGGTCAAGGCCTTCATCCTGCTGCGCCCCGGCCACAACGGCGATCCCGACCTGGAGAACGACATCCGCCGGTTCGTCAAGAGCCGCCTGTCGCCCCACGAATACCCGCGGATGATCGAGTTCGTCGACAGCCTGCCGATGACGGCGACCGGCAAGATCCGGCGCAACGTCCTCAGGGAAGGTGGGAAGGCGAAACCGGGGAACTGACCCCCCCGGGCTATTACTCGTGGGTCGGTTTCAGGACCGGGGCGACGCTGTCGATGACGTAACCCAGATTCTCGGGATACTTGGCCAGCATCTTGATGCGGGCCTCTCCTTCGCTGGCGGCGTTGACCTCCAGGTAGTGGATGTCCGCCCAGTCGTCGGAAAGGTTCTTGTGCCGCTCGCCTTCCTGAACGGCATTGCGGACATCCTCGTTGTAGATCGCCACCTCGAACTTCGCCATTCGACTCATCCCTCGGCTATCTTGCGTCGAGTATACCGGCGAGTATGCCCGAAGATTTTCCGGCGCGTCAAATGTTACCTGTTGAACTCAGCCGGGAATCGCCTTACCCCTTCCCCGCTTCGACTCGATCGGGAAAACACGACATGGCGAACGGCAAGGGCCTGAGCACCTTCGAACGCTACCTGACGGCATGGGTGGGGTTGAGCATCGTCGGCGGCATCGGGCTCGGCAAGGTGGCCCCCGGGGTGGCCAGTTCTCTCGACGCCCTGACCCTGGACGTCGGCGGGGCGCCGGTGGTCTCGATCCCGATCGCCGTCTGCCTGTTCTTCATGATGTACCCGATCATGGTCAAGATCGACTTCGCCGAGGTGGTCAAGGCGGGCAAGGCCATCAAGCCGGTCGGCCTGACCCTGGTCCTCAACTGGGCGATCAAGCCGTTCACCATGTACGCCATCGCCTTCGTCTTCCTGGGCGTGCTGTTCCGCGACCTGATCGGCGCCGAGGCCATGGACCTGGTCAAGATGCCGTTCGGCCTCGACCTCGCCGAGGGCGCCCGCTACGGGTCCGGAACGGTGGTCGTCCACGACGGCGTCAAGATGCTGGAGGTCCCCCTGTGGCGCAGCTATCTGGCCGGGGCCATCCTGCTGGGGATCGCCCCGTGCACGGCCATGGTCCTGGTCTGGAGCCACCTGTCGAAGGGCAACGACGGCCACACCCTGGTCATGGTGGCGATCAACTCGCTGACCATGCTGGTGCTGTACGGGGTGTTCGGGGGCTTCCTGCTCGGGGTCGGCCGGCTGCCGGTGCCGTGGCAGGCGCTGGGGCTGTCGATCGGCGTCTACGTCGCGCTGCCCCTGGTCGCCGGCTACTTCTCGCGGCGCTGGATCATCGCCGCCAGGGGCGAGGACTGGTTCCGCGAGAGGTTCCTCCACGTGCTGACGCCGATCACCATCGGCGCCCTGCTGGTCACCCTGGTCCTGCTGTTCTCGTTCAAGGGCGAGGTGATCCTCGCCAACCCGCTGACCATCCTGTGGATCGCGGTGCCCCTGTTCCTGCAGACGGTGCTCATCTTCGCCGTCGGCTACGGGCTGTCGAAGCTGCTCGGTCTGAGCTACGAGGACGCCGCGCCGACGGCGATGATCGGCGCCTCCAACCACTTCGAGGTCGCCATCGCCACCTCGGTGACCCTGTTCGGGCTGTCCTCGGGGGCCGCCCTGGCGACCGTCGTCGGGGTCCTCATCGAGGTCCCGGTGATGCTGATGCTGGTCCGCTTCTGCCTGCGCACCCAGGGCTGGTTCGCGCCAAGATAGGTATCATTGCCCCTCAGACGCCGGGCGGGCCGGTGGCTAGGTTAAGTGTTGCTTCACTTCGTTACGCGAGCCCCTCAGACGCCGGGCGGGCCGGTGGCTAGGTTAAGTGTTGCTTCACTTCGTTACGCGAGCCCCTCAGACGCCGGGCGGGCCGGTGGCCCTTGGCTTACGCGACATAAGTCGCGACGCGCGGTCGCGCTTGCCGGCGAGGGCATGTGTCGCCACATGCCCTCGCCGGTATATTACCGCGATCACCTCGGGTGGCGGGCCCACCACTGCCGGGCCGACACCCGGTTGACGTTTTTCAACGGGGCCATCCCGACACTGTTTAGGATTTGCCCCCGATCCCAAGCGTTGCGCTTTCCGAGCGAACCGGCTTGCGCTATATCTTGGGCATCGATGAGCGCGGAGGAGAGATGTCCGTCCCCAGGATACCGACGATCATCGCCTGTCTTGTGCTGGTTGCGTGCGCCGAGGCCGAGGTGCTGGGCGGCGACCAATTCGGGGTCTGGGTCAAGGAACCGATGGTCGGCTCGGGAAGCCCCGACGAGGTGGCGTCGAAACACTGTTCCCGGTTCGGCAAGAAAGCCGTCTACGAGCAAACCCTGACCCTGAGCACAGATGACGTCTTCAACCCGACCCGGAGCTACGCGTGCCGTTGATGGTTGTTGCCGAAGGAGGCGACGGACGACGCGGTTGCCTGGCGAACGCCGCTCGGGCATGATCGGCCCCGTCACTCGAGGGACCTGGAGAACGCGACGATGATCGTCTTCGACGTCAAATGCGCCAAGGGGCACGTCTTCACCGAATGGTTCGACAACGGCGCCGACTACGACGCCAAGGCCGCCAACCGTGAGATCGCCTGTCCCGAATGCGGAGACCACGAGATTTCCAAAGCCCTCATGGCGCCCAGCGTATCGACCGGCGCCAAGGCCCCGGCTCCGGCCTGCGGCGCCCCCGAATGCGCCAACATGGGATGCCCCATGGCCCGAGGGTGACCGCCGGGGACGTCCTGGGCGACGAACGCCGCGCGGGCAAACGACGCAGCTGCGACGACGCCAATCCGATGATCTGGTAGCCGCCGCTCCCGCGCCATCGAATATCCCTTGCCTTGGGCGGCGCAAGCGCGGCACATTCCTCACCCCCGAATGGAGATGACACTTCGATGACCGCTTCGCCCGTCCTGCTCAGACACGACGAAGAGCGGACCGCCACCCTCATCCTCAACCGCCCCGAGGCGCAGAATACCCTGTCCGACGAGCTGCTGGCCGCCCTCGGGCGGGAGCTGGACGCCATCGCCGGGGACGACGCCGTCAGGTCGCTGGTCATCGCCGCCGAGGGACCGGTGTTCTGCGCCGGCCACGACCTCAAGGAAATGCGCGCCAACCCCGGCGAGGAGAACTACCGGGCCCTGTTCAAGAAGTGCACCAAGTTGATGCTGGCCATCACCCGCCTGCCCAAGCCGGTGATCGCCAAGGTCGACGGCATGGCGACCGCCGCCGGCTTCCAACTGGTCGCCACCTGCGACCTGGCGGTGGCCTCGACCTCGGCCCGCTTCGCCACCCCCGGGGTCGACATCGGCCTGTTCTGCTCGACGCCCATGGTCGCCTTGAGCCGCGCGGTGGGGCGCAAGGCGGCGCTCGAGATGCTGTTCACCGCCACCCCCATCGACGCCGAGAAGGCGCTACGGCTGGGGTTGGTCAACCGGGTGGTCGCCCCCGAGGCGCTGGACGGCGCGGTGGCCGAACTGACCGCCCAGCTGGCCACCAAGTCGCCCCAAGCCACGGCGATGGGCAAGGAGGCCTTCTACCGCCAGATCGACCTCGACCTGGAGGCCGCCTACAAGCTGGCCTCCGAGACCATGATCTGCAACATGCTGGCCGCCGACGCCGAGGAAGGCATCGACGCCTTCCTCGGCAAGCGCCAACCCGAATGGCAAGGGTCATGAACCCCGGGCCGGCGGTCGAGACGATCCATTACAACGACGATCACCTGAAGGGGATCCTGCGCCGGGTCCGGACCATCGCCATGGTCGGCGCCTCGGCCAACTGGGTACGGCCCTCCAGCTTCGCCATGAAGTACCTCCAGGGCAAGGGGTTCCGGGTGATCCCCGTGAACCCAGGCCGGGCCGGCGGCGAGATCCTCGGCGAGACGGTCTACGCCACCCTCCGCGAGATCCCCGGGCCGGTGGACATGGTGGACATCTTCCGCGCCTCCGAGGCCGCCGGGGCGATCGTCGACGAGGCCATCGAGGTGGCTCCCGAGAAGGGCATCGAAGTGGTGTGGATGCAGCTCGGGGTGCGCGACGACGAAGCCGCCGGGCGCGCCGAGGCGGCGGGCTTGACGGTGATCATGAACCGCTGCCCCAAGATCGAGTACGGCCGCCTGTACGGCGAGCTGAGCTGGAGCGGCATCAATTCGGGGATCATCTCCTCGAAACGCCTCAAGGTGGGGTCATGAGCGGAAACGACGACGGCGGCCAGGGCTCCAAGCCCCGCGAATTCGGGTTCGAGACCCGGGCCATCCACGCCGGGGCCCGCCCCGACCCGGTGACCGGAGCCCGCAACACGCCCATCTACCAGACCACGTCCTACGTCTTCGACGACGTCGAGCACGCCGCCGACCTGTTCAACCTCCAGACCTTCGGCTTCATCTACTCGCGGCTGACCAACCCCACGGTATCGGTGCTGGAGGAGCGGATCGCCAACCTGGAGGGCGGTCGGGCCGGGGTCTGCGCGGCCTCGGGCCACGCCGCCCAGTTCCTGACCTTCTTCACCCTGCTCGAGCCGGGCGACGAGTTCGTGTCCTCGCGCAACCTCTACGGCGGCTCCCTGACCCAGTTCGGGATCAGCTTCAAGAGGCTGGGCTGGACCTGCCATTTCGTCGACCCGACCGATCCCGAGAACTTCCGCCGGGCGCTGACCCCACGCTGCAAGGCGATCTTCCTCGAGGTGCTGGCCAACCCCGGGGGCATCGTGGTCGACATCGAACCGGTGGCCGAAATCGCGCGGGAGGTCGGTATCCCGTTGATCGTCGACAACACCCTGGCCACCCCGTATCTGTGCCGGCCCATCGAGTGGGGTGCCGACATCGTCATCCACTCGACGACCAAGTTCCTCGGCGGCCACGGCACCGCGATGGGCGGCGCGCTGGTCGAGTCGGGACGCTTCGACTGGGCCCGGGACGGCAAATTCCCGACCATGACCGAACCCGACCCGGCCTACCACGGCCTGACCTTTTATGAGACCTTCGGCGACTTCGGCTTCGCCATGAAGGCCCGCGCGGTGGCCCTGCGCGACTTCGGGCCGACCCTGTCGCCGGCCAACGCGTTTTACACCATCACCGGCATCGAGAGCCTGCCGCTACGCATGGAACGCCACGTCGCCAACGCCCAAAAGGTGGCCGAGTTCCTCGACGGCCACCCGGCGGTGGCCTGGGTGTCCTACGCCGGCCTGCCGTCCAGCCCCTATCACGAGCTGGCCAGGAAATACCTGCCCAAGGGGGCGGGCTCGGTGTTCACCTTCGGCCTCAAGCGCGGCTACGAGGCCGGGATCAAGCTGGTCGAATCGGTCAACCTGCTGTCGCACCTGGCCAACATCGGCGACACCCGGTCGCTGATCATCCACCCGGCCTCGACCATTCACCGTCAGCTCTCCGAGGAGCAGAAGATCGCCGTCGGGGCCGGACCCGAGGTGGTCCGCCTGTCGATCGGCCTGGAGAGCGTCGAGGACATCATCGACGACCTGGAGCGGGCCCTAGTGGCCTGTATCATCTAAATTGCACCCCTACGACGACATCCGGAGGCTGGCCACCCGACACCCGTGATCAGCCCTCGACATCGTTGGCGACCGCCGGCGCCGGGCGTTGGCGCTCGGAGGGCAGCAGCAGCGCCGCCGCGATGCCGACTACGGCGAGGCCGGCGAGGATCATGAACAGCCAGTAGAAGCCGCCGGTGGCGTCGTAGACAACCCCTTCCAGCTTGACCCCAAGGCCGCTGATCCCGAAGTAGAGGAGGAACTTCAAGCCGAAGGCCAGACCCCGCCACTGGCTGGGGACATAGCGGGCGATCAGGCAGTTCTCGGCCGGCAGCGAGGCGACGTTGACCGTCAACATGACGGCCCCGACCACCACCAGCCCGGCGCCGCCCAGGCTTGCGGCCAGCACCAGGAACGGCACCTGGAGAAGGAAGGTCAGGACGTAGAGCGGCTTGAGCGGATAGACGTCGGCCAACCTGCCGGTCACCAGCTGCGAGCCGCTGGAGACGAAATAGACGATCGCCACCAACACCGAGATTCCCATCACCCCGCCCTCGGCGACATCGGCCAGCCTTTCCGAGAACAACTTGGGCAGCGCCGGCTGGATGGCCTGGTAGATGAAGCCGCCGCACAGCATGGTCACCACCAGCACCGTCAGGACGCGAGCCATGTCCCGGCGCGAGGCCGGAGGGTCCGGCTTGCGGTCGGCCTTGGTCTCGACGATCAGCCCCTTGGCGATCAAGCCGTAGAACGCCACCCCCACGGCCACCATGAGGAGGCCGGGAACCAGGAACGCGGACCGCCAGCCGAAGAGGTCGATGAGGACGCCGGCGCCCAGCGCGGCCATGCCCGGACCGATGCCGCCGAACACCCCGTTGATGCCCAGCGCCGTCCCCCGGTTGCGGGCGTGGCGGATCAGCCAGGCGATGCCGACGGGATGGTAGATCGAGGCGAAGAGACCGGTCACCGCCAGCCAGACGGCGATCTGCAACGGCGTCGCCGAGAGCCCGGTCATCGCCATCCCGGCCCCGGTGCCGACGAAGTAGAGGCCCATCATGCCGGTGGCGCTCCAGCGGTCGCCGAGCCAGCCGGCCAACGGCGCGAACACCCCGTACATGACGTTGCCGACGACGACCAGGGCGACCACCTCGCCGTGGGTCATGCCCAGCTGGTCCTCCAGCGTCAGGGCGGCGACGAAGAAGATCGGCGCGAACATGTGGGAGAACGTGTGGCCGACACCGGAGAACCCCAGCGACAGGCGGGCCGAGGTGTTCGACATGGCGTTACCTTTCGTGCCGGCGGGCTCGCCGTTTCAGCCCCGCCGGGCCGTGGGATCGTCCGACTTCGTCATGGTGCCATTTGCACGGCGGACCGGCAAGAATCGCTCTTTTTCCTGGCATGGGCGATTCGACGTTGGAATAACGATTATTATTATGATTTCAGCAAATATGGAAATTGCCTGAAAAACTAAAATTCTTTACACCCCTGCATTGCTTTTATTTTGTTGCTTTTAACGTCATGGGACCGCGAAATAATGTCGTTCTGAATTGACTTGCATTGTATACCACATACCACGTAGGGTCTTTAACAGGGCCGTTATTCCAATGCCGATAAGAGAAGGACCCTTTCCTACCTTCCGCCTGGCAGTGACGGCTGACGGCCAAATAAATTGAAGCGCGTGAATACGAAAGAAGGGAGAGACGCTTACATTTTCGAACCAGCACACTGAAAGGGAGGAAGCGATGAAAAGCCTACGAAATCTATGGATTTTCGGCTTGGGCGTCGGGTTGGCCCTGGGACTGAGCGTGGCATCGGCGCCTAAGGATGCACTCGCCTGGGAACCCAAGAAGCCCGTTGAATTCGTCGTTATGGCCGGCAAGGGCGGCGGCGCCGACCGGCTGTCCCGTTTCATCCAGGGCATCATCGAGAAAAACAAGCTTGCATCCAAGCCCTTCGTGCCCATCAACAAGGGCGGCGGATCGGGCGCCGAGGCGTTGCGGTATCTCAAGGACCACGCCGGCGATCCCCATGTGATCATGGCGACGCTCAACAGCTACTACACCACGCCGCTACGCAACCCGGGCCTCGGGGTCGACATCTCGAAGTTCACCCCCATCACCAGGCTGGCCGAAGACACCTTCCAGCTGTGGGTGCATTCCGACACCGACATCAAGTCCGTCGATGATTATGTCAAGGCCGTAAAGGCGGCCGGCCCGAAAAATTGGAAGATGGGCGGCACCGGCAAGGGCCAGGAGGATTCCCTGGTCACCAGCATGCTCGAAAAGAAATTCGGCATCAAGGTCACCTACGTGCCCTATAAGGGCGGCGGCACGGTCGCCAAGGAGCTGATCGGCAAGCACATCGACTCGACCGTGAACAATCCGTCCGAACAGGCGGGATTCTGGGAAGCCGGCAAATCGCGACCGCTTGCCAGCTTCACGCCGAAAGGGAAGCTGACAGGAAGATTCGGCGACATCCCGACCTTCGAGGAGCTGGGCTACGGGACCGACATGGTCTACTACATGCAGCGCAGCATCATCGCCCCGGAGGGCATTCCCGATGACGTTCAGGCCTATTACGTGGACGTCTTCGACAAGGTGTACAAATCCCAGGAATGGCAGGATTACCTGGACAAGAAGGGCCTGATTCCGGGCTGGCTGACCGGCCAGGCGCTGACCGACTATTTCGTCGAGGAACGCGAAGCGCACCGCAAGATGCTGAAAGCAGCCGGTGAAATCGATTAATCGGGAACCAACCCGAAACGTCATTTAAACAGGGGGAGGGAGCGCCGCCATGCGTGTCGCCGAATTGGTCATGGCTCTCGTAATGGCGGTCATCTCCATTCTCCTGATGTGGAAAAGCGCGGAACTCCCCATCGGCTGGATTCCCGAAGAGGGACCAGGCGGTGGGGCGTTTCCGTTCTGGTTGTCGGCGGGCATGCTGGTCTGTTGCCTGGGGGTGATCGCCAACTGGATCACCCGCGCGTCGCCGCCCTCGCAGTCGACCGAACCCTATATGGACCGTCATGCCGTAAAGTCTTTCCTGTTGGTCGGTGGATCGTTGACGGTGATGATCGGCCTGATCCACGTCATCGGCGTCTACGGTTCGGTTCCGCTTTATATTCTTTTCTATGTCCGGTTCATGGGACGGCACAGCTGGACGACGACTGCCGCTTTGGCCATCGGCATGCCCGTGGCGTCGTTTTTCTTCTTTGAGATCGCCTTGAAGAAGACCCTTCCCAAGGGCTTTACCGAACCGTTGTTCTACCCTCTTTACGATATATTCATGTAGGAGCACACGCGCAACCATTTTGCCGGGCAGGGTATTTGGAAATATCACGGCGCCTTTGCCTTCCCGCTGCTGGAAGTGTGACCAAGGATGGAAACTCTAAGCCTCCTGATTACCGGTTTCGGCATCGTGTTGGAGCCGCTCAACCTTGGGCTCATCCTGGCCGGGGTGACCGTCGGGCTTTTCATCGGCGCGATGCCCGGGCTGGGTTCGGTCAACGGGGTGGCGATCCTGCTCCCGATGACCTTCCTGGTGCCGCCCACCTCGGCGGTCATCTTCCTCGGCGCCATCTATTACGGCGCCATGTACGGCGGCGCCATAAGCTCGATCATGCTCGGCATCCCCGGCGCCTCGACGGCGGTGGCGACCACCTTCGACGGCCGTCCGCTGGCCTTGCAGGGGAAGGCCGACAAGGCCCTGGTGGCGGCGGCCACCGCCTCGTTCGTCGGCGGCACCATTTCGGTCGTCCTGTTCACCATGTTCGCGCCGCCCCTGGCGGAAGTGGCCCTTGCCTTCGGCCCGCCGGAGACGTTCGCGCTGATGATCTTGGCCTTCTCCACCTTCATCGGCCTCGGCGGCGACGACATCGCCAAGACATGTTTCTCCATTTTCATCGGACTCGTTCTCAGCACCGTCGGCCTCGACATCATCAGCGGCAATCCGAGGTTGATCTTCTTCGACATTTCCGGCTTTTACCACGGCGTCAACTTCCTGGTGTTGGCGATCGGCATCTACGGCATCGGCGAGATGCTGTGGACCATCGATATCAGCCGTGGCGATGTCGAGATGTCGAAAGCGACGGTTTCGGTCCAACGGATTTTCAATAACCTGAAGGACCTCAAATCCAGCCTCAAGCCCATGTTCATGGGCTCTATCCTCGGCTACTTCGTGGGCATCCTGCCCGCCGCCGGGGCAACCCCCGGCTCGTTGATGGCCTACGGCGTGGCCAAGGGCATGGCGAAGGACCCGAAGAGCTTCGGCAAGGGAAACGTCGACGGCGTGGTGGCTCCGGAAGCGGCCAACAACGCCGCTTCCACCGGCTCCATGCTGCCCATGCTGACCCTCGGCATCCCGGGCTCGCCGACCACCGCCATCCTGCTTGGCGGAATGGTGATCTGGGGCCTCGAGCCCGGACCGCTGGTGTTCGTCGACCATCCCAATTTCGTGTGGGGACTGATCGCCAGCCTGTACGCGGCCAACCTCTTCGCGTTGCTGATCAACGTCGCCTTCATCCCGATGTTCATCTGGATTTTGAAGATGCCGTTCACCATCCTGGCGCCGATCATTTTCATCCTCTGCGTGATCGGCGGCTACGTTCCCACGATGGACATCCACGACGTATGGCTGATGCTGCTTTTCGGCATCGTCGGCTATCTGATGCGCAAGCTGGACTATCCCATGGCGCCGGCGGTGCTGGCCATCGTGCTGGGGCCGCTCGCCGAGCCCGCTTTGCGCCAATCGCTGATCGGCTCGCACGGCGACATGACGGTCTTCTTCACGCGGCCGATTTCGGGGTCCATCATGGCCATCGCCGTAATCCTGTTCGCCCTGCCGCTGATCAAGTTCTTGAAAAAAGTACTTTTATCCAATCGTCCTTCTGGAAGGACGTTGTAGGGGGGATTCATGTCGCCCAGCACTGGACGGAGCGGAAATAACGATTGCCAATGCGGACGCTCTGGCATATGGTATACCAGAATCAAGAACCCGTTTCTCCGGGCCGAAGCGCAGGGATTGCAAACCTTTTTTCACAACTGGAACTGAGATGACGCCATGCCCGTGGTCGAACTTGTTGTCGCCCCCATAAACGAGGATTTCAGCCTCAAGGAACGAATCTACAAGTCCTTGAAAGAGGCCATATCCCGGGTCAACATCTACGACGAGAACGCCCAGTTGCGCCTTGACGAACGGCGCCTCGCCGATCAGTTCGCGATCAGCAGAACCCCGCTCCGCGAGGCGTTGGCGCGTCTGGAGCAGGAGGGCCTGGTCAAGATCGTGCCCCGGCGCGGCGTCTATCTGGTCCGCAAGACCAAGGCGGAAATCCTCGACATGATCACCGTGTGGGCGGCCTTGGAGGGCATGGCGGCCTGCCTGATCACGCAGCAATCCGAGGACCGGGAGATCGCCTCCCTGAGGACCATGTTCTCGCGCTTCGAGGACGGCCAGCTCCGGGCCCACATCGACGAATATTCCGAGACCAACATCCAGTTCCACCAGGCCATTCTCACAATGAGCCGGTGCCAGTTGTTGAAGGACACGGCCGACAGCCTGTTCCTGCACATCCATTCGATCCGTGCCAGGACCATCTCCGAGCTGGATCGGGCCGACCGTTCGATCATCGACCACATTCACATCATCGAAGCCCTCGAGGCTCGCGACACCGAGCTGGCGGAACGCCTGGTCCGCGAGCACACGTTCAATCTCGCCGCTCACGTCAACAAGCATGTGGACTATCTGGAATAACCTTAAACCACCCCAACAGGAGGAAAATGAATGACTACTCATTCTGTGGAGGTTGTGTACCGAGGGGTCTTCCAAGGAACCTTGGCCAAGAACATCTGTCGCGGGATCGTCTTGGCTGCAAGGAATGAAGGGAAGATCGGCATGGCCTTCGGGCGTTACAGCGACTCCCCGGAACGCAACGGCATCCCGGCCAAGCAGTTCGCCGTGGTTTCCGACACCGAGGACGAGCTCCAGGAGTTTCTGTCGCGCTACACGCCCGACGACTGCGACGTCACCATCGTCGCCGACGACACCATGTGCAAGGGCGTCGAGTCCTGGGCCTGGTACGGTCTGCAACCCATCAACAGCCAGCTCAAGGGAGGCGGCACGCTGTTGATCACCTCGACCCAGTCCTCCAACAAGCTGATCAACGACATCCACCGCCGCGACGCCCCTTACAAGCTGTCGATCCTCAAGTCCCCGGCCAGTTTCGGGGGCAAGATGGTCCACAAGGACGATCATACCGACGTCCGCCTGCTCGGCGCCCTGGCCAAGGTCGCCCCGCAGATCGTCGGCATCGACGCCATCGTCGAGGCGATCGAGGACCAGTGGAAGGACAAATCCAAGGTCGCTTCGGCGAAGAGAACCTACAAACAGATGGACTCGATTTCGGTCGGCCCCGATCAGGGCAGCGACAAGGAGACCTTCGATTTCGACCTCCCGGGCTGGAAGTCGATGCCCGAGTGCATCACGCTTCGCGCCCTGCCGGTGAAGGGCGACAACCCGGCCAAGAAAGGCGGCTTCGTCCCCGGACGCAGCGAGCACTTCAAGAAGTTCTCGACCCGCACCATGCGCCCGGTGATCAACTTCGACACCTGCACCTCGTGCACCTTCTGCTGGCTGGTGTGCCCGGACGCCGCGTTCGACATCACCCCCGATAACTACTTCGACGCCGAATTGGAAGCCTGCTGCGGCTGTGGCGTGTGCGAGGAAATGTGCCCGGTGAAGGACTGCCTGATCATGGTCAACGAGGAAGCCTTCGACAACAACGACAGCCAGTGGGAGATGTGGAGCAAGGACAAGAAGGCCTATGCCGCCTGGTTCTCCGAGAAGACGTCCAACCTTCCCCCGCGTTCCCACGGCTACCATCACAGGGGCCAGTACGCCGAGGAGATAGCCAATGAATCCTCCTAAAGCAGCGACAGCGAAGAAAACCAGGTCGACCGCCAAGCCGGGCGGCGATACCGAGCTGTTGATCAGCGGCAGCGAGGCGATTTCCCACGCCTGCCGGCTGGCCGACGTCGATGTCATCACGGCTTATCCGATCCGGCCCTATGACACCGTCATGCAATTCGTCTCGAAGATGATCGCCGACGGCGAGTTCGATTGCGAATACATCATCGCCGAGGGCGAGCACTCGCAGTTCGAGATCGTCAAGCACGCCTCGACCGTGGGCGCCCGCGTCTTCACCGGCTCCAGCGGCGTCGGCTGGCTTTATGCGTTCGAGCCGCTGGCGGTGACCGCCGGGCTGCGTCTGCCGGTGGTGGCCATGGTCGGCAACCGGGCGCTGGACGACCCGGGAGCCTTCGGCACCGAGCACAACGACGCCCTCGCGGTGCGCGACCTGGGGTGGATGCTGAACTGGGTGGCGACCGCCCAGGAGGCGCTGGACACCGCCCTCATCGCCTGGCGGGTGGCCGAGGACAAGCGGGTCTCCCTGCCCTGCGCGATCAGTTGCGACGGCGCCTTCCTGACCCACTCGCAGGTGCTGGTGAGCGTCCCCTCCAAGGACAAGGTGGACAAGTTCCTGCCGCCCTATGACCGGGGCGACAAGCTGTTCCATCCCGACAACCCGATCACCATCGCCCCGCAGGTCAACGAGGACTGGCTGATGGAGATCCGGATGCAGA
The DNA here is from genome assembly GCA_964632795.1 of uncultured Thalassospiraceae bacterium. Lineage (GTDB taxonomy): Bacteria > Pseudomonadota > Alphaproteobacteria > Rhodospirillales > 2-02-FULL-58-16 > CAZWEZ01. Next base: position 1,647 of record CAZWEZ010000011.1, on the reverse strand, counting down.
GCGACGCCGCGATGCGCCGGGCCCGCGGAGTCATCATGGAAGCCTACGAGGACTTCAACGCCATCTTCGACGGCCGTGGCGGCGAGCCCTTCATCGAGCGCTACATGATGGACGACGCCGAGATCGCGATCATCGGCATGGGGACCCTCGAGATGCCGGTCAAGGTCGCCGTGCGCAAGATGCGCAAGCAAGGCAAGAAGGTCGGCTTCGTGCGGATCAGGTGGTTCCGTCCGTTCCCCACCGAAGAGCTGCACGACGCCCTGTCCGGGGTCGGCGCCATGAGCGTGATCGACCGCGACTACGGCTTCGGCTCGACCTTCAACAGCGGCGTGCTGGCCAACGACATGCGCTCGGCCTTCTACCCCGTGGACAACAGGCCCAAGATCGTTTCCTGCATCGCCGGCCTGGGCGGGCGCGAGGTCAGCACGGACGACGTCATCGAAATGGCCGACATGGCTTACAAGGCCGCCGATGGCGCCGCCAACGATCAGGACACCTACTGGATCGGAGTGAGGGAGTAAAAATCATGGCGCAAGCAAGTGTGAAAGACGACTTCACTTCGCCGCAAAATCTGGAGCGTTGGAAGGGAGTCAAGAAAATCGCCCTCGAGGAGTACTACACCTCGGGGCACCGCACCTGTCAGGGCTGTCTGTCGGCCCAGGGCATGAGGCTGCTGGCCAAGGCGGCCGGTCCGCGGACCGTCATCCTCGGCAGCACCGGGTGCATGTACGTGGCCAACACCACCTACTTCACCACCCCGTGGGCGGTGCCGTGGATGCACACCCAGCTGGGCTCCTCGGGCTCCGCGGGAACCGGCACCGCCGCCGGACTGAGGGTGTTGATGCGCAAGAACAAGATGAAGCGCGAAAAGATCAACGTCATCGCCGTGTGCGGCGACGGCGGCGGGATCGACATGGGGCTGGCGGCCATTTCGGCGGCCCTCCAGCACACCCAGTACAACCTGCTGATCTATTGCTACGACAACGAGTCCTACGCCAATACCGACATCCAGGTTTCGGGGTCTTCTCCTTACGGCGCCAACTCCACCTTCACCCCGCCGGGCAAGGTGGTGCGCAACATGAACAAGCGCTGGAAGAAGAACACCGCGCCGATGTTGGCGACGGGCCATCCCGAGTGCAAGTACGTGGCCACGGTTTCTCCCTCGTATCCGCTGGAGAACCTGAACAAGATCCGCAAGGCTCTGTCGATCGGCGGTCCGACGTTCATCCACTCGCTCAACCCCTGCCCCAAGGGCTGGGACATCGACCCGATGTTCGCCAACGAGCTCGGCGAATTGATGGTCGAATGCGGCATGTGGCCGCTCTACGAGATCGAGGAGAACAAGCTCAAGATGTACGGCAAGTCCAAGCGCATCGCCAGCGGCGAGCTCAAGCGCCGGCCGGTCGGCGAGTACTTGCTGAGGCAGGGCCGGTTCGCCCACTTCACCGACGAAGACGTCGCCTTGTTCCAGAGGAAGACCGACGAGATGTGGGAGACGTGGCTGATCCCCGGGGTGATCCCGGTCATCGTCCAGTAGCCGTTCAGGCGCCCCGGACCGTTATACCAAGGCGCACTGATAATGACCCATGGTCTCAGATCAGTCCGGCCAGGGGCGAGGAGGGATCGGCGTACCTCTTCTTGGGCATC
>CAZWEZ010000010.1:0-52988 GCA_964632795.1 uncultured Thalassospiraceae bacterium | reverse complement strand
AAAGCCTTGGAAAGCCGCCGTTCCGGTCGCCTCGGCGTGCCGCCGGAGGGCGTCGGAAAGCCTTGACGATGTCACCGCATCGCCGGCGGCTTTCCTCCTACCCGGCGGAACGCCGAGGCGATCTCTATGAGTCATTATCAGTGCACCTTGGTATAAGCCATGCCCCAGCCCGGACACGTCGTCAAGATCCCCCTGCCCGATTTCGATTCGCTCGACGAGGACCTCAAAAGTTACTTCGCCGTGTGCGAGGAGAAACTGGGCATGGTCCCCCAGGTGCTCCAGGCCTACACCGCCAACCAGGCCAAGTTCCGGACCTTCACCGCCTTCTACAACCAGTTGATGCTGGACGAGGAGAGCTGCGCGCTGAGCAAGCTGGAGCGCGAGATGATCGCCGTCGTCGTCTCCTCGGCCAACCGCTGCTACTACTGCCTGGTCGCCCACGGCCAGGCGGTGCGCCGCCTCTCCGGCGACCCCCAGCTGGGCGAGATGATGGTGATGAACTACCGGGTGGCCGAGTTGGACAAACGCCAGCGGACGATGCTGGATTTCGCCTGGAAGCTGACCAAGACCCCCCACCTGATCGGCGACGACGACCGCCAGGCCCTGCGCGACGCCGGGTTCTCCGACCACGACATCTTCGACATCTGCGACACCGCCGCCTTCTTCAACTACACCAACCGCATGGCCCACGGCCTCGACATGATGCCGAACGCCGAATACCACGCCATGGATAGAAAATAAGGGTTTTTGTTCCCCAATCCGGCCTGTTGGGATATCATCGGACTCGTTTGGGGAGTTATCTGGGGAATGTCAGCTGAGGGCTCCGCCCCTTCGCGATGAAAGACCCGACGTGGAAGACCTCCTCATCCTGATCCTTTTACTGGTCCTCTCCGCCTTCTTTTCCGGCTCGGAAACGGCGCTGACCACGCTTTCGGCCGTGCGCGCCGAGGCCCTGGCCAACGAGGGCCGCGCCGGGGCGCGGTCGCTGCAAAAACTCAAGAGCAACACCGACCGCATGCTGATCACCATCCTGATCGGCAACAACCTGGTGAACATCTCCGCCTCGGCCATGGCCACCGTGATCGCAACGGAGAAATTCGGCCACCTGGGGCCGGGGCTGGCGGTCGGCGCACTGACGCTGTTCATCCTGGTCTTCGGCGAGGTCACGCCCAAGACCTTCGCGGCGCGCTACGCCGTGTCCATCGGGCTCGCGGCGGCGCCGCCGCTGCTGGTCTTCTCGAAGCTGGTGTTCCCGGTGGCCTGGGTGATGGAGCGCCTGACCGTCGGCCTCCAGAACCTGACCCCGGCCAAGGCCGATCCCACGGTCACCGAGGCCGAATTGATCCGCCTGGCCGAGCACGGGGCGCGCGAAGGCACCATCGAGGAGGACGAACAGGAGATCATCGAGCGGGTCTTCGCCTTCGATGCGTTGCGCGCCGAGGACATCATGACGCCGCGCCACAGGATCGTCGCCCTCGACGGCTCGCGCACCGTGCGCGAGGCCCTGCCCGCTATCGTCGCCGCGAAGCATTCCCGCATCCCCCTGCATCCTCCCGGCAAGCCCGGCGAGATCGTAAGCATGGTCCACATCCGCGACGTGCTGGGGGCGGTGGCGGAAGGGCGGGACCTGGTGGCGCTCACCGAGATTGGCAAAGAACCCATGTTCGTCCCCCTGAACCATAGGGTCGACGACCTTTTCGAGGTGCTGCGCAAGAAGGACCGCCACCTGATCGTCGTCGTCAACGAGTACGGGGAGCTGCAGGGCCTGTTCACGCTCGAGGACATGCTCGAGGAACTGGTCGGTGAAATTCACGCCGACCGCGAGCCACCCCATGTCGAAGCGGTGGTCGAGGCCCCGGGACAGGTGCTGGCCGACGGGGCTGTTGAAATGCGTGTGGTCATGGAGGCCCTGGACGTCGACCTCGACTGCAAGGCCACCGATTCGGCAAACTTGTGGCTCCTCAACCACGTGGAACGCATCCCGGCGGCTGGCGAGGTCTTCCGCATCGACGGTCTGGAGGCGGAAATCGTCACCGCCTCACGCCGGTGGGTGAAGAAGGTGAGGATCCGAAAAGTCTAGCGGCGGGGGTGGACGGCCCTGCGGGAAACGACGGCAAGAGGCGAATTGTCTTGACTTTCCGGCACCGAGACACGTTATTTGCGTCAGCGACACTCCCTTCACGGTCGAATTTCGATCGCTCGCCGGCCCGGCAAGTCTTTAGGGTCGGCCACGTTTCTTTTCGATAAATGTGGGCGTTTCGTTAGACGGGCCTCTGCCATGGGCACGCCGCGTCGGTAATGCTTGCATCGTGCTTGCACGCTCGCCGTCCCGCTTTCGGGGCGGAGGGTTACGACGATTTGATAGAGAAAGAAAAACAACACATGACCGATTTCGCGGGCCTCGAGTTGGCCCAACCCATCCTTCGCGCCATCGCCGACGAAGGCTACACCACCCCCACCCCCATCCAGGGCAAGTCGATCCCGCCGCTGCTCGAAGGGCGCGACCTGCTGGGCGTCGCCCAGACCGGCACCGGCAAGACGGCCGCCTTCGCCCTGCCCCTGCTGCACCGCCTGGCGGAAAACGCCGCCAGGCCCCAACATTGCCTGCCCCGAGCGCTGATCCTGGCCCCGACCCGCGAACTGGCGGCCCAGATCGGCGACAGTCTGCGGACCTACGGCCGCCATCTGAACCTGCGCACGACGGTGATCTTCGGCGGCACCTCCGCCCGTCCCCAGATCAAGGCCCTGGCCAATGGCGTCGACGTGCTGGTCGCCACTCCGGGTCGGTTGCTCGACCTGATGAATCAGCGCCGCTTGCGCCTTGACGCGGTCGAGGTCTTCATCCTCGACGAGGCCGACCGCATGCTCGACATGGGTTTCATCCACGACGTCAGGAAGATTGCCGCCGCCCTGCCCAGGCGCCGCCAGACGGTGCTGTTCTCGGCCACCATGCCGAAATCGGTCCAGTGCCTGGCCGACGGCCTGCTGAGCGATCCGGTACGGGTCGAGGTCGCGCCGTCGGCAACCACCGTCGAGAAGGTGGAGCAGCGGGTGCTTTTCGTGGCCAAGGACAAGAAACGGGCGCTGCTCAGCGAACTGCTGAACGACAAGGGCATCGAACGGGTGCTCATCTTCACCCGCACCAAGCACGGCGCCGACCGCGTCGCCCGGCACCTGCACCACAGCGGCATCCAATCGGACGCCATCCACGGCAACAAGGCCCAGAACGCCCGGCAGCGGGCCCTCGAGGGCTTCCGTTCCGGGCGTATCCGGGCGCTGGTGGCGACCGACATCGCGGCCCGTGGCATCGACGTCGAGGGCGTGACCCACGTCATCAACTTCGAACTGCCCAACGAACCCGAAAGCTACGTCCACCGCATCGGCCGCACGGCGCGCGCCGGGGCGGCCGGCATCGCCATCTCGTTCTGCGACCACGACGAGCGCGCATACTTGCGCGACATCGAGAAGACCATCCGCCAGAACGTACCGGTGATCGAGGACCATCCCTACCACGCGGCCGAGATCGCCAACGACCCCGGCCCGGTCAAGCGTGGCCCCCAGCGGAAGAAACGCCCGGGCCAGCGCCGCCGCAACCGCCAGCGCTCCAGGCGGACGGCAGGCATGGCGGCGTAGCCCCCGAAGCCAGGTAATACCACGCCATGGACGGTCAGGGTTTGGCCGGCCGGGTGAGTGTCGGCCCTTGTGTCGCGGGCATATTATACATATTCATAATGTGATATATATATTATTAGACATGGCGGTCTTCTATTTTATATCTATATACCATGTCTATGCGTAATATCCCCTTCCCCGCCGCTGGCGCGGAAGAGTCCGGGAGAGATGGCATGCAACCACGGTCCCTGGCCGAAGTGAACGAGGCCGATCCGCTTACGGTGCGGCGCTGGCTCGACGCCGGCGAGGCGGTGTTGATCGACGTCCGCGAGACCTCCGAATACGAGCAGGAACACATCCCCGGCTCGATGCTGGTTCCGCTGTCGGTCTTAGATCCCGACTTGTTCCCCCGGATTCCGGGGAAGAAGCTGGTCATCCACTGCGCCATCGGCAAGCGCTCGGCGGTTGCTGCCTTGCAGTTGACGCAGGCTGGCCATTCCCAGGCCATCAACCTCGGGGGCGGTCTCCAGGCGTGGAAGGCAGCCGGCCTGGCGACCGAGCTCCGGTTCGTTCCCCCGCCGCCGCCGCCGGAGGCGGTTCCCGAGCCGCCCCACGCCGGAGGCGAGCGTTTCGGAGAGTCGGCGTGCGCCAACTGCGACGTCCATCCCGGGGCGGTGCTGGCCGAGGAATTCATCGAGCCCCTGGGCTTCGAGCCGAGCCGCGTCGCCCGGGACATCGGGGTCCCGGCGTCCCATCTCCAGGCCATCGTCGCCGGCCGACAGCCGATCACCGCCGACACCGCGCTCCGCCTGGCCCGCTACTTCAGCACCAGCGACGAGTTCTGGCTGCGGTTGCAGATGTGTCACGACCTGGGTGTGGCGCGGCGGGACTCCGAACGTCGGATCCGGCGCCAGGTCAGGCCCGTCAAGGCCGCCGCCTGAGGGCTCTGTTCCGCAATCACGCCTCCAGCCGGGCGGCGATAAGAAATTCCTTGTTGCCTTGGGGCCCGGTGATCGGGCTCTCGCACAGGCCACGCACCCGCCACCCGGGCCGGGAGGCGAGCCAGGTGTCGATCCGCGCGCAGACCTCCCGGTGGAGTTCGGGATCGCGCACCACCCCGCCCTTGCCGACCCGCCCCTTGCCGACCTCGAACTGGGGCTTGACCAGGGCCACCAGGGATGCCCCCGGGGCGGCCAGGGCCATGGCCGCCGGCAGCACCGTCTGGAGGCCGATGAAGCTGGCGTCGCAGACGATCAGGGCGACCGCCTCGGGGACCTGTTCGGCGGTCAGGTTGCGGGCGTTGGTCTTGTCGAGCACCACCACCCGGTCGTCCCGGCGCAGTTTCCAGGCCAACTGGCCGTGGCCGACGTCGACCGCGTAGACGCGCGCCGCGCCGCAGCTCAACAGGACGTCGGTGAAGCCGCCGGTGGAGGCGCCGATGTCCAGGCACGCCAGCCCGGCGGGGTCGATCCCGAAATGCTCCAGCCCGTGGGCCAGCTTGACCCCGCCCCGCGAGACCCAGGGATGGTCGCGTCCCTTGACCTCGATCTCGGCGTCGCCGGCCACCTGAACGCCGGGCTTGTCGAGTCGCCGGGTGCCGTCATAAACCACCCCGGCCATGATCAACGCTTGGGCCTTGGCCCGGCTGTCGGCCAGCCCGCGCTCGACCAGCAGGGCGTCGAGGCGCAGCTTGCTTGGCGGCATTTCAGACGACGAGGTAAGGAAAAGAAAAAATCAAGCTCTGACCGGTTTGACGGCCTTGGGTTGGCGGCCGAGCACGGTCAGCACCGTGTCGACGATGTGGCCGGCGGCCAGGCCGGCGGCCTCGTACTGGACGGCCGGGGCGTCGTGGTCGATGAAGCGGTCGGGCAGGGTCAGGGGGCGGAACTTGAGGCCGTTGTCGAGCAGCCCCTTGCCGGCCATGAAATGCATGACGTGGGCGGCGAAGCCGCCGGCCGATCCCTCCTCGACGGTGACCATCACCTCGTGTTCGCTGGCCAAGCGGCGGATCAGATCGTAATCCAGCGGCTTGGCGAAGCGGGCGTCGGCGACCGTGGTCGGCAGCCCCCGCGCGGCCAACTCCTCGGCCGCCTTCAGCGCCTCCCGGAGCCGTCCGCCGAGGCTCAGCAGGGCCACCGTGGTGCCCTCGCGGACGATCCGGCCGCGGCCGATGGGCAGGACCTCGCCGGTGGCCGGCAACTCGATGCCGACCCCCTCGCCGCGAGGATAGCGGAAGGCCGAGGGGCCGTCGTCGATGGCCGCCGCGGTGGCCACCATGTGGACCAGGTCGGCCTCGTCGGCCGGGGCCATCACCACCATCCCCGGCAGGCAGCACAGATAGGCGAGGTCGAACCCCCCGGCGTGGGTGGCGCCGTCGGCGCCGACCAGGCCGGCGCGGTCGATGGCGAAGCGCACCGGCAGCTTCTGCAGGGCGACGTCGTGGACCACCTGGTCATAGGCCCGCTGGAGAAAAGTCGAGTAGATGGCGACGAAGGGGCGGAAGCCCTCGCAGGCGAGGCCGGCGGAGAAGGTCACCGCGTGCTGCTCGGCGATGCCGACGTCGAAGAAGCGCTCGGGGAAGCGCTCGGCGAACTTGTCGAGCCCGGTGCCCGCCGGCATCGCCGCGGTGATCGCCAGGATGCGGTCGTCGGCCTCGGCCTCGGCGATCAGGGCCCGGGCGAAGACGCTGGTGAAGGAGGGGGCGTTGGCCTTCGACTTGACCAACTCGCCGGTCACCACGTCGAACTTGCCGACCCCGTGGTACTTGTCGGGGGACTTCTCGGCCGGGTCGTAGCCGTGGCCCTTGCGGGTCACCACGTGCAGCAATACCGGCCCCGGTTCCTTGTCGTCGCGCACGTTGCGCAGCACCGGCAACAGGTGATCCAGGTTGTGGCCGTCGATGGGCCCCACGTAGTAAAAGCCCATCTCCTCGAACAGGGTTCCCCCGGTCAGCATGCCCCGGGCGTATTCCTCGGCCCGGCGCGCCGCCTTCTCGATGCTGCGCGGGAACTTCTTGGCCATCTCGCCGGCGAAGTGGCGGATCGAGCGGAACGGCTTGGACGAGATCAGCCGCGACAGATAGGCGCTCATCGCCCCCACCGGCGGGGCGATCGACATGTCGTTGTCGTTGAGGATGACGATCAGCCGTTCTTTCCTCGAGCCGGCGTTGTTCATCGCCTCGTAGGCCATGCCGGCGCTCATCGCGCCGTCGCCGATGACGGCGATGACGTGGTTGTTGCGGTCCTGCATGTCCCGCGCCACCGCCATTCCCAGCCCGGCCGAGATGGAGGTCGAACTGTGGCCGGCGCCGAAGGGGTCGTAGGGACTCTCCGAACGCTTGGTGAAGCCGGAAATCCCCCCGCCCTGGCGCAGGGTCGGCATCCGCCGGCGCCGCCCGGTGAGGATCTTGTGGGGATAGGTCTGGTGGCCGACGTCCCAGATCAGGCGGTCCTCGGGGGTCTCGAAGACGTGGTGCAGGGCCACGGTGAGTTCGACCACCCCCAGGCTGGCGCCCAGATGACCGCCGGTGAACGACACCACCCGCACGATCTCCTCGCGCACCTCGTCAGCCAACTGGCGCAACTGGTCGTTAGTAAAGCCCCGGATGTCGGCTGGATCGTCGACGGAATCCAGCAGTCGAGGTTCGGTATTCTTTTCCGTCAATTCCCATTCTCTTCCGAAAGGGATGGAATTACCACATCAAGAACATAGAATAACAATAATATCAAGCACGTCGATTTACAACGAACTTGGCGAGTTCCTGCAGCGGTTCCGCCTTGTCGGCGAACGACTCCAGGTGCTGGGCCGCCTGGCGGGCCAGCAGCGCCGCCTGGTCGCGAGCCCGCTCGAGGCCGAGCAGGGAAACGAAGGTGGCCTTGCCGGCGGCCTCGTCCTTGCCGGTCTTCTTGCCCACCTCCTTCTCGTCGCCCTCGGCGTCGAGCAGGTCGTCGGCGATCTGGAAGGCGAGTCCGAGGTCGTGGGCGTAGGCGTGCAGCGCCTGGCGCGCGGCCAGCGGCGCCTTGCCCAGAATCGCCCCCGATTCGCAGGCGAAGCCGATCAGCATTCCCGTCTTCATCCGTTGCAGGCGGGTTATTTCGGGCATCTTCAGGGGGCGCGTCTCGGCCAGCAGGTCGAGCATCTGGCCGCCGACCATGCCCTGGTCGCCGATCGCCCGGGCCAGTTCGAGGACCAGGTCCGAGCGCACCGCCGGGTCGGAATGGGTGTCGGGTTCCCCCAGCACCTCGAAGGCCTTGGTCAGCAGGGCGTCGCCGGCGAGGATCGCCGTCGCCTCGTCGAACCGGATATGGCAGGTGGGCTGGCCGCGCCTGAGGTCGTCGTCGTCCATCGCCGGCAGGTCGTCGTGGACCAGCGAATAGCAGTGGACCATCTCGACCGCGGCGGCGACCCGCAGGGCGCAGGATTCGGCAACGTTGAACAGCCGGGCGCCGGCCACCACCATGAACGGGCGGATTCGCTTGCCGCCGCCCAGCGACGAATAGCGCATGGCCTCCATGAGCCGGGATTCGAGTTCGCCGCCGACCTCGAGAAACCGCTCCAGGACCCGGTTCACGGCTTCGGCGTTGTCGGCCAGGGTTTCCCGGAAGTCGCTCACCAAGCGGCCTTATTCATCATCGGCGGCTTCGACGCCGATGGCGCCGTCGGGGCCGAGGACGATCTTCCCGACCCGGTTCTGGGCCTCCTGGAGCTTGGCCTCGCAGTGGCGCTTGAGCGCCGCCCCGCGTTCGTAGGCCTTGATCGCCTCGTCGAGCCCTCCCGTCCCTTCCTCGAGCCGGCGGACGATGTCCTCGAGCTCGGAAAGCGCCGCCTCGAAGTTCAATTTTGCGATATCCGACGGAACGGCGTCCTTGGCCACGCTTCCCTCCCCCTTTTGTCCGGGCCAGTGATTTTAAGCAGCCATCGAAGCCGGGGCAAGGTCCCAGCGGCGGCGCTCAGCCGGCAAGGCCCTTTTCTTCGAGCACCGGGCGCGGATCGACCAGGTTCATGCCCAGCGCCGCCGCATCGACGCCGAGCCCGAAGGCCAGAACCATCAACTGGGTGGCGTGGAAGACCGGGATCGGGCGGTCGAGGCTGATCTCCATCTGCCGGGCGTCCAGGTTCATGTGGCACATGGGACACATGGTGACCATGGCGTCGGCCCCGCAATCCATGGCGTTGCGCAGGATCTTCCGGGTCAGTTCCAGGGCCACCGGGGTCTGGGTGACGCTCAGCGAGTTGCCGCAACAGTCGGTCTTGCTGGACCACTCGACCGGTTCGGCGCCCAGCGCCCCCATCAGGTGGTCCATGTCGAGCGGGTACTCGGGGTGCTCGGCGCCGGTGACCTTGGGGGGGCGGGTCATCAGGCAGCCGTAGTAGCAGGCCACCTTGAGGCCGGCCAGCGGGCGTTCGACCTTGGCCCCGATCTTCTCCAGGCCGGCCCGCTCGATCAAGGTGTCGATCAGGTGCTTGACCGCCACCGTGCCCCGGTAGGCATGGCCGCTCCGGGATTCGATCTCGGCGGCCATCGCGGGGTCGTTGGCGACGTTGTGGGCGGCCGCCTTGAGGCGGGCGTAGCAGGCGCTGCACGGCGAGGTCACGGTGTCCAACCCCATCTGCTCGACGGTGGAAAGGGTGCGCATGGGCAGTTCGGCGGCCAGGGTGTGGTCGACGGCATGGGCGGAACTGGCCCCGCAGCAGGTCCAGCCCTCGGGCTCGACCAACTCGATGCCCAGCACCCGGGCGGTGGCCCGCACCGTGCGGTCGTACTCGATGGCCGACGATTCCAGCGAGCAGCCCGGATAATAGGCCACCTTGGCGGCGGACTCGGCCACCGGCTTGGCCTTGGCGGGGACCCTGGCGAAGCTCGGGAACAGCTTGAGCTTGCCCCGTTTGAGCAGTTCCAGGCCCATCCCCATGTCCTTGAACGGGGTGCCGCGGGCCATGTTGAAGGCGCCCATGAAGCCCAGTTCGTAGTTGCGCCCGAAGAATTTGATGAACTTGAGGAACAAGGAGTTGAACTTGTCGATCTCGGGGATCGCCGGCTTGACGCCGCGCTTCCTGGCCTCGATGCGCAGGGTGTCCATGACCCCGGTGACGTCGATCTCCTGGGGACAGCGGGTGGCGCAGGTCTGGCACGAGGCGCACAACCAGATGGCCCGGCTCTCGAGCACCTCGGGGTCGTTCAACTGCAGGCTCCGCATCACCTGGTTGGGCTTGAGGTCGAACTGGTCGGCCAACGGGCAGCCGCTGGAGCACTTGACGCACTGGTAGCAGAGGAAGACGTTCTGGCCGATCTCCGCCAGCACCGACTGGGAAAGGGCCTCCCCTTCTTCGCCGCCGGCGAAGGTGGCGATGCCGTCCATCTCAGGCGACCTCGGGCCGGGGCAGCAGGCCAGCGCCCTCGACGATCGGCTTGACCGCCGCCTCCCACTCGATGGCCATGACGTGGACCCCGGCGACGCCCGGGATCTGCTTCAGTTCCTGGATCTGCTCGATGCAGATCTTGATTCCCTCGTTGCGCCAGGCCTCCTGGCGCTCCTTCTTGTGTTCCTTGTCGATGCCGGCGACGATGCCCGCCATGCGGTCCACGTAAGAGTCGGGAACCGTCATCCCGGGGACCCTGTCGCGCATGTACTTGGCCATCCCGGTGCTTTTCAGGGGGCCGACCCCGGCCAGGATCGAGACCTTCTCGTGCAGCCCCATGTCGACGGCCTTCTTCATGTACTCCCGGAAGCGGTCCATGTCGTAGATCAACTGGGTCTGGATGAAGTCGGCGCCGGCGGCGACCTTCTTGGCCAGGCGGTAGGGGCGCAGCTCGACCGGATCGGCGAACGGGTTGGCGGCGGCGCCGACGAACAGGGGCGGACCGCCCCCCGGGATTTCCTCGCCGCACTGGAACCTGGCCTCGTCGCGCATCTCCTTGACCATGCGCACCATCTGGATCGAATCGATGTCGTGGACGTTCTTGGCCCCGGGATGGTTGCCGAACGACTGGTGGTCGCCCGACAGGCACAGCAGGTTGCGGATGCCGTGGGCCGCCGCCCCCAGCAGGTCGCTCTGCATGGCCAGCCGGTTGCGGTCGCGGCACGTCATCTGGATGATCGGCTCCAGCCCTTCCTGGGTCACCAGCAGGCCGGTGGCGATGGAGCTCATGCGGACCACGGCGGTCTGGTTGTCGGTGACGTTGGCGGCATCGACCAACCCCTTGAGCATGGCGGTCTTTTCACGGACCACTCCGGCGTCGTGGTTCTTGGGCGGACCGATCTCGCCGGTCACCGCGAAGTGGCCGCCGGCCAGCACCCGTTCCAGGTTGCTCCCGCTCTTGAGGGTTCCGGTGGCGGAAGCACTTTCTTCGATCGGCTGTTGCATCGTCTTTTCTTCCAGGTCTAGGCGTTGGGCTCTTGAGGCAGGCGCAGGTCGTCGCGCACGATCTTGCGCGGGCCGCCGTCGCGGCTGGTCGACCAGTCCTTGATCGGCTGGATCTCGAGCAGTTCGTCGATCCGTCCCTGCTTGCCCAGCCGTTCCCAGATCAACTGCCAGGCACAGGGGGTCTCGGCGTCTATCTCGCACTTGCCGTCCTGCGAGCCGCCGCAGGGGCCGTTCATCAGTTGCTTGGAACAGCGGCTGATCGGGCACACGCCGCCGGTGATGTCGAGGATGCAGTTGCCGCAGCCCTGGCAGCGCTCCTCCCACACCCCCTGTTCCGTGGGCAGGCCCATGAACATCGTGTTGAGCGCCGGCAGCACCCGCTTCTCGGGGAACCGTTCGGCCAGCGTCTGGACACCGACCCCGCAGCCCAGCGACAGGATGGCGTCGTAGTCGTCGAGGTTTTCAGCCAGCGGCTCGATGTACTCCCATTCGCACTGCCGCTGGACCGTGGTCTCGTCGATCTCCAGGGGCTCGCCGTCGAGCTCCTTGGACATGCGCAGGGCCGCGGACAGGATCCCCACTTCCTTGGTGCCGCCGGAGAAACAGACGGTGACGCAGGTTCCGCAACCCACCGCCAGCACCTTCTTGCAGCCCGCGACCTTGTTCTTGATCTCTTCCAGCGGCTTCTGTTCAGCAACGATCATCTTTTTACATCCATTTCCGTGTTCCGCACGCCGGGTATGGGCGGCGCCGGCAGCTCCTTGGCCCCGGAGGCCAGCGGGTTGGGCCCCAGTTCCTTGATGGTGTCGGTGAACTCGCCGACCATTTCGGCGAACTGGGCGCCCATCGCCGCCGAGACGTTGATCATCCGCGCCCGCTCGCCTTCGAAGCCGATCTCGCCGAGCAGGCGCTGGAGGTACTCCACCCGCTGCCGGGCGTGCAGGTTGCCGCTAATGTAGTGGCAGGTCCCGGGCAGGCAGCCGGCGACCATGACGCCGTCGGCCCCCTCCTCGAAGGCATGGAGGACGTGCAGGATATCGACCCGGCCGGTGCACGGCAGCTCGATGATCTTGAGCGACGGTGAATAGGTCATCCGCGAGCCGCCGGCCAGGTCGGCCGCCGCGTAGGCGCAATGATGGCAGCAGAAGGCCACGATTTGGGGCTCGAAGCCGTTTTCGCCGGTCATTCCGCCGCTACCTCCTGTTTGGGTTGGGGATGGAACAGGGCATCGACCTTGGACAGCACCTGGGCGGCGGTGGCGTGCATGAGGTCGATGGCGCTGGCCGGGCAGGCCGCCGCGCACATGCCGCAGCCCTGGCACAACGCGGTCTCGATCCGCGCCGCGCCGAGGATGTCGCCGACCCCGGAGAGGTCCGCCTCGACCCGCGGGGCGCCGAACGCGCAGATCCTGACGCAGGTCAGGCAGCCCACGCACAGGGTCTCGTCGACGACCGCCACCCGGCCGCCGGTGGTGACGGTGTCGTTGGCCAGCAGCGTCGAGGCCCGCGCCGCCGCCGCCTGGGCGTGGATGATCGATTCCTCGAGCAGCTTGGGGTAATGGGCCATGCCGGCCATGAAGATGCCTTCCGAGAGGAAGTCCACCGGCCGCATCTTGACGTGGGCCTCGAGGAAGAAGCCGTCCATGTCCATCGGCACCTTGAGGAGCTGGTTCATCTCCTGGGCCGCCTTGGCCGGCACCACCGGGGTGCTGAGGACCAGCAGGTCGGGCTTGAGCGCGATCTCCTTGCCGAGGATCTCCTCCCACACCCGGACCTCGAGCGCCTCGCCGTCGACCTCGACTTCGGGCGGGCGGACGTCGTCGTAGTGGACGAACACCACCCCGGACTCGCGGGCCTTGGTGTAGAGCCGTTCCTTGAAGCCGTAGGTGCGGATGTCCTTGAAGATAACCGTGATCCGGGCCTCGGGGTCGAGGCGCTTGAGGACCAGGGCGTTCTTGAGCGCCGAGGTGCAGCAGATGCGGCCGCAGTAGCGCTCGGCCGGGCCGACGCACTGGATCATCGTCACCGATTTCGGCAGCCCCGGGTGGTCGGCGCCGGCCTCGCCCGCCTGGTGCCTGGCGAGCAGGGATTCGAACTCCTGCTGGGTGACGATGTTGGGGCTGGTCCCGTAGCCGTATTCGTCGCCCCGGTACTCGACGCCGCCGGTGGCGAGGATCGCCACCCCGTGCTGGACCTCCTGGCGGTCGCCGGTGGAGATAGCCTCGATGGTCGAGGTGAAGTTGCCCATGAAGCCGCTGGTCTTGGCCAGCCGGCTCTCCAGGTGGAGGTTTATCAGGGGGTTGGCCTCGACCTTGGCGGTCAGCTCGGCCAGGAACTGCTGGGGTCCGAGGAGGTCGGTTTGGCCGCTGCGCGGTAGGCCGCCGCCTGTCCCCAGCTCGTCGAGGCTGAAATGGAGGTGGCGCAGGTTGCCGCCCAGCGCCTGGTCCTGCTCGATCAGGTGGACCGGGAACCCCTGTTCGGCCAGCGACAGCGCGGCGGTCATCCCGGCGGCGCCGCCGCCGACCACCAGGGCGGCCTTGGCGATCGGCATCTCGGAGGTGTGCAGGGGCTCCAGTTTGGCGGTCCTGGCGGCCGACATGCGGACCAGTTCCTTGGCCTTGCCGGTGGCCCGCTGCCAGTCGTTGGAGTGGACCCACGAACACTGGTTGCGGATGTTGGCCATGTCGAACAGGTAGGGGTTGAGGCCGGCCTCGCGGAGGCTGTTCTGGAACAGCGGCTCATGGGTCAGCGGGGTGCAACTGGCGACGATCACCCGGTTGGCGCCGACCTCCTTCACCTTGTCGGTGATGCGGACGATGCTGTCCTGGGAACAGGCGAAGAGGTTGTCCTCGGCGTGGATCACGCCGGGCAGGCCGGAGGCGTAGGCGGTGACGTCGGGGACGTCGAGGAAGCCGCCGATGTTGGTCCCGCAGTGGCACACGAAGATCGCGATCCGGGGGTCCTCCTCCGAGATATCCTTTTCCTCCGGATAGTCGGCCTCCCGGGTCAGGGTGTGCCGCGAGGCGGCCAGGAGCTGGCCGACCGAGGCCGCGGCGCCGCTGGCCTCGACCACGGACTCGGGGATGTCCTTGGGTTCGCGGAACGGGCCGACGGCGTAGATGCCCGGCCGGCTGGTCTGGAGGGGGTCGAACTGCACGGTCCGGCAGAAGCCGTTGTCGTCCAGCTCGACGCCGAGCTTGTCGGCCAGCCGCTTGGTGCTGTCGGCGATCTCCATGCCGATCGACAGCACCACCATGTCGAACTCCTCCTCGTGGACCTCGCCGTCGGCGACGTAGCGCAGGATCGGGTTGCGGTTGGCCGGGTTCTCCTTGAGCGCCGAGATCCGGCAGCGGGTGTATTTTATTCCGTACTTCTCCCGGGCCCGGCGGTAGTAGTTCTCGTAGCCCTTGGAGAACGACCGCATGTCCATCATGAACACCCGTACTTCGGTGTCGGGTTCGTGTTCGATGGTCATGATGCCCTGCTTGGCGGCGTACATGCAGCACACCGACGAACAGTAGTCGTGGTTCTGGTCGCGCGAGCCGACGCACTGCAGGAAGGCGACCTTGCGCGGGGTGACGTCGTCGGACGGCCGCTTGACGTGGCCGGTGGTCGGTCCCGAGGCGCTGAGCAGCCGTTCGTACTGCAGCGAAGTGACGACGTTGGGATAGCGGCCCCAGCCGAATTCCTCCGACATCTCGGCCCGGTAGGGCTGGTAGCCCGGGGCCATGACGACGGCGCCGACCTCGATCCGCCGGGTTTTCTCGACCATCTCGTGGTCGATGGCGTCGAAGCCGCAGGCATCAACGCAGCTCAGGCACTCCGAGCACACCCCGCAGGCCAGGCAGCGGGCGGCCTCGGCCTGGGCCTGTTCCTCGCTGTAGCCGTGCTCGACCTCCTCGAACCCGCCATGGCGCCCAGCGACCTCGGTGTGGGGCATCGCGAGACGCGGCGTGGGGACGATCTCGCCGCGCAGGACCTGGGCGTCGAGGTCGATCTGGTCGAGCTCGGCCACCGGCTGCTGGGGGGCCGGCGCCGCCTCCACCGGCTCGCCGCGCAGGTAGCGGTGGATGGCCCGGGCGCTGCGGTGGCCGCCGTTCACCGCCTCGATGGCGAAGGCGGTGCCGCTGACGCTGTCGCCGGCCGAGAACACCCCGGGCTGGCCGGTGGCGAAGGTGTGGGGGTCGATGGCGATGGTCTGGTTGGGGTTGATCTCGACCCCGGCGTCCTCGGGGATGAAGGCGAGGCCGGCCCGCTGGCCGACCGAGAAGATGATGACGTTGGCCTGCAGCGTGAAATCCGGGTCCGGCGCCAGGCGCTCGACGGCGCGGCCCTGTTCGTCGCGCTCGAAGCGTTCGACCTTCTTGCAGTCGATTCCGGCGACCCGGCCGTCGCCGTCGTCGAGGATGCGCTCGTAGATGAGACCGATGTGGAGCTTGATCCCCTCCTCGAGGGCGCCCTCGAGCTCGGCCTTGCTGGCCGGCCACTTGTTGCGGCTTCCCCGGCAGGCGATCTGGACCTCGCTGGCGCCGAGGCGGAGCGCGGTGCGGGCGACGTCGAAGGCGACGTCGCCACCGCCCAGCACCACCACCCGCTTGCCCTCGACGTCGGCGCGGGGATCGCCCACCGCGACGTCGTCGCCGGTCTCCAGGCCGTCCCGGGTCTCGCCCAGTTCGGCCAGCCTGACGTCGCGCAGGAACTTGGTGTTGATCAGGATCCCCTCGAGGTCTTTGCCGGGGATCGGCAGGCGGATTCCCTCGTGGGCGCCGACCGCGATCAGCACCGCCTTGAAGCCGTTCTCGAACAGGGCGTCCATGCTGGTGACGGTGGTGTTGAGCCGCAGCTCGATGCCCAGGTCGAGGATGTCCTGGACCTCGCGCTCGACGATCGCCGCCGGCAGGCGGTACTCGGGAATCCCGACCCTGAGCATGCCCCCGGCCACCGGCATCGCCTCGAACACCGTCACCGCGTACCCCAGCCGGCACAGGTCCTGGGCGGCGGTCAGCCCGCACGGTCCCGAGCCGATGATGGCGATCCGCTCCTCGAAGTGGCGCTCCAGCGCATCGACCGGGACCCGCGGTTCGGCGTAGACGGTATCGGTGACGAACCGCTTGAGGCCGCGGATGTTGACCGCCTCGTCGACCTTGGCCCGGCTGCAGGCGTCCTCGCAGCGGTGGTCGCAGATGCGCCCGCAGATGGCCGGGAACGGGTTGTCCTCCTTGATCGAGCGCAGGGCGTCCTGGTAGCGGCCCTCGCGGATCAGGCTGATGTAACCCTGGGCCCGCTGGCCGGCGGGACAGGCGTCCCGGCACGGCGCGACGCCGTGTTTCTCGATGGCGAAGGCGTCGGGCGTCGCCTGGGGATAGAGCTTGTAGGCGGCGCGCTGCTGGCCCAGTCCCATGTCGAACATGCTGGGCAGGGAAATCGGGCAGACCTCGGCGCACTTGCCGCAGCCGGTGCACTTGTCGACGTCGATGAAGCGCGGGCGGGTACGCACGGTGGCCGTGAAAGCGCCGGCCTCGCCGTCCAGCTCGACGACCTCGCTGTCGGTCAGGATCTCGATGTTGAGGTGGCGCCCGGCCTCGACCAGGCGGGGCGAGATGGTGCACATGGCGCAGTCGTTGGTCGGGAAGGTCTTATCCAACTGCGACATATGGCCGCCGATCGCCGACTTCTTCTCGACCATGTAGACCTTGTAGCCGGCGCCGGCCAGGTCGAGAGACGCCTGCATACCGGCGATGCCGCCCCCGACGACCATCGCGGCGCCGACGACTCTGCCATCCACGTCACGGGGGCTGCCATCCATGCTTCAGGGTACTCCGAGTGACCTAACCGATGTTTCCCAAATGCCTCGGCTTTTGCTTGGAATGATATCACATATTAAAAGTAGGGACATTCGGGAATCCCAGGCGGCCCTAGAATGGCTTTTCCCACTACCGACCATTGGCTTTGCGGCGACAACTTGATGGCTCGACGCGACATTCCGGGCCTTGAGTATGACGCGCGCCGCGGTCGATGTCGTTTTCGGGCCACCGCGGCGGTTATCCGCCGCCATCGAACGGCTGGGCGGGGCATGTGCCGGTTCTGGCTCCGCAAGCCGATCTCCGCGGGAGATGGGTGAATAAGCCGAGATGCGATATTTAAATCAACCTAAGGATACATACATCATTATGAGGACGATAAGGCCCAACAAAATTCCGCCAAGTAAGACAATAAGCCTGATTATTTCAGAGTATAACTCACTTTTTCTTTTATCCTTCTTGCGGCCCTTATGATATTTCTTGACATCCCTCCACTCTTTCCCCTTGCGGCGTTCCGGACCGGTATATCTCGATGTAGTTTTTCCCAGGGTTTTCTTTTTGTTGAATATGATGAAGGAGCGCGTCTTCCCCGTTTCATCGTCGACCTTCTCCTCAATGACCTTGACCGCCGACAAGTACTTGCTTTTGAGGACATCCTGGGCATGACGAAGGGCGGCTAGCTTGTCCGTTTCTACGCTGTCCGTTTCCCATTTTCCCCCCTTCAACGAAAGGATTTCGAAAGTACTGGTGGTGGGCATCTCGGTGCCTCTATGGTCCTGTTACTCTCGTTCCCCGGGGGAAGTTTCGACGGAACCGGGGAACGAATCGCTTATTATAACAGTAATTATATGTCGCAGGCCATGATTTGGTTTCCATTGCCGGGGACGGAGAACGCGTTCACGGGGCCGAAAGGCGTTTGACGGCCTGGTCCAGCCTGTCGCGGGCCTGACTGGCCTCGGCGAGGCGCTCGCGTTGGGTTTCGACCACTTCCGGAGGCGCCTTGCCGGTGAAGTTCTCGTTGGCGAGCTTGTTTTCGAAGCCGACGATCTCGGCGTCCAGTTGGGCGATCGCCTTGTCCAGCCGCGCTTTTTCCCCGGCCACGTCGATGACCCCGGCCAGGGGCAGGATGACGGTCGCCTCGTCGAGCACGACCTGGACCGAGCCCTTGGGCGCCACGTCGGCGAATTCGGCCCCCGACAGCCGGGCCAGGCCGAGAATCAGGTCGCTGTGGGTGTCCAGGCGCGAACGGGTGGTCGCGCCGGCGTCCTTGAGCAACAGCGGAATCCTGGCCCCCGGCGGGACGTTCATTTCCGTCCGTACGCCGCGGACCTGGGAGATCAGGCGGACCACCCAATCCATCTCGTCCTCGGCCGCCCTGTCCGCCGTCATGGCGGCGGGCCGGGACCAGGTTTCGGCGATCAGCATCCGGGGACGATCCGCCGTCTGCGCCCACAACTCCTCGGTGACGTAGGGCATGAAGGGATGGAGCAGGTGCAGGAGGCGGTCCAGGACCCAGGCGGCGATATCCCTGGTTTCGGCGATGGCCGCCGCGTCGGCGCCCCGGAAGATGGGTTTGGTGAACTCCAGGTACCAGTCGCAGAAGGTGCCCCAGGTGAAGTGGTAGAGGGCGTCGGCGGCCTCGTTGAACTTGAATTCGTCGATCGCCGCCTCGACCCGGTCGACGGTCTCGTTGGCCTTGCCGACGATCCAGCGGTTGAGCGTCATCGCGCAGTCCCCGGGGTCGAAGCCGTCCCTGGGCCGGCACCCGTTGATCTGGCAGAAACGGGCCGCGTTCCACAGCTTGGTGGCGAAGTTGCGGTAGCCCTCGACCCGGCTTTCGGCGAGCTTGATGTCCCGCCCCTGGGCCGCCAGGGCGGCCAGGGTGAAGCGCAGGGCGTCGGTGCCGAACTTGTCGATCAGTTCCAGGGGATCGATGATGTTGCCCTTGGACTTGGACATCTTCTGGCCCTTCTCGTCGCGGACCAGGGCATGGATGTAGACGGTGTCGAAGGGCACGTCGTCCATGAAGTGAAGGCCCATCATCATCATCCGGGCGACCCAGAAGAAGATGATGTCGAAGCCGGTGACCAGGACGTTGGTGGGGTAGTAGCGGGCCAGTTCGGGGGTCTCGTCGGGCCAGCCGATGGTCGAGAACGGCCACAATGCCGATGAAAACCAAGTGTCGAGCACGTCCGAATCACGGGTCAGTTCCACCGGTTTTTTGAAGTGTTCTTCGGCGGCTTGGTGGGCTTCTTCCTCGGTAAGTTCGACGAAGATCTCGCCGTCGGGGCCGTACCAGGCGGGGATCTGGTGGCCCCACCAGATCTGGCGCGACACGCACCATGGCTGGATGTTGCGCATCCACTCGAAGTAGGTCTTCTCCCAGTTGGCCGGGACGAACCGGGTCCTGCCCTCCTCCACCGCCTCGATGGCCGGCCTGGCCAGGGTCGCGGCGTCGACGAACCACTGGTCCATCAGCCACGGTTCGATGACGACCCCGGAGCGGTCGCCGTAGGGCAGCGTCATCAGGTTGTCCTCGACCTTGTCCAGCAGGCCGAGGGCCTCGATATCGGCGACGATCGCCTGGCGGGCCTCGAAGCGGTCCATGCCCCGGTACTTCTCCGGGGCGTTGTCGTTGAGCCGGGCGTCACGGTCCAGGACGTTGATGATCTCCAGGTCGTGGCGGCGGCCGACCTCGAAGTCGTTGAAGTCGTGGGCCGGAGTGATCTTGACGGCGCCGGTACCCTTTTCGGGATCGGCGTAATGGTCGGCGACGATCGGCATCGAGCGCCCGACCAGGGGCAGCATGCAGGTCTTGCCGACCAGTTCGCGATAGCGGTCGTCGTCGGGATGGACGGCCACCGCGGTGTCGCCCAGCATGGTCTCCGGGCGGGTGGTGGCGACCACCACATGGCGGCCTTCCAGGCCCTCGATCGGGTACTTGAAGTGCCACATCCTGCCGGTGACTTCGCGCTGCTCGACCTCGAGGTCGGAGATCGCGGTGTGCAGCTTGGGGTCCCAGTTGACCAGCCGTTTGTCCTTGTAGATCAGGCCCTGTTTGTAGAGATCGACGAACACCTTGCGGACCGCCGCCGACAGGCCCTGGTCCATGGTGAAGCGTTCCTTGGCCCAGTCGGCGCTGACGCCGAGGCGGCGGGACTGGTTGGTGATGGTGTCGCCCGACTTCGCCTTCCATTTCCAGACCCGTTCGATGAAGGCGTCGCGGCCCAGGTCGTGGCGGGTGATGTCGTCGGCCTCCAACTGGCGCTCGACGACCATCTGGGTGGCGATGCCGGCGTGGTCGGTGCCGGGCTGCCACAAGGCGTCGCGGCCGCGCATGCGGTGATAGCGGATCAGGATGTCCTGGAGGGTGAAGTTCAGCGCGTGCCCCATGTGCAGGGAGCCGGTGACGTTGGGCGGCGGCATCATGATGGTGTAGGGATCGGCCCGGGAAGCGGTATCGGCGGCGAAGGCGCCGCTGTTCTCCCACCGCTCGTAGATTCTTTTCTCGACCTCGCCCGGCCGATAGGTCTTGTCCAGCATCGCTGAACCGCCCTCTTGTTTCCTGGGGGTATGGCCGTCGTCGGCCGGGTCAGAGCCTGTTTGGAGAGTTGATCACGGGTTGCGCCGCATTTTCAAGGCCTTGAAAACGCGGCCCTTCGGGTTGGCCTGGGAAGTGCGATTGCCGCGTCGCGAATGCTTGACGATGTACCCGGCATCGCCGGCGCATCCGCTCCTAACACTCGCACTTCCCAGGCCAACGCAACCCATGATCAACTCTCCAAACAGGCTCTCAGTCTTCGAGCCGTTCCGCCCGGTTGACCATGAGATCGATTTCCTTCTTGACCAGGCGCTCGATCAGGTACGGCAGGTTGCGGTCCATCCATTCCCTGAGCACCGGGCGCAACATCTCGCGGATCATCCCCTCCAGGGTGACGCCGCCGCCTCCGACCACGATATCGCGCTGATTGAGGATCGCCCGGGCGAGTTCGGAAAGAACGTCGACAGAAATGCGGGCGGTCGGCGTCGAGACGATTTCCTCGTGGGGCGCGACCATCGCCTGGGTGAGTTCGAGGATGTCTTCGGGCTCGGGCATCGGCGCCGGTTCGGGTTCCGGCTCGGGAATCGGCTCCGGCTCCGGTTCGGGCTCCAGGTCCGCCAATTCGATGATAGGTTCGAATTCCGGTTCCGGCTCGGGTTCCGGTTCGGGTCCGGGCTCCGGTTCGGGCTCGGGTTCCGGTTCGGGCTCCGGTTCGGGCTCGGGCTCGGGTTCCGGTTCGGGCTCCGGTTCGGGCTCGGGTTCCGGTTCGGGCTCCGGTTCGGGCTCCGGTTCCGGTTTAGGCTCCGGTTCGGGCTCGGGTTCCGGTTTAGGCTCCGGTTGGGGCTCGGCCACGGCTTCTTCCTCGTCCTCGGACAGGATTCTGCGGATGGAGGCAAGAATGTCCTCCATCGAGGGTTCTTGACCCGCTTCGCCTTCTGTCTGTCCTTCTTGTTCGCTCATTAAATGCTCATCCGACTTTGCGCCACCATATCCAGCAATAAGTTACCAAAGCATTACAATAACTTTAGTCGCCGCCGAACCATCTCTCCCGGACCCCCTGATAATGGCCCTTGGGATCGTAAAAATCCACCTCCAGATTCAAGTCCCGGGCCGTCAACTGGCCGACCGCCGATTTCAACTCGAAGATCGCCACCATCTCGTCGCGCTGGGCGCGGACCAGGTTGACCCTGGCGTCGAGCAGTTCCTGTTCGGCGTCGAGGACGTCGAGCACGGTGCGCGAGCCGACCGAGGCTTCCCGTTCGACGCCTTCGAGGGCGACCTCGGCGGCGTCGATCTGGACGTTGAAGGAAACGATACGGGCCCGCGTCGTCTGCAGGGCTTCCCAGTTGCGAGTCGCCTGTTCGGTGGCGTCGCGGCGCGCCTGCTCGATCTTGCGGCGCTTCTCCTGGACCGTCTGGCGGGCCGCCCTGAGGCGCGAATAGACCGATCCCGACTGGTACAGGGGCACGCTCAGGGTCACCATGGCCTCGTAGGTGTCGACGCGGGAGGTTTCGCTCGACGCTTCGAAGGCCCGCGAAGCGGTGCCGGTGAGGTCGATGGAGGGCAGCAACTCGCCGCGGATCTTGGCGGCGGCGTCGTGCGCCGCCTTTTCGTCGTATTGGGCGGCGACCACGTTGGGATTGGCGGCGACCGCGGAATTGACCGCCTCGAGAACGGAGTCCGGAAGGATCAACGTCGGCGTCGGCGCGGCCAGCTTTCCGGGGCTTTCGCCGATGACGTTGAGATAGGCCGCCCGGGAGGCTTCGACATCGCCCTCGGCCTTGATCCGGTCGGCGGTGGCCCCGGCCAGTCGGGCCCGGGCCTGGTGGACATCGGTCCGGGTGATCTCGCCGACCTCGAAGCGGTCGGTGGTCGCCTCCAACTGGCGTTTGAGGACCGATTCGTTGTTGGTGTTGAGTTCCAGCACCGCCTGGTCGCGGTAGACACCCATGAAGGCCGTCACCGCATTCAGGAACACGGTCTGTTCGACGTTCATCAGGCGGGCGCGTTGGGCCCTGACCGTGTTCTCGGCGCTGCTGATGGCGGCCTCGGTCTGGCCGCCGGCGAACAGGGACTGGGTGACGGTGAAGTCCACCGATCGGGGATCGCGATGCTGGCGGCGGTTGGAGCCGATGGAGGCGTTGTTGTTGACCGCCCTGGTGCCGGCGTCGGCGGTCATCTCGACCGTCGGCCGCCAGTCGGACAACGCCTGGGGGACCTGTTCGTCGGTCGCCCGCAGGCTGGCCCGCTGGGCGAGCAGGGTCGGGTTGTTGGCATAGGCGGCGATCAGGGCCTCCTCTAGGGTCTGGCCCCGGGCGTCGCCGGCAAACCCCAACGACCCCGCCAGCAGGCACATCGCAGCAGGCAAGCTTGCCTTCATTACGTGCCCCCCTTCCTCGTGGCACCCGTATCCCGGTTCACCCTTTTGTCCAGTCTATTCCGGAGTTACATGTTTTGTCTATATCTAGTAGAACTTTAATATTAAACTACCTAATATATGTAATACGGCGGCCGAGCGGAGCCGTATGTCAGAAGACGAAGGCGGCTTCGGCGGCGAACCCGGGCAACAGGGGCGTGCCGGCGTCGAACACCTCGCGGCGCGACAGGATCCCGCCGTGGCGGGTGACCAGCACCCCACGGCCCATGGGCTCGCCGTGGATCACCGCCACCATGCGTCCGCCCTCGGCCAACTGCTCGGCGATCGCCGGTGGGAACTCCGAAACCGAACCGTCGATGAAGATCACGTCGTAAGGCGCCTGTTTGGGATAGCCCCGTTCCAGCGCCCCCTCGACCACGGTAACCGTATCGATTCCCAGGCCGGACAGGGTTTCGGTGGCCGCCGCCGCCAGGGCGGGGTCGCTTTCGAGGGCGACCACGATGCTGGCCAGGCGGGCCAGCACGGCGGCCGCGTAGCCGGTGGCGCAGCCGATGTCGAGGACCACATCGCTCGAATCGACCTCGGCCGCCTGGAGAAGCCGGGCCAACACCATGGGTTCCATCAGATAGCGTCCCTGGCCGAGCGCCAGCGCCTCGTCGACGTAGGCGATGTCGGCCAGATGCTTGGGAACGAAGGCCTCGCGGGGAATCTCGGCGATCGCCGAAACGACCCGGGGGTCGGTCACCCGGTTGGGGCGAACCTGGTTTTCCACCATGTTGCGGCGGGCGGCGGCGTAGTCCATCACGGCACCGTTGGTGAGTGGAAAAACGAATTGCAGCGCTTATAATCCGATGGCCGGGCGAAGACAATGGGGCGAAGGCGGTTCCAGCACCTTGACCGGCCGAAAACCAGAGTCTAAGTTCCCGGTGCCCTGCATCCGGGGGCCGTTCCCCCTCGCGGGCGGCTCATGCGTTTCCTGGTTTCGGCGCGGTGGCGGAGTGGCTACGCAGCGGCCTGCAAAGCCGTGTACGCCGGTTCGATTCCGGCCCGCGCCTCCACCGTTCGATCCGGCGTAGCTCAGTTGGTAGAGCAGATGACTGTTAATCATCGGGTCGCAGGTTCGAGTCCTGCCGCCGGAGCCAACAAAGACAAGGGCCCGGGGGAAAACCCCCGGGCCCTTGTCGATTCCGAACCTGTCCTGGTTATTTCTTTCGCCACCAGCGGACCACCGCGGCGGCGACGACGATGAGGAGGATAATGGTGGCCCAATCCGCATAAAGGCCCATTCGCTCGACGTACGTAAGTGTGTGCGCGGTTTCGGCTTCCGCTGCCACGGCCGAAAAAGGCACCGACAGGCCCAAAAGGAAAACCATCCAATTACGCATGACAACCTCGCATATCAGCTAAACACCGGTTGGATTATATCATTCACCCGGCAACCCGAGCGAGGTTTCAGTCGTTATACCGCAGACATGTCTCGGAAAGCCTGTGGAATGATGATCTCCACCGCCATCCGATCGGTTATACTGTCGACAGCGCGTGACAGGACGCGGTGACCGGACAGTGCTGCAGATCGTTCCCGAAACGAACGACGACGTAGACCTCGAGGAAGAGGAGGACGACGAGATCTACTGCGCCGCCTGCGGCCACGTCGTGACCCGGGGCCGCTGGCGGATGGCCATGAACGGCGGCCACGAACACACCTTCTTCAACCCGGCGGGACATGTCTTCAGGGTGGTCTGCTTCAAGGAGGCCCCGGGGGCCGGCGCCGTCGGCGCGTCCTCCGACGAGTTCACCTGGTTCAAGGGTTACCAGTGGCGGATCGCCGGCTGTCTCGGCTGCGCGGCCCATCTCGGTTGGCGGTTCGCGGACGCCGCCACGCCGGCGATCTTCTTCGGCCTCATCAAGCCCAAGCTGACCACGGTAAAACCATGATCACCATTCACCTTAAATAATCATGTTGTATCCCGAAGGCGGGGCGAGGCCCAGGAAGACCGCCGCCGTGACCCCGGAAAAATCGTGCACCCCGCCGAGCCGGCGCCGACGATGACATAGTCGTATTCACCACCCATCTCAGTCGTAACCGAAGGCCTCGACGAAGGGGGCGAGCACCGGCAGCACCGGTTCCAGGTGGTGCCGATAGTTGCGCCACCGCCCGACGCCACGGCGGTGGATGGTGCCGCCGACGTCGCGGCGGCTCGGCGTGCTGATGTAGGCGCCGCTGGCGGTCTCGGCATAGTCCAGCACCCGCTGGTCCCATTCCTCGCCGAGGAAGGCGATGATCTGCCGGACCTTGTCCTCCAGGGACTCGACCACGTCCTCGTAGCGGTACTCCAGGTATTCGAGGCCCAGGATCGAGCGGTAGTGGAGCCACAGGTCCATGACCGCGGCATACAGCCGGGCCGCCGAGGGGAGCTCCAGGAAATGCACCATCGCCGTATTGAGCCGGAAGTTCTGCATCAGGCAGCTGAGCACCGCGTCACGGGGATCGCGAAGGGCGACCAGGACCTTGGCATCGGGGAAGAGCCGCCGGACCGCCCCCAGATGGACCAGGTTGAGCGGGGTCTTGTCGAACAGCTTGCCGTCGCCGACGACGCCGCCCAGGGTGTCTTCGGCCGCCGCCCGGTAAACGGCGCGCAAATCGGCGATGTCGTCCGCCGTCAAGCGGTCCAGGGTGTCGGGATCGCCGCCCCCGATGGCGGCGATGGTCCGTTCGAGCCAGGGTTGCTCGTCGCTGGTGACGAACCGGGGATGGGCGCCGATGACTCGTTCCATCAGCGTGGTCCCGGACCGCGGGAAGCCGACCAGGAACACCGGCGCCGGGAAGCCCTCGGGGGCCACGCGGCTCCACCGGGACACCATCTCGCCGTCGAACAGGCTGCGGTTGCGTTCGACCAGCCCCGGATAGTCCTCCCTGTCGAACCTCGCCGCCAGGGGACGGGCGGCCTGATGGGCGTTGCAGTCCAGGAAAGCCTTGAAGGCGGCATCGTAGAGGCCCAACCGGTCGAGGACTTCGCCCAGGTCCCGGGCGGCGTCGGCGACGATGTCGTCGGGGGGGCCGTTGCGGCGCAACCGGAGCAGGTCTTGGCGGGCCTGCTCCAGGTTTCCGTGGCGAACCCCAAGGCGGGCCTGGACCAACTGGGCGCGGGGCTGGTCGGGGTCCAGCGACAGCGCCGTGGCGGCGGCCTTCCCGGCCTCGTCGGGTAGGTTGTGGCCGTCCAGGGCATAGGCCAGATTGGCATGGAAGGCGGCGTTTTCGGGGGCCAGGCGGACGGCCTTGCGGAAGGCCTCGAGGGCCTCGTCGGCCTGGTGGAGGCGGAACAGGGCGTTGCCCAGGTTGTTGCTGATTTCCGCTAAGCCGGGGGCGAGCTCGGCGGCCCGGCGCAGGCTGGCGACGGCGCCATGGTGATCGCCGATCCTGGTCCTCAGGTTGCCCAGGTTGTTGTGGAAGGCGGCAGCGGAGGGATCGAGCTCGCAGGCCAGGCGCAGTTCGCCCAGGGCCTCGTCGAGGGCGCCGGTTTCCCTCAGCGATCTCCCCAGGCCGTCGTGGATCGGGGCGCTGTCGGGCTGCAGGCGCGCGGCCTCGCGAAAGGCCTCGCATGCCTCCCGGAAGCAGCCCTGCCGATGGAGCGTCAGCCCGAGGTTGTAATGGCCGTCGGCGAGATCGGGCTTCAGGCCGATCGCCCGGCGGAAGCTTGCCAGCGCCGCCTCGAGCTGTCCCTGGGCGCCCTGGGCCGCCCCCAGTTGGAGGTGGATGGCCGGGTTGTCGGGGTCGATCTTCGTCGTCCGTGCGAGCAGATCGACGGCTTCCCCGGGCTCGCCAACCTGCAACGCCAGCAGTCCGCCCATGTGAAGCGCCGCCGGGTGGTCGGGCCGGGCGGCGAGCACGTGGCGGCACAAATCCAGGGCCTCCCGGGCGCATCCGGCCTGGATATACCGCTGCGCCTCGGCCAGCGCCTGGCGGGGGTCGTCGGGAAAGGGCCTGGAGGCCGGGGGACCGGAGGGGTTCGCCCGGCCATAGGTCACCGAGGATACGTTCGCCGTCAACTGCGACGGCGGTTCCTTTTGATTAGCCATGACACTAGACCTCAGTTTCCCGGGATATCGACCACCGATTGGATCAGGATGTCCTTGATGGTTCCCGGCCCCGTCACTTTGTTGGCGACCATCTGCAGCCGCTTCTTGATGATGACCACGCTGATCCGTTCCTCCTTCTTCAGAAGCCGCGGCAGGAAGGCGTAGAGGTCGCGCAGGAAGGCGTCGTCGAGGCGGGGAATGAGGCGGGTGATCTTGGCCTCGTTGTCTGCCCCCAGGGCCTCCAGCTTGAACTGGATCTGGATCGTGGCGACGACCTTGTCGCCCTGGAAAATGGCAATGGCCAGGGGGTCCATGTCGATGAAGCGCGGCGGTTCGCCTTCTTCGAATTCGGATTCCTCGACGATTTGTTCCTCGGTCGCCACGAACGGCCCGACCTCCAGCCATTTCAGGACGCTGATCGTGCCGCCGGCGATCATCATGACGATCGCGAATGCGATGACGAGTTTTCTCATGTTCCGCCGTTCACAGCCTTTATTTCATTATCCCTGGTTGGGGGCCCCGTGAAAAGCCCTCCGTGGCCTAGTGTCCTGGTTCCTAAGTTGGTGGCATTTAGGATCGCTTTTCCCGACCTCTGGGTAGGAGGCGCCGCGCCGGCGATGCGGGGGGCCATCGGTAAGCGGCGCCGACGCCCTCCAGAGGCCGGGAAAAGCGACCCTAAATGCCACCAACTTAGGAACCAGGACACTAGTACAGACTTTCATAATTCCGCGCTCAGAAATGGCTGAATCCGCCCCGCTCGAGGACCATCTCGGCGCCTCGTTCGTCGATCACCGCGACGCCGCCCGGCCCGGTGGAAATCCGCCCGACCGCGGTGAGGGGCAGGTCCAGTTCCCCGGACAGCCGTTCCACCGCGTCGTTCGAGCCGGTCGGCGCGGTGAACAGGATCTCGTAGTCGTCGCCCCCCGTCAGCACCGTCGCCATCCGTTCGGGGGCGGCGTCGAGCGCGGCCCGGCCCGCCGCCGACAGCGGAACCCGGCCCGCTTCGAGCCTGGCGCCGACGCCCGATGCTTCGCAGACGTGGCCGAGGTCGGCGACCAGGCCGTCGGAGATATCGGTCGCGCCATGGGCCACCCCGGCCAGCCGCGCCCCCAGTTCCATCCGCGGCCGCGGCCGGTGGTAGCGTTCGATCAAGGCTTGGCGATGGTCCGCCGACAGTTCGTCCAGCTCGCCGCCGAGCGCCAACAGGCCCAGGGCGGCGTCGCCGATGGTGCCCGAGACGTAGATCCCGTCTCCCGGGCGGGCCGCCGAGCGGCGCAACTCGCGGCCCTCGGCCACCGTCCCCAGGGCGCACACGGTGAGGGTCAGCGGCCCTGGCGTGGCCACCGTGTCGCCGCCGATCAAGGTCACCCGGAAGGTATCCTGCTCGCCGGCCAGGGCGGCTGAGAAACGCTCCAGCCAGTCGTCGTCGACGTCTTCGGGAAGGGCCACCGAAAGGGTGTAGGCGAACGCCTCGGCGCCCATCGCCGCGAGGTCGGAAAGGTTGACCCGCAGCATCTTGGCGGCGACCGTCTCCGGGGATGCCTGGTGTGGGAAGTGGCCGCCCGCGACCACCGTGTCGGTGGTCACCACCAGCCGGCGGCCGGCCTCCACCTCGAGCACGGCGGCATCGTCGGCAAGTCCCAGGGCCCCCGGCGCGGCGGCGGCCAGGGGGGCGAAGAAGCGGCGGATGACTTCGAATTCACCTACTCTTCTAGGTCCGCCCACCGGCGTCTTCCTTCATCTGCTCGGCCCGCAGGGAACGGGCCAGACGGTCGAGTACGCCATTGACGAACCCCACCTCGTTGCCGGCGAAGAAGGCATGGGCGATCTCGACGTACTCGGAGATGACGACCCGTGGCGGGATGTCGCGGCGCGCCCGGAGCTCGTAGGTCCCGGCCCGGAGGATGGCCCGCAACAGCATTTCCAGGCGCTCCATGGTCCACTCAGCGCAAAGCACCGGCCCGATCAACCCGTCGAGTTCGTCCCGGCGATCCGAAACACCGCGCACCAGATCGTCGAGCAGCACGCCGTCGGGTTCGGCGAGGGGCCCCGGGACCCCGTCGTCGATGCGGCGCCAACGTTCGTGGAGGAATTCGCGAAGCACCGGGTCGGCCGGTGCCCCGGCGACGTCCATCTCGTAGAGAGCCTGGACGGCGGCCAGACGGGCGGCGCTTCGCCGGCGCCCGCTGGCCGCCGCTTCGCCCTTGGCTTCGGTCGCCTCGGCGGGGGTGCTCATCGGATCACGAGATGGAGAATCTTCTTGAGTTCCATCATCCGCAGGCAGGCCCTGGCCGCCTCGGCGCCCTTGTTCTTGCGGTCCACGGCGGCCCGCTCCCAGGCCTGCTCGTGGTTCTCGCAGGTGAGGATCCCGAACCCCATGGCGACACTGTAGGTGACCGCGATGTCCATCAGCGCCTGGCTGGCGGTGCGGCAGATGTGTTCGTAGTGGTCGGTCTCGCCGCGGATGACGCACCCCAGCACGATGAACCCGCCGTAACACCCCTCGGGGGCGGCGCGGACCTCCATCGAGCGGATCGCGAAGCGGATCGCCGCCGGGATCTCGAAGACCCCCGGAACGGCCAGGCGTTCGTATGAGGCGCCGGCTTCGTCGAGGACCGAAACCGCCCCCGCGGCCAGTTGGTCGGCGATGTCCTCGTAGAAGCGGGCTTCGGCGATGAGGATGCGCGTTGGTTCGCTCATGATCGGTTTCTCAGGCCGGTATGGGGCGCTGATCGACGACGGTCAGGCCGTAGCCTTCGAGGCCGACGATGGTGCGCTTGGTATTGGACAACAGGATCATATCCCTGATCCCGAGATCGAGCAAAATCTGTGCGCCGACGCCGTAGTCGCGCAACTCGCCGGACAGGTGTTCGGTCTTGCCGATCCTCGCCCGGACCCGGTCCGAGAGGCTGGTCGGGCGCGGTTCGCGGATCAACACCACCACGCCGCGGTCCAGTTCGGCGATCATCCGCATCGCCTGGTGCAGTTCGTGGGCCTTGTCGGCGCTGTTGTCCCCGAGCACGTCTTCCAGCACGTTCAGGGCATGCATGCGGACCAGCACCGCATCGTCCGTGGACAGGTCGCCCTTGACCAGGGCGATGTGCTCGGCATAGGTCACCTGGTTGATGTAGACGTACATCCGGAACTGGCCGCCGTAGAGGCTGTCCAGGGTGGTCTCCAGCGACCTGACGACGATGCGGTCGTGCTTCAGGCGGTAGGCGATGAGGTCGGCGATGGTGCCGATCTTGACGCCGTGGAACTGGGCGAACTTCACCAGGTCCGGCATCCGGGCCATGGTGCCGTCCTCGTTCATGATCTCGCACACCACGCCCGACGGGTTGAGCCCCGCCAGGCGGGAGATGTCGACCGAGGCCTCGGTATGACCGGCGCGGACCAGCACCCCGCCGTCCCTGGACTCGAGCGGGAAGACGTGGCCCGGGCTGACGATGTCGTCCTCGCCCTTGGTGGTGTCGATGGCGACGCTGATGGTGCGCGCCCGGTCGGAGGCCGAGATCCCGGTGCTCACCCCTTCCCCGGCCTCGATCGAGACGGTGAAGGCGGTCTGGTGGCGCGAGACGTTGTTGCGGGCCATCAAGGGCAGGTTCAGCTCCTTGACCCGCCTCGGGGTCAGGGCCAGGCAGATCAGGCCGCGGCCGTGCTTGGCCATGAAGTTGATCGCTTCGGGGGTCGCCATCTGGGCCGGGATCACCAGGTCGCCCTCGTTCTCCCGCTCCTCGTCATCGACCAGGATGAACATCCGGCCGTTGCGGGCGTCGTCGATGATGTCATCGATGGACGACAGGTTCTCGCGGTGAGGCACGGGTCACTCCTTGTCAAGAAGGCGCGCAACATAGCGTGCCAGCATGTCGATTTCCAGGTTTACGGTATCGCCGACGGCCAGCGAGCCGAAGGTCGTCACCTCGCGGGTGTGGGGGATGATGTTGACCCCGAACCGTCCGTCCTCGACCTCGTTGACGGTCAGCGAAACGCCGTCGATCGCCACCGAACCCTTGGCGGCGATGAATTTCCGCAAGGGTTCCGGGACCTCGAAGACGAAGCGCAGAGAATCCCCTTCCGGGGTGATGGCGATGACGGCGGCGACGCCGTCGACGTGGCCCGAGACGATGTGGCCGCCCAGTTCGTCGCCCATCCTGAGCGGGCGCTCGAAGTTGACCGGGGTCTCCGCCTTCCACGAGCCGAGGGTCGTCTTCGACAGGGTTTCCGCCGAGGCCGAGACGGCGAACCAGCCGGGGCCCTTGTCGATCACCGTCATGCAGGCCCCCGAACAGCAGATCGAGGCGCCGATCGGGATCTCGGCGGTGTCGAAACAGGTGGTGAATTCGAAGCGGGTGTCGCCCTTGCGCTCGATGGCGCGCAGGCGCCCCATGTCGGTGATGATTCCGGTGAACATGATCGACTTTCCAAACAGGCTCTCAGGTCTGGCGAAGATAGGTTTCCAGGATGTCGGCGCCGGCTTTCCATGCCGTCGCGCGGGTGAATGCCGGGGCTTGGTCCAGCGTCTCGATTCCGAAAGCGGCGGCGGCGGGGATGCCGTCGCCGCCGATCAGGCGAGAACTGCGGAACCAGGCCAGCCCGTCGACCAGCCCGGCGCCCAGCAGCGCCCCCGCCAGCCGGCCGCCGCCCTCGACCAGGACCCGGGTCAGCCCCCTGGCCGCCAGTTCCTCGGCCAGGCGGCGAATGTCGGGACGCCCCTGGGCGTCGGCTTCGACCTCGATCACCGTCACCCCGCGGGATTCGTAGTCGGCGCGTTGGCCGTCCCCGGCGCCCCTGGCGGTGACCAGCCAGGTCGGGGTGTCCCGCGCCGTCGCCACCAGGGCGCCGGTCACCGGCAACCGCATCCGGCTGTCGGCGACGATACGCACCGGAGAGCGCGCTTCGAGCCCCGCCAGCCGGCACGTCAGCCGGGGATCGTCGGCCAGGGCGGTGCCGATGCCGATCATCACCCCATCGTGGTCGGCCCGCATCCGGTGCGCCATCCGCCGGGCCTCGGGGCCGGTTATCCAGAGGCTGTCGCCGGCCCCGGTGGCGATCCGTCCGTCCAGGGTGGTCGCCAGCTTGAGAGTGAACAGGGGGCGGCCCTCGATGACCCTCAACAGGTATCCGGCGTTGAGCCGCTTCGCCTCGTCCTCGCACACCCCGTGGACGACGTCGATGCCGGCGGCCTCGAGACGGGCCGCCCCGTTGCCCGAGACCCTGGGATCGGGGTCGGCGGTGGCGATCACGGCGCGGGCGATGCCGGCCTCGATCAGGGCCCGGCTGCACGGCGGGGTCCGGCCGTGGTGGTCGCAGGGTTCCAGGGTCACGTAGGCGGTGGCCCCCGTGGCCTTGGGGCCGGCCCGCCGCAGGGCTTCGGTTTCGGCGTGGGGGCGGCCGCCCGGCCGGGTCCAGCCGCGGCCGACGACGACGTTGCCCAGGTCCTCGCGGACCACCACGCAACCGACCGCCGGGTTGGGCCAGACCTCTCCCAACCCCCGCCGAGCCAGGACCAGCGCCGACCGCATGTGGTCGATGTGGTCGGCGTCAGTCGTCGTCGCTGCCGAGTTTCCCAACGAAGTCCTCGAAGTCCTTGGCTTCGCGGAAGTTGCGATAGACCGAGGCGAAGCGGACATAGGCGACTTGATCCAGGTCGGCCAGGTGTTCCATCACCATCCCGCCGATGACCTTGGTCGGGATCTCGTTCTCGCCGAGGGTTTCCAGGCGACGCTGGATGCTGTTGACGATGCGCTCGATGTGTTCGCCCTCGACCGGCCGCTTGCGCAGCGCGATATCCAGCGAGCGCATCAGCTTTTCGCGGTCGAACGGCGCCTTCTCGCCGCTGCTCTTGAGGACCGACAGTTCGCGGAGCTGGACCCGCTCGAAGGTAGTGAAGCGGGAGCTGCAGGCGGGGCAGTACCTGCGGCGGCGGATCGTCGCGTTGTCTTCGGTCGGACGCGAGTCTTTGACCTGGGTGTCCCCGTGGCCGCAAAACGGACAGCGCATGGGTTTTGGTCCTCCCTATAGTCTGGTTACGGTTACGAATAGATCGGGAACCGTCGGCATAACTCCATGACCTTCTCGCGCGTCGCCTTTTCGGCGGCGCTGTTGTCATCGGGATTGGCCGCCAAGCGGTCGAGCACCTCGCCGATCTGGTGGCCGATGTGGCGGAACTCCTCGCCCGCGAACCCCCGGGTGGTCCCGGCCGGGGTCCCCAGGCGGATGCCCGAGGCCACGCTGGGCGGTTGCGGATCAAACGGCACGCCGTTCTTGTTGCAGGTCATGCCGGCGCGTTCCAGGCTGGCCTCGGCGGCCTTGCCGGTGAGGCCCTTGGGCCTGAGGTCGACCAGCAGGAGGTGGGTGTCGGTGCCCCCGGACACGATATCGAAACCGCACTCCAGGAGCACCGAGGCGAGGACCTTGGCGTTGTCGGCGACGCTCTGCGAATAGGCCTTGAATTCAGGCCGCAGGGCCTCGCCGAAGGCGACCGCCTTGGCGGCGATGACGTGCATCAGAGGTCCCCCCTGGAGGCCCGGGAAGACGGCGGAATTGATCTTTTTGCCGAGTTCGGAATCGTTGCCGAGGATCATCCCCCCGCGCGGCCCGCGCAGGGTCTTGTGGGTGGTCGTGGTCACCACATGGGCGTGGGGCAGCGGGCTGGGATGGATGCCGGTGGCGACCAAGCCGGCGATGTGGGCCATGTCGACCATCAGATAGGCGTCCACCTGGTCGGCGATGGCGCGGAAGCGCGCGAAATCCAGGGTCCGCGGGTAGGCCGAGCCGCCGACGACGATCAGCTTGGGTCTGTTCTCCAGGGCCAGTCTCTCGACTTCGTCGAAATCGATCAATCCGTCCTCGCGGCGGACCCCGTACTGGACGGCATTGAACCATTTGCCCGACTGGGCCGGGGCGGCGCCGTGGGTCAGGTGGCCGCCGGCCGCCATCGCCATCCCCATGAAGGTGTCGCCGGGTTGCAACAGGGCCAGGAACACGGCGCCGTTGGCCTGGGCGCCCGAATGGGGCTGGACGTTGGCGTATTCGCAGTCGAACAGCTTCCTGGCCCGCTCGATGGCCAGTTCCTCGGCGACGTCCACGTACGCGCAACCGCCGTAGTAGCGGCGTCCGGGATAGCCTTCGGCGTACTTGTTGGTCATCACCGAGCCCTGGGCCTCGAGCACGGCCCGCGAGACGATGTTCTCCGAAGCGATCAGCTCGATCTGGTCCTGCTCGCGCCGCAGCTCGTCGCCCACCGAGCGGACGATCTCGGGGTCGCTGTCGGCCAGCGGAGTGCCGAAGAAACGCTCGAGGAATGGCGAGGAATATTGGGGGGTGTCTGCGGTCATGTCCGGGGGTTTACCTCTGTATTTTGCGTCATGCGGGATCGGAAAGCTTGGCCACGCGCCGGGCGTGGCGGTCGGCGCCGTCGGTCCCGGTGTCGAGGAAGACCTTCAGGCAATCGCGGGCCACCTCGACGCCGATCGTCCGTCCGCCGAAGCAGATGACGTTGGCGTCGTTGTGCTGGCGGGCCAGCCGCGCCCCGAAAGCGTCATAGACCAGGGCGGCGCGGACTTCCGGATAGCGGTTGGCGGCGATGCTCATCCCGATGCCGGTGCCGCAGATCAACACCCCCCGCTCCGCCCGGCCCTCCTTGATGGCCTTGGCCAGGGCATAGCCGAAGTCCGGATAATCCACCGAGTCCGGCCCGTCCGAGCCGAGATCGAGGACCTCGAGCCGGTAGCCCTCGAGATCCTCGACGAGCCGGGACTTGAGTTCCAGGCCGCCATGGTCGCAGGCGATGGCGATGGTTCGCGATGACATCCGGTCCGACGGTTCCAAGGCGATTGGAACGGTTCCCCTCCACAATGGCGTAATCCAGGCCACTAGTACCATATATCGAACCGCCATGCCAACCTGCCACAAGTTGTCGAGTCGCGGCGACGGGGCGGAAAACATTCTCACAGGAAAATTTAATGAATTCGCATGGTCATCTGTTGAAGAAACAAGTATTGATTTCCTCCCGAATTTGATTTGACAGAAAAATCAATTCATGCACAGATAACTCGTAACATGATAATCTACCGATGATTTTATCAAAGACGGGTCTTGCGTGATGAACGAAGATATTTCAGGACAGGTTTCCCGCGAGGAAGTCTTGCGCATGGCGGTCGATATCGTCGCTTCCTACGTCAGCCGCAACCAGATGCCCACCCGGCGGATTCCCGAAGCCATCAATGGGGTGTTCGAGACCTTGAACACCATGGCCGCCGCGCCCGGCGGGATGACGTCCGAGCCGCCCAAGCCGGCGGTTCCCGTCCGCAGGTCGATAACCGCCGATTTCATCGTCTGCCTGGAAGACGGCAAGAAGCTGAAGATGCTCAAGCGCCATCTGCGCACGGCCTTCAACCTGACGCCGATGGAATACCGGGCCAAGTGGAACCTGCCTCCGGACTATCCCATGGTGGCTCCCAACTACGCCAAACAGCGCTCGGAGTTCGCCAAGAAGGTCGGGCTCGGCCGCAAGAGGAAATCGAAACCCAAGCGCGGGTAAGCGCGGGAAAATCCACGCCTAATACCAACGGCCACAATCACTGACTCCTCCGGCCATCCTTCGACACGCCGCTTGCGCGGCTGCTCAGGATGAGAATTTTGTTGAAAAACAAAGAGATGCCTCATCCTGAGCAGCGAGCGAAGCTCGCGTGTCGAAGGATGCCCACAGGTCAGTGTCTCTGACCTCTGGTATAACTAAAACAAAGCCGGGCAACCCGAAGGTTGCCCGGCCTGTAAAGATCAACAGAACCGTGGATCAGTGAATTCTGATGGTCTCGAATTTGCCGTCTTTGACTTCCACTTCCTTGAAGGTGCCAAGCACTTCGCCGACTTCATTGAATTCGACGTTGGTGGCGCCGACATAGTCGATATCGCCGCCGCTGCCGAGAATCTTCAGGCCCTTGGCGATTTCACCGGGCAAGATTTTCTCACCGGGCGCATTGGCGACCATCATCATCTTCGACTGGATGGCCGCGCGGTCGGCCGATCCCGCCGCCTGCATGGCAAGCGCGATCAAGGCGCCGGCGTCGTAGGACTCGCCCACATAGGGACCGTCTTTTTTGATGCCCGCCTTGGCGGCCATCTCCGCATAAGTGACCGCGCCCTTCGATTCGCCGCCGGGAACGGTGCCGACGGCGCCGTTCAGGTCCTTGCCGATGGCCTGGACTAGGCTGTCGCCGATCATGCCGTCGGCGAGCACGAAGTTTTCAAAGGCGCCGCTGTCGAGCGATGCCTGGATGATGCCCTTGCCGCCCTGATCCAGATAACCGAACACGGCGAGATACTTGGAGCCGGCCGCCGACAAAGCACCGACTTCGGCCGAATAGTCGGCCTTGCCGTCTTCATGGGCGGCGGTGATCGAGACCTTGCCGCCGACGGCCTTGAAGGCGGTGGCGAAGGAATCGGCCAGGCCCTTGCCGTAATCGTTGTTGGTATAAGTGACGGCGACCTCTTTGATGCCTCGGCTGTTCAGCACAGTGGCCAGAACTTCGCCCTGACGGGCGTCGGACGGTGAAGTGCGGAAAAAGAGGCCGTTATCCTTGATGGTCGAGAGACCGGGGGACGTGGCCGATGGCGAAATCATAATAACACCGTTGGGCACGGCGACATTGTTGGCGACGGCGCCGGTGACGCCGGAGCAATCGGCGCCCATAATAGCGGCCACGCCTTCCGCCGAAATCAGACGCTCGGCGGCGGCGGTCGCTGCCGCCGAATCAACGCAGGTTGAATCGGCACGCACCGGAACAATCTTCCTTCCACCCAGCAGCAGGCCGGAATCGGAAGCTTCCTTGAAAGCCAGTTCGGCCGAAGCGGCCATGTCGGGGGTCAGGGATTCAATGGGGCCTGTAAAGCCCAGAATCACGCCGACCTTCACGTCATCCCCGGCGGCGATGGCCGAGCCCGTCATGGCGACGAGCAGAGTCGACGCCAAAAGAAGTTTCTTCATGGTTTCCTCCTTGTTTTATGGTTGCCAATCGAAAGTCTTATGCTTTGCTTGTTGGTTTGTTTATGTATCACGGATTGCGAAGAGTTGCGCCTATCATAGGCTATTCGTTCAATCTTGATCTATCTCTTATTTTGCCCGGGCTTTGGTCACCTCCGGCAATATCCCGCCGGGATTGAAGCGCATGACCAGCAACAGAACCAGTCCCATCATGAACAGGCGCATATGTTGTGCAGAGTCCATCAGATGAAGGCGGACGGGATTCGTCCCTTCCATCCAGGCGGTTGCGAAGTCGATCAGCCACACGCCGACGGGTTCGGCCTCGATCCAGATGAACCAGATAAGAAAACCGCCCAGAACCGATCCAAGGTTGTTGCCGGATCCGCCGACGATCACCATCACCCAGATCAGGAACGTGAAGCGCAACGGATTGTAGGAACCGGGCGTCAGTTGGCCGTCGAGTGTCGTCAGCATGGCGCCGGCGATGCCGACCACGGCGGAACCGAGGATGAAGACCTGCAGACGCCGACCGGTGACGTCCTTACCCATGGCGGCGGCGGAGACTTCGTTGTCACGAATGGCGCGCATCATGCGCCCCCAAGGGGAATTCAGGGCCATCACGCTCAGGCTCAGGACGACCACCAGAACCACGGTGAAAAGACTGGCGTAGCCGAGCTTGACGAAGACGCCGGAGTGCTGGATGACCAGGGTGGACAAAAGGTCGCCGCGGTCACTGGCCGCCAATCCTTCCAGGGCATTGGAATTCAGCCATTCCGTCCAGCCGATGAACCAGTCGCTTTTCTGCAGGTCCACCTCGAAGGGGACGGGACGGGGCAACCCGGCGACGTTCTTGACGCCGCGGGTCAGCCAGTCCTCGTTTTTCAGAAGCGCGATGATGATTTCCGAAATGCCCAAAGTGGCGATGGCCAGATAATCGGAGCGCAGCCCCAGGGTGATCTTGCCGATAATCCAGGCGGCGCCGGCGGCGAACAAGCCGCCGACGACCCACGAAAACAGGATCGGCAGTCCGAGGCCGCCCAGGAATCCGGTCACGGTCGGGTTGACGGCCTCGATATCGGCGATGGCCGGATCGGAGAAATAGCGGGTCGCGAAGATGCCGATGATGATGATCCCCGACAGGGCAAGGGCCCTGAGAGGGCCCTTGGAAATACGCCGATAGGCGACAACGGCGGCGGCAATGGTAAGCGCGAACAGCAGCGCCGCCACGAACAGGTTCGATCCGCCCGCCGCCCAGGCTTCCGGTACCGGTGCTTTGGAAACCAGCACCGCGGCGACGCCGCCCAAGGCCGCAAACCCCATGGTGCCGACGTTGAACAGGCCGGCATAGCCCCATTGAATGTTGACGCCGAGCGCCATTACCGAAGAAATCAGGCAGAGATTGAGGATCGTCAGCATCAACGGCCATGACTGGGAGAAGCCGACGACCATCAGCAAACCCGCCATGACGGCGAAAGCCAGGGTCGAGCGCTGGGCGTTGTTCATATCACGCGCCCCCTCAGAATGCCGGTCGGGCGGATCAGCAGCACCAGAACCAGGATGAGAAAGGATACGGCGAACTTGTAGTCGGTCGACAGGAACTGAAGCAGCCCTTCAGGCTCCCAGTTTTCCGGAACCAGATACTTGAGGAACTTCTTGTAGGCGTAGGTGATGCTGACTTCCGAAAAGGCGACGACGAAGCCGCCGAGGATGGCGCCGAGCGGATTGCCGATACCACCGACAATGGCGGCGGCGAACAACGGCAGCAAAAGCTGGAAGTAGGTAAAC
Source organism: uncultured Thalassospiraceae bacterium (assembly GCA_964632795.1). Lineage (GTDB taxonomy): Bacteria > Pseudomonadota > Alphaproteobacteria > Rhodospirillales > 2-02-FULL-58-16 > CAZWEZ01. Next base: position 14,446 of record CAZWEZ010000010.1, on the reverse strand, counting down.
GGCTTGAAGCTTTTATCCAGGCCATACAGGGTCCCGGCGATGGTCGCCAGCGTCGCCGTGATGATCCAGGTCACCATGACCACCCGTTCCGGATCGATGCCGGAAAGAAGCGCCAGATCCTCGTTGTCCGAATAGGCGCGCATGGCCTTGCCGGTGCGGGTACGCTGCAGGAACCAGAACAGGGAAACCACCAGAAGGAAAGTGATGGAGATGGTCAGACCCTGGCTGACCTTGATCGCCAGCCCCTCATTCAGGCCGGTCATCTCCTTGAAGGCGCGGGCCTTGATGATGAAACGTTCGCCATCGGTAAAACGTTGGTCATTGGGGCCGATGATGAAACGGACAATGCCGTTCAGCACGAACATGACGCCGATCGAAGCGATGACGAACACCGCCGGCACACTGCGCTTTTTTCGATAGAACTTGTAGACCGCCCTGTCGGTGAACAGGACCAAGGCGATAGTAATGGCGATGGCGACCGGCAGGGCCAGCAGGGCGGTCGGCAAGGGGCCGAAGCCGACGCCGACGGATTGCAGCCACCAGGTCATCAGGACGGCAACCATCGTGCCGAAGGCCATCAGGTCGCCGTGGGCGAAATTGGCGAAGCGGAGGATGCCGTAAACCAGGGTAATGCCCAATGCCCCGAGGGCGAGCTGGGAGCCATAGGTCAGCACCGGAATGATGACGAAATTCAACAGGAGGATTATGGCGTCAAGAAAACCGGTCAAAATGACCCTAACCTCCCAGAAATGCCCGCCGGACTTCCGGGTTGGCCAGCAATGCCTCGCCGGTATCCGTAAACTTGTTCTCGCCGGTGACCAGGACATAGCCGGTGTCGGCGATACTCAGGGCCTGGCGGGCGTTCTGTTCGACCATCAGGATGGCGATGCCGGTCTGTTTGACTTCCAGGATACGGTCGAACAGTTCATCCATGACGATGGGCGACACCCCCGCCGTCGGTTCGTCCAGCATCAGCACTTTCGGGTCGGTCATCAGGGCGCGGCCGACGGCGACTTGCTGGCGTTGGCCGCCGGATAGTTCTCCCGCCGCCTGGCTCCGTTTGTCCTTCAGGATGGGGAACAGCTCGAACACACGCTCCATGGTCACGTTGATATCGTCACGGCGAAGAAACGCCTCCATTTCAAGGTTTTCCTGGACCGTCATGCTGACGAACACATTGTTCGTTTGCGGCACCATGGCCATTCCTTCCTTGACCCGGCCCTGCGGCGACATCTGGGTGATATCCTTGCCGTCCAGGGTGACGGTTCCCTCGCGCAGGGACAGCATGCCCAACAGGGCCTTCATGGCCGTCGTTTTGCCGGCCCCGTTGGGGCCGACGATGACGGCGATCTCTCCCTTGTCGACCGAAATATCACAGCCGTGCAGAATATCCGCACCGCCGTACCCGCCGCTCATGTTTATCCCCGATAAAAAGCTCACTTAGGATATCGCCCCTACTTTGTTTTTAAGGCCTCTCCCGAGATAGGCCTCGATGACGTCTTCGTTGGATTTGACTTCCTCGGCGGTGCCTTGCACCAGCACCTTGCCTTCGGCCATGACGACCACCGGGTCGCAGAGCCTGGAAATGAAATCGATATCGTGCTCGATCATGCAGAACGTGTAACCACGTTCCTTGTTAAGGCGGATAATGGCGTCACCGATGTCTTTCAGAAGGGTCCGGTTGACGCCCGCGCCGACTTCATCCAGCAGCACGACCTTGGCATCGACCATCATGGTGCGCCCCAGTTCCAGAAGTTTCTTCTGGCCGCCGGAAAGGTTCCCAGCCGGTTCGTCCGCCAGATGGCCGAGGTTGAGGAAATCGATCACTTCGTCGGCCCGGTGGCGGATAGCTTCTTCCTCTTCGGCCACCTTGGCGCGATGAAACCAGGTATTGATCAGGGACTCGCCCGATTGTCCGCCCGGGACCATCATCAGGTTTTCGCGAACCGTCAGGGATGAAAATTCGTGGGCGATCTGGAACGTCCGCAACAGCCCCTTTGCGAAAAGCTGGTGCGGTTTCAGGCCGGTGACGTCCTCGCCATCAAGACTGACCCGGCCGGCCGACGGGGGGAATACCCCGGCGACAAGGTTGAACAATGTCGTCTTGCCGGCGCCGTTCGGGCCGATCAATCCGGTGATTGTGCCCTTCCGGATATCGAAGCTTGTTCCGTCGACCGCCTTCAGGCCACCGAAGTGCAGGGCGACATCTTCAATATTAATCATGGGAGGCACGCTATCATTTAATAGCCCCCCTGCAAATCAAGGAGATCAAGGAGATGCTATACGGTACCGAAGTTATTTTCGGCGACGCGACGGTGCTCGACGAGCACACGGCGGCCCCCGATCCCAAGATCGGCGACCTACCCCCCGCCCTTCTCCATCCTCTGCTTCTTGGCGATGACGTAGGCCAGCTTGCGGGCGGCGAACCGTTTCAGCATGTAGGTGGTGTATCCGGGGGGGCCGACCATGATTACCTCGATGCCGGTGATGGGGTCGATGGCGACCACCCGGGTGATCTTTCCCACCTTGCGGAACTCGAACAGAACCTCCGGCAAATGAACGTTCCAGAACCTCATTATCCGGCCATCTTCATTCTATAGTTCTATATTAAATTCATCATATATCGAATTGTTTTTCTTATGTTTACATGTTGCGTCTGTATTGGCCGCCGGCCTCGAACAGGGCCTCGGTGATCTGCCCCAGCGAGCACCAGCGGACCGCCTCCATGAGCACCTCGAAGACGTTGTCGCCGTCGCTCGCCGCTTGGCGAAGGCGGGCCAGCATGGGCACCGGGTCGTGGCGCCGGTGGAACTCCCGCAGCCGGCGGATCTGGTTTTTCTTCTCGTCCTCGGTGGAGCGGGCGAGTTCCGGGGTGGCGGCGACGCCCCCGGCCTCCGGGTCGACGAAGGTGTTGACGCCGATGATGGGCAGCGTGCCGTCGTGCTTGAGGGTCTCGTAGTGGAGGGATTCGTCCTGGATCCTGCCCCGCTGGTAGCCGGTCTCCATGGCCCCCAGCACCCCGCCGCGTTCGCTCAGGCGCTCGAACTCCACCAGCACCGCCTCCTCCACCAGGTCGGTCAGCTGCTCGAAGATGAAGGCCCCCTGGTTGGGGTTCTCGTTGTTGGCCAGGCCCCATTCGCGGTTGATGATCAACTGGATGGCCAGCGCCCGGCGGACGCTGGCGGCGGTCGGCGTGGTGTAGGCCTCGTCGTGGGCGTTGGTGTGCAGGCTGTTGCAGTTGTCGTAGATGCCGCCCAGCGCCTGCAGGGTGGTCCGGATGTCGTTGAAGTCCATCTCCTGGGCGTGCAGGGAGCGGCCCGAGGTCTGGGTGTGGTACTTGAGCTTCTGGCTGCGTTCGTTGGCCCCGTAACGGTAGCGCATGGCGATCGACCAGATGCGCCGCGCCACCCGCCCCATCACCGAGTATTCGGGGTCCATGCCGCTGGAGAAGAAGAACGACAGGTTGGGCGCGAAGTCGTCGATGTGCATGCCCCGCGCCAGGTACGCCTCGACGTAGGTGAAGCCGTTGGCCAGGGTGAAGGCCAACTGGGAGATGGGGTTGGCCCCGGCCTCGGCGATGTGGTAGCCGGAAATCGACACCGAGTAGAAGTTCCGCACCCGGTGGTGGACGAAGTACTCCTGGATGTCGGCCATCATCTTGAGCGCGAACTCGGTGGAGAAGATGCAGGTGTTCTGGCCCTGGTCTTCTTTCAGAATATCCGCCTGGATCGTGCCGCGGACGTTCTCGTGGACCCACTCGCCGATCTTTTCGATCTCCTCGTCGGTCGGGGCGCGGTCGTTGTCGACCTCGAACCTGGCGATCTGCTGGTCGATGGCGGTGTTGAGGAACATGGCGAGGATGGTCGGCGCCGGGCCGTTGATGGTCATCGACACCGAGGTTCCGGACGCGCACAGGTCGAAACCGTCGTAGAGGTCCTTCATGTCGTCCAGGGTCGCCACCGAGACCCCTGAATTGCCCACCTTGCCGTAGATGTCGGGGCGTTCTTCGGGGTCGAAGCCGTACAGGGTCACCGAATCGAAGGCGGTCGACAGGCGTTTGGCCTCGGAATGGGCGGACAGGAACTTGAAACGCTGGTTGGTCCGCGCCGGATCCCCTTCGCCGGCGAACATCCGGGTCGGCTCCTCGCCCTCGCGCTTGAAGGCGAAGACGCCGGCGGTGTAGGGGAAGCTTCCCGGCACGTTCTCCTCGAGCAGCCACTTGAGGATCTCGCCCTGGTCTTCGTAGCGCGGCAGGGCGACGCGGGGAATCGCGGTCCCGGAAAGGGTGGTCCGTTTGAGCCCGGTGCGGATCTCGCGGTCGCGGATCCTGACCACGTATTCGTCCCCGGCGTAGCTCTCCCTGACCTTGGGCCAGATGTCCAGCAGCTTGCGGCAGCGCGGATCGAGGGCGTCGTCGCGTTGGGCGACGAGGTCGTCGAGGGGCGCGGTGTCCTTGCCGGCCTCCTCGAGCATCCGCCTGGACTGGCGCAGTTGCTGGCGCTGGCGGGCGATATCCGCCTGGCGGCCGGCCTCGGCGAGGTAGTCGCGGACGGTCATGGCGATCTCGGCGAGGTAGGTCTGGCGCTGGGGCGGGACGATGGCGGTCCCGGGCTCGGAATGCTTGAGCGGCGTCTCCGGGGCCGAGCACTCCAGGGCGGCCAGGCCCCGGTCGGCGAACAGCCCCAGCAATGCCCGGTACAGCGCCGTGATCCCGGCGTCGTTGAAGCGCGAGGCGATGGTGCCGAAGACCGGCATCTCCCCGGGCTCGACGGCGAAGGCCCGGCGGTTGCGCTGGACCTGCTTGCGGACGTCCCTGAGGGCGTCGAGCGCCCCCTTGCGGTCGAACTTGTTGATCGCCACGGCGTCGGCGAAGTCCAGCATGTCGATCTTCTCGAGCTGGCTGGCGGCGCCGAACTCCGGGGTCATGACGTACAGCGAGACGTCGACCAGCCCCACGATGCCGGCGTCGCCCTGGCCGATGCCGGGGGTCTCGACGATCACCAGCTCGTAGCCGGCCGCCTTGCAGGCGGCGATGATGTCGGGCACCGCGTCGGGGACCTCGGTGCCGGCGCCCCGGGTGGCCAGCGAGCGCATGTAGACGTTGGTTCCGGAGATGGCGTTCATGCGGATGCGGTCGCCGAGCAGGGCGCCGCCGGTCTTGCGCCGCGAGGGGTCGATGGCGATCACCGCGATCCGGGGTTCGCCGCTGTAGAGGCGGAAGCGGCGGATCAACTCGTCGGTGAGCGACGACTTGCCGGCGCCCCCGGTGCCGGTGATGCCGAGAACGGGGACCTCGGAGCGGTTTCGGGCGGCGGCCCGGATGTCGCCCAGCAGGCTTTCCTCGAGGACCCCGGTCTCGATCGCCGTGATGACGCGGGCCAGCGCCGGAGGGCCGCCTTCCGACAGCCCCGCGAGGTCGGCCGGCCGGTTCCCCGAGAGGTCGCCGGCCGAACGCTCCAGCATGTCGTCGATCATCCCCTGCAGGCCCATGCGCTGGCCGTCCTCGGGGGAATAGATGCGGGTGACCCCGTAGTCCTGGAGTTCGGCCACCTCCGCGGCGACGATGACCCCGCCGCCGCCGCCGAAGACCTTCATGCCGGCGCGTCCGCGCTGGCCCAGCAGGTCGATCATGTACTTGAAGAACTCGACGTGGCCGCCCTGGTAGGAGCTTACGGCGATGGCGTGGACATCCTCCTCGACGGCGGCGCTGACGATCTCGTCCACCGAGCGGTTGTGGCCGAGGTGGATGACCTCGGCGCCGCTCGCCTGGATGATCCGGCGCATGATGTTGATCGAGGCGTCATGGCCGTCGAAGAGGCTGGCCGCGGTCACGAAACGGATCGGGGTCGCGGCCTTGCGGGCCTTCTTCCGCTTCTTCCGGGCGTTCACCGGAGGGCTGTCGTCAGGCACGGCGTTGTCCAAGCATGTCGGCGTCCTCATACCAAGGAGCACTGATATTGTCCCAAGCCGGCGTCCGGAGCGCAACAGGCGGGGTGGGATACTGCTTTCCGTTTACGTAAACGTAAACTATTTGCCCGTTTCGGTAAAGCCCCTGTCTGAGAGCCTGTTTGGAGAGTTGATCATGGGTTGCGTTGGCCACGCGATGAAATTGTGCTAGCTTCGCTGCCGACACAGGGGGCGGGCCGGCCTGGACCATCAATCATGTTATCCGTACTGCTGTTGGGATTGTTGCTGGGGATGAAGCACGCGATGGAGGCCGACCATCTGGCCGCCGTCGCCACCCTGGCCAGCCGCAGCCGGACGGTGGGCGAAGTCGTCCGCCTGGGCCTGGCGTGGTCCATCGGCCACACCATCACCCTGTTCGCGGTGGCTTCGCTGGTCCTGGTGTTCGACACCGTGGCGCCGCAAGGCCTGACCCGGCTCCTCGAATTGGCGGTGGGCGCGATGCTGGTCCTTCTCGGCTGCGACGTCCTGCGCCGGATGATCCGCGACCGGGTCCACTTCCACATCCACCAACACCGCGACAAGGCCCATCTCCACGCCCATTCCCACGCCGGGGAGGACGACCACGCCGCATCCCCCCACGACCACGCCCACGGCAAGGCGATGACCGCCCGCGCGGTCATGGTCGGGCTGGTCCACGGGCTGGCGGGATCGGCGGTGCTGGTCGTGCTGACCCTGGCCGCCACCGATTCCCCGTGGACCGGGTTGGCCTACCTGGTGCTGTTCGGGGTCGGCTCGATCGCCGGCATGGCGGTGCTGTCGCTGGCCATCGCCGTTCCGCTCAGCTACTCGGCGCGCCATCTGAGCCGGTCCTACGACTTCCTCCAGGTCGCCGTGGCCACGGTGACCATGGGCATCGGCTGGTGGCTGATCTACGACAACCCGATCGTCGTCGATCTGCTCGGCTGACGGTCAGGGAACCCGAATGACATGTGGATCGAGAACCTTGCAACGAGATGACGGATATCCGCCGGCGGCCTTCCCCGGCACCCGGATGCGCCGCAACCGGCGCGACCAATGGAACCGGCGGCTGGTCGCCGAGAACCGGCTGGGCGCCGACGACCTGATCTGGCCGGTCTTCGTCGTCGACGGCACGGCCCAGCGCCAGGCGGTGCCCTCGATGCCCGGAGTCGATCGGTTGTCCGTCGACCTGCTGGCCGAGGCGGTCGGCGAGGCCGGGGAACTGGGCATCCCGGCGGTCGCCCTGTTCCCCTACACCGAGGACGCCCTCAAAAGCCCCGATGCGCGGGAGGCCTACAACCCCGACAACCTGGTGTGCCGCGCCATCAAGGCGGTCAAGGAGGCCCATTCCGGGATCGGCGTGATCTGCGACGTCGCCCTCGACCCTTACAACAGCGACGGCCACGACGGATTGGTCCGGGACGGTTACGTGGTCAACGACGAGACGGTGGAGGTGCTGTGCAAGCAGGCCCTGGTCCAGGCCCGGGCGGGGTGCGACGTCATCGCCCCCTCGGACATGATGGACGGCCGGGTGGGAGCCATCCGCAAGGCCCTCGACGAGTCGGCTTTCGAGGACGTCCGCATCATGTCCTATGCCGCCAAGTACGCTTCGGCCTTCTACGGCCCGTTCCGCGACGCCGTCGGCTCGACATCCGCCCTCAAGGGCGACAAGAAGACCTACCAGATGGACCCGGCCAACGCCGATGAGGCGCTGCGCGAGGTGGCACTCGACATCGCCGAGGGGGCCGACATGGTGATGGTCAAGCCGGGGCTGCCCTATCTGGACGTGGTCCGCCGGGTCAAGGACGCCTTCGGCATGCCGACCTTCGTCTACAACGTCAGCGGCGAGTACGCCATGCTCAAGGCGGCGGCCGACCGGGGATGGCTGGATTACGACAAGGCCCTGCTGGAAGTCCTGATCGGCTTCCGGCGGGCCGGCGCCGACGGCATCCTGACCTACGCCGCGGTTCAGGCGGCGCATCTGCTCGGGGGCCGCTGATCGGCGGTCATACCAAGGGGCACTGATTTTCCAGGAGCATGGGGTCAGGAACAAGGACCGCTGGTATAAGCAAGACAGTTCCAAGCCCGTGGAGCCCGGCCCACCGATGACGGAAAACCTCTATGACCTGTTCCACGGAAGGTTTCCCGCCGACCGTTCGCGCGCCTTCATCGAGACCGCCGACGGCCGCGTTTATACTTATCGCGACCTGGAACGGACCAGCGGCCGCATGGCCCGCCTGCTGGGCGACCTCGGGGTGCGGGCCGGCGACCGGGTGGCGGCCCAGGTCGACAAATCCCCGCAAGCGATCTTCCTCTACCTGTCGTGCCTGCGCCTGGGCGCCGTCTATGTGCCGCTGAACACCGCCTACCGGACGGCGGAGATGGAATACTTCATGTCCGACGCCGAACCCGGGGTGGTGGTCTGCCGTCCGGACGGCGCGGAGACGATCGCGGCGATGGAAATCCCCAACCTGCTGACCCTGGACCGGGACGGCGGCGGGACCCTGGTCGAACGGAGCCGGGACCTGGACCCCGACGTCCCGACCGCCCCGGTGGAGGCCGACGACCTGGCGGCGATCCTCTACACCTCGGGGACCACGGGGCGCTCCAAGGGCGCCATGATGAGCCATCGCAATCTGGCCTCCAACGCGCTGACCCTGCACCGGGCCTGGGGCTTCGCCGCCGACGACGTGCTGCTGCACGCCCTGCCGGTGTTCCACACCCATGGCCTGTTCGTGGCCACCAACTGCGTGCTGCTCAACGGCACCGGGATGCTGTTCCTGAACCGCTTCGACAGCGCCGAGGTGATCCGGCTTCTGCCCCGGGCGACGGTGTTCATGGGGGTGCCGACCCATTACGTCCGGCTGCTCGGCGATCCCGTCCTTGAGGCCCGGGTGTGCCGGGACATGCGGCTGTTCATCTCCGGTTCGGCGCCCCTTTCGGAATCCGTCTTCGAGGACTTCAGGGAGCGCACCGGCCATACCATCCTCGAACGCTACGGCATGACCGAGACCTGCATGAACACCTCCAACCCGCTCGACGGCCGGCGACGCGCCGGCACCGTCGGCCCGCCGCTGCCCGGAATCGAGGCCCGGGTGGTCGATGAACACGGGGCCCCGCGGCCCATCGGCGAGGTCGGCGTGCTCGAGGTCCGCGGCCCCAACGTGTTCAAGGGCTACTGGCGGATGCCCGAGAAGACCGCGGCCCAGTTCAGGGCCGACGGCTTCTTCATCACCGGCGATCTCGCCCGGATCGACGACCAGGGCTACGTGACGCTGGTCGGGCGGGACCAGGACCTGATCATCACCGGCGGCTACAACGTCTACCCCAAGGAGGTGGAGATGGCCATCGACCGCCTCGACGGGGTCGCCGAATCGGCGGTGTTCGGCGTCCCCCATCCCGACTTCGGCGAGGGTGTGACGGCGGTCGTCGCGCGGCTTCCCGCCGCCGCCGCTCCAACCGCCGGCGACATCATCCGCCGGCTCAAGGAGGAGATCGCCGCCTACAAGGTTCCCAAACAGGTGTTCTTCGTCGACGACCTGCCCCGCAACGCCATGGGCAAGGTCCAGAAGAACCAGTTACGCGAGCGCCACAAGGACGCATACGGCCCCCAGACGGACTGAATCATAACATTGAATGTTTTTTCTATTGATCTGATTTCAAACGGTATTCTGTCATGTTGCGGGTCATGTTGCGGGTCATCGTGGCGGTGGTGGTGGTGTCGGCCGTGGGCCTCGGGGGGGGCCTCCTTTGGCTGTCCACCTCGCTGCCCGACAGCGAGGGAACCCTGGCCGTCGCCGGCCTGGAATCGACCGTCCGCATCCGGCGCGACGCCCGGGGGGTTCCCCACATCCAGGCCGCCGGCGCCGGGGACGCCTATTTCGCGCTCGGCTTCGTCCATGCCCAGGACCGCCTGTGGCAGATGGAGACGATGCGCCGCCTGGGGACCGGCCGGCTGGCCGAGGTGGCGGGACCGAAGGCCCTGGCTTCGGACCGCTTCATGCGCACCCTGGGCTTCCACCGCCTGGCCGAGCGCCAGTACGAAGACCTGGAGCCGGTTCTAAGACGCGCCCTCGAGTCCTATTCGGCCGGGGTCAACGCCTGGCTGGACGGCCATCGGGGGGCGTTGCCGCCCGAGTTCTACCTGTTGCGGTTGGCGCCCGAGCCCTGGCATCCCGTCGATAGTCTGCTGTGGGGCAAGATCATGGCCTTCACGCTCTCCGGCAACTGGCGCGACGAGTTGCTGCGGGCCGCTCTCGCCGATCGCCTGGACGCGGCGCGGATCGAGGAGCTGTGGCCCCCCTTCCCCGGCGACGGGCCGCTCACGGCCGGTGACTCAGGGGCCGCTGACACGGCGGCTTATACCAGCGGACCGGCGCTGGATTTCCTGGCCGCCTCGGGCTTGGCGCCGACGGGACGCCCCCGGGGCGCCTCCAACGCCTGGGTCGTGGCGGGGCGGCGGACGGCGAGCGGCAAACCGCTGCTCGCCAACGACCCCCACCTGGGGTTCAAGGTCCCCATCATCTGGTATCTGGCCGTCATCGAGGCCCCCGGCCTGGAAGTCGCCGGGGCGACGGTGCCCGGGTTCCCGTTCACCGTCCTCGGCCACAACCGGCGGATCGCCTGGGGCATGACCAGCACCCAGAGCGACCTCCAGGACCTGTACCGCGAAAGGGTCGACCCCCGGGACGAGAGCCGTTACCTGACACCGGACGGCCCCCGCCGCTTCCAGACCAGGGAGGAGACCATCGTCGTGCGCGGCGCCGAAGACGAGGTGCTGACGGTGCGCGAAACCCGACACGGCCCGGTGATTTCCGACCTTCCGGGGGGCGGCGACGGGGTGCTGGCCCTGGCCGCCACCTTTTCCCTCCCGGACGACCGCACGCCGGGGGCCCTGTACCGGCTGAACCGGGCCCGGGACTGGGACTCCTTCGTCGCCGCCCTCGAGGACTTCCACGCCCCGCAGATGAACTTCCTGTACGCCGACGTTGCCGGAAACATCGGCTTCCTGGCCCCAGGAAGGGTCCCGGTCCGCAAGCGCGGCCGTGGCCGCCGTCCCCGGCCCGGGTGGAACGGCGACTTCGACTGGGTCGGCGAGATTCCCTTCGCCGCCCTGCCCAGGTCCCTCAATCCGCCGGCCGGACGCATCGTCAGCGCCAACAACAGGATCGTCGGCGACGATTATCCCTACTTCATCGGCGACGACTGGGCGCCGGGCTACCGGGCCCGGCGAATCCTCGACCTGCTGGACGGCGAGACCCCGCTGACGGTGGCTTCCATGGCCGCCGGCCAGAGCGACCACCGGTCCGAGATGGCCCGCGACCTGCTGCCGATGATGCTCGACGTCGAACCGGTCACGGACAGGCAGCGCCGGGCGCTCGCCCTGGTCGCCCGATGGGACGGCACGATGTCGCGGCGGCGGCCGGAACCGTTGATCTTCACGGCCTGGCTGGGCGAACTCAACCGCGCCGTCTACGCCGACGAACTGGGCGACCTCTTCGAGAGCTACCGCTCCCTCAGGCCCCGTTTCATCGCCTCCGTGTTGGAGCGGCGCCGCCGGTGGTGCGACGACATCGCCACCACCACCGTCCGCGAGGACTGCGCCGACCGCCTCCGGCTGTCCCTGGAACGGGCCCTGGAACGGCTTTCGAAGCGCTTGGGCGAGGACATGGCGAAGTGGCGGTGGGGCGACGTGCACCAGGCCCGGTTCCGCCATCCCATGCTTTCCGGGGTGCCCTTGCTCGGCGGCTTCGCCGACCTGGCCATCGCCACCGACGGCGGCGACTATACGCTCAGCAGGGGGGCCACCCGCTCCGGCGACCGGGAACGGCCCTTCGAACACGTCCACGGCGCCGGCTTGCGGGCCATATACGATCTCTCGGACCTTCAGCGCTCGCGCTTCATGATCGCCACCGGGCAGTCGGGCAACCCCCTGTCCGGCCACTACCGCGACCTGCTGGAAGAGTGGCGCGACGGCCGCTACATGGTCCTCGGGGCGACCGGGGCCCGGGAACTCCTGGTCCTCGTCCCCGCCGACCCCGGCTGATACCAGCCGTCACATGCGCCACAGGTGGAGCCTGGTCCGCCGGCGGGGCGACGGGGTGTTCTCCTTGGCTTCGATGCGGCGTTCCACGGTGCGTTCAATCGGCCCGGGGGCCGCCGAGTCGGGCGTAGGCCCCCTTGAAGAACAACAGGAGATCGCCGTCCCCGTCGGCCGCCATCCGGTCCACCCGGCCGCCGTCAGACCGGTGACCACGGTGACACCGGTGACGAAGCGGCCGAGAACGCTTCGAAATTCGAGGGGATCGTCGATCACGATGAGAATTTCTGGAAAGATATCATGTTTTCAATTAGACATCGTATGATCCATATTCAACAAGCGATCGTTGAAGGGAAGGGAAAGGGGTTCCCAGTCGGAATCTGAAGGTGAACCACAATGGATTGCCAACAACGCTGAACGGCAATTAAGAGGCTCTTGAGGTTTCTGAATGTTCTTCATCATCGGACTCTTGATCGTCGTCGGCTCCGTCATTGGCGGATACATGGGGGCGGGAGGGCACCTGGGCGTCCTTTGGCAGCCCTTCGAATTCGTCATCATCCTCGGGGCGGGCATCGGGCTTTTCATCATCGGCAATCCCAAATCCGTTTTGGTCGGGGTTGGGAAATCTTTCGGCACCCTGCTCAAGGGGGCGAAATACAACAAGGATGCTTATCTGGAGCTGTTGGGCGTGCTTTATTCGGTTTTCAAGCTGGCCAAGACCAAGGGCGACCTGGCCCTTGAGAGCCACGTCGAGAAACCCGACGAAAGCACACTGTTTCAGCAGTTCCCAAAGTTCAGCAGCGATCATCACGCGGTCGAGTTCACCTGCGATTATCTGCGGTTGCTGACGCTGGGCACCAGCAACTCCTTCGAAGTCGAAGCGGTGATGGACCAGGAATTGGATGTCCACCACGGCGAGAATCATGCCATAACCGGAGCCTGGGCCAACATGGCCGACGCCTTCCCGGCCCTGGGCATCGTCGCCGCCGTGCTCGGCGTGATCCACACCATGGGTTCGATCACCGAACCGCCCGAGGTCCTGGGCCATCTCATCGGCGGCGCCCTGGTCGGCACCTTCTTCGGCATTCTGGTCTCGTACGGTCTGGTCGCGCCGATCTCGAAATCGGTGGAACAGAGCTTCGACGCCGATTCCCATTACCTGTTATGCATCAAGACCGGGATCATCGCCCACATGCAGGGATATGCGCCCCAAGTATCCATCGAGTTCGCCCGCAAGATCTTGAATTCCAACAACCGGCCCACATTTGCCGAAGTGGAGGAAATGCTCGGGACCCTGCCGTCGCCGACTAAGGCTTGAACCATGGCCAATCTCAACCAGACGATCATCGTCAAGAAGATCAAGAAGGTCGGCGGCGGCCACCACGGCGGCGCCTGGAAGGTGGCGTACGCCGACTTCGTGACGGCGATGATGGCCTTCTTCCTGCTGTTGTGGCTGCTCAATTCGGTGACCCAGGAACAACTCGAGGGGATCGCCAACCACTTCGCGCCGATCAGCGTCTCGGAAAGCACCAGCGGCGCCGGGGGCGTCCTCGGCGGTAAAAGCATGTCCGAGGAAGGGGCGATGGAGAGCGCCTCGGCCAGGGCCAGCGTGACCATGGATCTGGCCCCGCCCAGGGCCGGATCGGGCGGCGAGGCCGCGGAAACGAAAGACGAAGAGCACGATGACGAGGAAGAACTCCAAAAGCGCGAGGACGAACAGTTCCGGCAGGCCGAGGAATCGCTGCGCAAGGCCATCGAGAGCATCCCCTCACTCAAGCGCCTCGCCAAAAGCCTGCTGATCGACAACACCCCGGAAGGGCTGCGCATCCAGATCGTCGACCAGAAGGGCCTCGCCATGTTCCCCAGCGGCGGCGCCAAGATGTACCTTCATACCCGCAAGGTCCTGGAACTGGTCGCCAAGGTGATCCTGACCATGCCCCAGAAGCTGGCCATTTCCGGTCATACCGACGCCGTCAGATTCGTCAGCGATACCGGTTACAGCAACTGGGAACTGTCCTCGGACCGGGCCAACGCCAGCCGTCGCGCCCTGATCGAGTTGGGGGTGCCGTTCGAACGCATCGCCCGGGTCGTCGGCAAGGCGGCCACCGAACCCCTTGTCGTCGAGAACCCCGGCGATCACAGGAACCGCCGTCTGTCGATCATCCTGCTCCGGGGAACCGGGCAGAAACCCGCGAAAAAACCCGCGGAAAAGGCCGAACAACCACCGGAAACGGAGTCCGCGGCGGAGCCGGAACCCCAACCGGCAGCCGAATCGGAACCCGAGACCGAACCGGAACCGGCGCCCGAAGCGCAACCCGTGCCCGAGGCACTCACCGAGCCGGAACTGGAAAGCGAGCCCGTGCAGTAGGCTCTGGCGCTATCGCACCCCGGGATCCATCGGGGCCCTTCGGCCGCTGCCGAACCTAATACCAAGGGGCACTGATAATGACCCATAGAGATCGCCTCGGCGTGCCGCCGGGT
>CAZWEZ010000009.1:0-55638 GCA_964632795.1 uncultured Thalassospiraceae bacterium | reverse complement strand
GGGACACCCCCGCTCCCCCGAGGGGTCCCATTCCCCGGCTTCTCGGGGCGTCGAATCCCCTTGGCGATGCTCCGGCATCGCCGGCGGGGCTCCTCCTGCCGAGAAGCCGGGGAATGGGATCGTATGGGTACCATATGTTAGATTTTATCCACTAGCTCATCTGATGACGGAAAAAGGCGACGTTGACGATCAGGCCTGGCAGCAGCCACTGGAACAGCCGGCACACCTCGACCACCTCGGCCAGCGGGGCGTCGGCCTCGGCGGCCTCGCGCAGGGCTCTGGAACCGAGGCCGCCGGGGTTGGGCAGCCCGCCCATCGCCGCCCCGGCCACCAAGTCGTGGTAGGCCCGGCAGATGTCCTCGTGGGAGACGGTCCCGGGCTTCTCCCGGAGGTCGCCCCAGGCCATGGCGAAGTAGCTGGGCCAGCGGGCCAAGGCCCGGTAGTCGGTGTTGACGAAGGGCAGGTTCAACGTCCGCTTGAGGTCCTCGTAGACGGCGCGGGTCGGGGGATCGACATGGTGGGCCTCCATCAGCAGGAACGGCACCCGGAGGTCCGGCGCGTGGCGGCCCTCGAAGGCCGGCGCGGCGTCACTGGTGGCGCCGCCGGTCATCTCGCCGCCCTCGACCAGGAGGCGGGTTATGGCGGCGATCACCGCGTAGGCCTGGTTGCCGTGGGAGAACACCTCGATCATGTCGCGGATGCCGTCCATCTCGCGCGCCGCGTATCCGGCCTCGGCGAGGCGTTCGGTAATCGGCGGCGGCGACAGCTCGCCGACCCGCGATTCGGCCAGCGCCCGGGCCGCCCGGCAGGCCTCGACGAACGGCCGGCTCCGGCATAACGGCCGCAGACCCCGCCACAGCTCGCCGAAGAAGGTCGGATAGTGGGCGAAGGCCATGGTCACCACCCCCATCCACGGCACCTGCAAAGACTGTTTCATCTCATCGTACCAAGTCGCCAGTTGGCCCTCGGTCAGGTACTCGGGCAGTGGGTGGATGGCCGGGATCGGTTCCGGCGGGCGGCGTTCCAGGGTCTCCATTTCGAAACCTTCCGGTCGTTTTTCTCCAGGGCGGGACTTGGTATAACATGGCCGCCATGGCCGTCAAACTCACCGCCCGCACCCTGCCCGGGGCCCTCGGCGAACTGGGCGACAGGGACCCCGACCTGGCCGCCGCCCTGGAGCGGGCCGGGGCGCCACCGTTGCGCCGCCGGCCGGGCGGCTTCGCCACCCTGCTCCGGATCATCCTCGCCCAGCAGGTCTCCACCGCCTCGGCGCGGGCCATCTTCGGGCGCCTCGAGGAGGCGCTGCGGCCGCTGACCCCGGAGGCCTTCCTGGGGCTCGACGACGGCGCCCTGCGGGCGATCGGCTTCAGCCGCCAGAAGACCGCCTATGGCCGTCACCTGGCCGCCGCCCTGGCCGAGGGCCGCCTGGATTTGAAGCGGGTGCGCCGGCTGGACGACGCGGCGGCGGTGGCGGAGCTGGCCGCGGTCAAGGGGATCGGCCGCTGGTCGGGCGAGATCTTCTTGATGTTCTCGCTGGGGCGGCCCGACGTGTGGCCGGCCGACGACCTGGGGCTGGTCATCGCCATGCAGCGCCTCAAGGGACTCGCCGAGCGCCCCGACCGCAAGGCGATGATGGACATCGCCGAACCCTGGCGGCCCTGGCGCAGCGCCGCCGCCCTGTTGCTGTGGCATTACCTGCACAAGGTTCGCGACGCCTAACCTCTTTGCTATAGTATCGCGGCGAACAGGGAGACGACGACGTGACCAAACGGCAAACCACACCCGGCATCTTCGAGCGCGACCTGGACCGCAACCCGGCCAACTTCCAGGCCCTGACCCCGATCACCTTTCTGGAATGGTCGGCCACGGCCTATCCAGACAAGACGGCAGTGATCCACGGCCAGACGCGCTACACCTACCGGCAGTTGTTGGCCCGCTGCCGGCGGTTGGCCGGGGCGCTCGAGGGGCGCGGCATCGGGCCCGGGGACACGGTGTCGGTGATGGCCCCCAACGTGCCGGCGATGCTGGAGGCCCACTACGGGGTGCCGATGGCCGGCGCCGTGCTCAACGCCCTCAACTACCGGCTCGACGCCGAGACCGTGGCCCTGATCCTCGACCACGGCGAATCCAAATTCCTGATCACCGACCGCGAGTTCTCGCCGGTGATAAAGCAGGCGCTGGCCAAGCTGGGGCGGAAGATCCCGGTCATCGACATCGACGATCCGCTGGCCCCCGGCGGCGAGCTGCTGGGCGAGAAGGACTACGAGGCGTTGCTCGAGGAAGGCGATGCGGACTACCGCTGGCAAGGCCCCGCCGACGAGTGGCAGGCCATCTGCCTGCTCTACACCTCGGGCACCACCGGCAACCCCAAGGGCGCGGTCTATCACCACCGCGGCGCCTTCCTCAACGCCATGGGCAACGCCATGGTGTTCGGATTGACGCGGGACACGGTCTACCTGTGGACCCTGCCCATGTTCCACTGCAACGGCTGGACCTACACCTGGGCGGTGACCGCCATGGCCGGCACCCACGTCTGCCTGCGCAGCCTCGATACCTCGCTGATCTTCCCGATGATCAGGGACCACGGGGTGACCCACATGTGCGGGGCGCCGATCGTCCTCACCATGATGATCCACGCCCCCGAGGAGCATAGGATCGCCTTCCCCCAGACCGTCGAGGTGGCCACCGGCGGCGCCGCCCCGCCGAGCAAGGTGATCTCCGAGATGGAGGCGATGGGTTTCCGCGTCACCCACCTCTACGGCCTGACCGAGACCTTCGGACCGGCCACCGTGTGCGCCTGGCAGGACGGCTGGGACGACTTGGGGGGGGACGACAAGGCGGCGATGATGGCCCGCCAGGGGGTCCGCTATCCGACCCTGGCCCACCTGATGATGGCCGACCCCGCGACCCTGGAGCCGGTGCCCGCCGACGGCAAGACCATCGGCGAGATTATGATCCGCGGCAACACGGTGATGAAGGGCTACCTCAAAAGCCCGGAGACCACCGCCGAGGCCTTCAAGGGCGGCTGGCTGCGCACCGGCGACCTGGGGGTGGTGCACCCGGACGGCTACATGGAGGTCAAGGACCGCTCCAAGGACATCATCATCTCGGGCGGCGAGAACATCTCCTCGCTCGAGGTCGAGGAGGTCCTGTTCAAGCACCCCAAGGTGATGGAGGCCGCCGTCGTCGCCAAGCCCGACGAGACGTGGGGCGAGACCCCGTGCGCCTTCGTCACCCTCAAGCCCGGCGTCGAAGAGGCGCCGGCGGACGAGATCATCCAGTGGTGCCGCGAGCGCATGGCCCACTTCAAGACGCCGAGAACGGTGGTCTTCGGGCCGCTGCCCAAGACCTCGACCGGCAAGATCCAGAAGTTCGTCCTGCGTCGGCGGGCCGGCGAGCTGTAGGAGACCGGCGATGGCCACTAGTACCGACTTTCATAATTTCGCGCCCCATGTGACGAGGAATTATGAAAGTCAGTACTAGCGACAGCTTCCGCCTCGACGGACAGACCGCCCTCGTCACCGGCGCTTCGCGGGGACTGGGCCGGCGCTTCGCCAAGGTCCTGGCCGCGGCCGGGGCCAGGGTGGCGATGGCGGCGCGAACCATGAGCCGCCTCGAGGAGGTCCGCGACGAGGTTGCCGCCGAGGGCGGGGTGGCCTGCGCGATTGCCCTCGACGTCACCGACGCCGGCAGCGTCCGGGCCGCCTTCGATGAGGTCGAGGCGCGGCTGGGCACGGTCGGGGTGCTGATCAACAACGCCGGGGTGGCCGTCTCCAAGCCGCTGCTGGAGATCGAGGAGGCCGACTGGGACCACGTCCTCGACACCAACCTCAAGGGCGCCTGGCTGGTCGCCCAAGAGGCGGCGCGCCGCATGATCGCCGCCGACGCGGGAGGCTCCATCGTCAACATCGCCTCGGTCCTCGGCCTGAGGGCGGCCGGCTCGGTGGTCCCCTACTGCGCCGCCAAGGCGGGGCTGATCCACCTGACCAGGGCCATGGCCCTGGAGCTGGCCCGCCACGACATCCGGGTCAACGGGCTGGCGCCGGGCTATATCGAGACCGAGATCAACCGGGACTTCTTCGCCAGCGACGCCGGACAGCGCCTGATCAAGCGCATCCCCCAGGGCCGCCTGGGCCGGCCCCGGGACCTGGACGGCGCCCTGCTGCTGCTGGCCTCGGACGCCTCCAGCTTCATGACCGGAGAGGTCATCGCCGTCGACGGCGGCCATCTGGTGAGTTCACTCTAGGAGAATTTCCGCCATGGACTTTACCTTGTCCCCCGAGAACGAGGACTACCGCCGGCGCGTGCGCGCCTTCGTCGAAGAGCACGTGATGGTGCTGGAGGACGATCCGGCCAACTACGACGAGCATGAGATGATCACGCTCGAAGCGCTGGCGCCGCTCAGGGCCAAGGCCAGGGAGGCCGGCCTGTGGGCGTTGCAGATGCCGAGCGCGCGCGGCGGCCAGGGGCTGGACGTGGTCGGCATGGCGGCGTGTTACGAGGAGATGGGGCGCTCGCCGTTCGGGCCGTTGGCCTTCAACTGCTCGGCGCCTGACGACGGCACCATGATCCTGCTCGACAAGATCCTGGATGAGGACCAGAAGGACCGCTGGCTGCAGCCGCTGATCGACGGCGAGGCGCGTTCCGCGTTCGCCATGACCGAGCCCATGCCGGGCGCCGGCTCCGACCCCTCGGCGATGCTGACCACCGCCGAGAGGAAGGGCGAGGTGTGGGTGATCGACGGCTTCAAGTCGTTCATCACCGGCGGCGAGGGGGCCAAGCACATCGTCCTCATCGCCAAGACCTCTAACGACAAGCGCAAGGGGCTGACCGCCTTCCTGTTCGACGCCGACTCGCCGGGCTGGCACGTCAAGCGGCGGATCCCGATCATGGGGCCGGAGGAGCACGGCGGTCACTGCGAGCTGGTCTTCGAGGGCCTGGAGATCCCCGATTCGCAGCGCCTGATGGAGGTCGGCGACGGCCTCAAGGTGACCCAGATCAGGCTCGGCACGGCGCGCCTGACCCACTGCATGCGCTGGCTGGGGATGTCCAAGCGGGCGTTGGAGATCGCCTCGGCCTACATCCGCGAACGGCTCAGTTTCGGCATCACCCTGGCCGAGCACGAGGGGGTGCAGTGGATGATGGGCGAGGCGGCCGCCAACATTCAGGCCGGTCGGTTGCTGGTCATGCACGCCGCCTGGAAGCTGGATCAGGGCGATTTCGCGAAGACCGAGCTGTCGCTGGCCAAGGTCCAGGTCGCCGACACCCTGCACCTGGCGGTCGACACCGCCATCCAGTTGTGCGGAGCGCGGGGCTATTCCAAGGACACCCTGCTCGAATGGATGTATCGCTACGCCCGCCAGGCGCGGCTGGTCGACGGCGCCTCGGAGATCCACAAGATGGTGCTGTCGCGCCGCCTGGGGGACCAGGGCATGGACTTCTGGTCGTGGGGTTAATACCAAGGGGCACTGATAATGACCCATAGAGACGGCTTTCCTCCTACCCGGCGGGACGCCGAGGCGATCTCTATGAGTCATTATCAGCGCACCTTGGTATCAGGCGGGGAAACGGATTTTCGCCGGCTGGAGGGGTTCCTGGCCCGCCGGGCCGGGGCGGAGACGGTCTCGGTGATCGACCTCCGCCCCCTCGGCGGCGGCGCCATCCAGGACAACCGGCTGCTGGTCGTCGACCTCGCCGGCGGCCCCTTCGCCGGCCGGCTGGAGGCGGTGCTGCGCCGCGACGCCCCGTCCAAGGTCGCCGAGAGCCACAGCCGGGAACACGAATTCGCGTTGCTCGAGGCCGCCCACGGCGCCGGAGTGACGGTTCCCGAGCCGCTGTGGCTGTGCACCGACGGGGCGGTGCTGGGGAGGCCGTTCTTCGTCATGCGCCGCCTCGAAGGCGTCGCCGCCGGCCACCGGGTGGTCAGGGACGCCGCGCTGGGCGGCGAGCGGGCGACCCTGGCCGGACGGCTGGGCGGCGAACTGGCCCGCATCCACGCCATTATGCGCCCCCATCCCGGCCTCGGCTTCCTGGCCGAGCCCGAACCGACCCCGGCCCTGCATTCCATCCAGCGCTTCCGGGGCTTCCTCGACCACCATCCCCGGGGGCGCCCGGTCCTGGAGTGGGGGTTGAACTGGCTCGAACGCCACGCCCCACCGGCCGGCGAGATCGTTCTCTGCCATCACGACTACCGGACCGGCAACCTGATGCTCGACGAGACGGGGTTGAGCGGGGTGCTGGACTGGGAGTTCGCCGGCTGGAGCGACCCCCTGGAGGACCTCGGCTGGCTGTGCGCCAGGTGCTGGCGGTTCGGCGTCGACCACCTGGAGGCCGGGGGCATCGGCCGGCGCGAGGACTTCTACCGGGGCTACGAGGAGGCCTCGGGACGGACCATCGAGCGCGCCGCGGTCGGCTACTGGGAGGTCATGGCCCACGTCCGCTGGGCGGTGATCGCCGTGTTGCAGGCCGAGCGCCACGTCTCCGGCGCCGAGCCGTCCCTGGAGTTGGCGCTGACCGCCCACGTGGTGCCGGAGCTGGAACTCGAGATACTGCGGATGACAGGGGAGGGGAGCTGATGGGCGAGGAACCGGGCGGCGCCGACCTGCTGGCCATCGCCAGGAAGGTCCTGCGCCGGGAATTGATCGGCCTGCTGCCCGCCGAACGGCGCTACGACGGCCTGATGGTGGCCAACGCCATGGCCATCGCGGGGCGCCGGATGACCGCCGGCGGCGAGCCCGAGGCGCGGGAGTTGGACCGCCTCGGGCGGCTGCTGGGCCGCGACGGTACCCTGGACGACCTCAACCGCGACCTCGCCCGGACTATCCGCCGCGGTGAATGCGCCGACCCCGAGGAGGTCTACCGCCACCTCCTGGAGACGACCCTGAACAACGTCCGCGAGAGCAACCCCAAAGCCGAATAAAAAAGGTTCTTCGTCGTTCCAAGTGGAATTGGAGTGGTTGGCGTCGGACCAGCGATCCCGGCAACCTACGCGATTTGCGGAAACGAGACGAGGCAAGCTCTTGCGCTTGGAATGTCGGTTTGTCGTTCCAAAGCGCTGCTCAGGCGGCATCGGTTCCGACTGCGGCTTTTAGCCACTGCATCAGGACCAGACAGGTCAGGCAGTTTGAATCGTAGGCGCCTGTGTCGATACCGATGCGGTAGTCCGTGATTTCCTTGGTATTAGAGGAAATAACCATGGCTACTGGTACTGTAAAGTGGTTCAACCCGGCCAAGGGTTTCGGATTTATCGAGCCGGAAGACGGCTCCAAGGACGCCTTCGTCCACATTTCCGCCGCCGATGGTGACGGGCCGTGTGGTCACTCCGCCGGCACGGGGTGGGGGGCGCCGTCGAGGCCGAGGTAGGTGGTTCCGCCGGCGCCGTAGAAGCCCTCGGCGCCGGAGTCCAACAGGACCTTGAGCATGGCCGGGATCGGGCGGCCTTCGGCGTCCAGGCGCGCGGCGACCCGCTTGGGGCCCAGCGCGTCGAGCATCTCGAACGGGCCCCTCGCCCAGTTGAAGCCCCACCGCATGGCGCGGTCGATGTTGACCACGTCGTCGGCGATCTCGGGGACCAGGGAGGCCGCGTAGCACAGGGTCTCGCCGATCAGCTCCCAGGCGAGGCGGCCCTCGGCGTCGTCGGCGAACAGCAGGCCGGCGAGCTCCCCATGGGCGGGGGCGAGGGCGGTCTCCTGGGCAACCCGCCACTCACCGGTGGCCGGTTCGAAGACCTCCTTGAGCTTGTCGCCGTCATCCAGCTTCCTGACCCGATAGAAGCCGCCGCCGCTCTTGCGCCCCAACTGGCCGCGCTCGACCATCGCCCGTTCGTCCTCGGGGATTGAAGTGTAGGCGCGCCCGAGGTCGCCCTCGGGCAGGTTGAGGTCCAGGTTACGGCCGACCAGGTTCAGGACGTCGAGCCCGATCAGGTCGATCAGCCCGTAAAGGCCGGTCGCCGGCAGGCCGACGGGCCCCGACATCAGGGCATCGACGGTCTCCACCGAAAGCCCGGCCTGGCGTGCCCGGCGCGCCTTGTGGAGGCCGGCCAGCATCCAGAAGCAGCCGATCCGGTTGCCGATGAAGTTGACCGTGTCCTTGGCGTGGACCACCCCCTTGGAGAGCCGGCCGCCGCAGAAGGCGACCAGGGCCGCCAGCGTATCCTCGGAGGTGTCGTCGCCGGGAACCAGCTCCATCAGCCGCATCACCTTGACCGGGTTGAAGAAGTGGGTCACCGCGATGTCGCGGCGCAGCCGCTGGGGCATGTCGCGGGCGATGTCGCTGAGCGGGATGCCCGAGGTGTTGGTGCTGACCACCGAGCCGTCGCGGCGCAACGGCTCCAGGCGTTCGAACAGGTCGCGCTTGGTCTTCAGGTCCTCGACCACCGCCTCGCAGATCCAGTCGGAGCCGGCGATCGCCGGCAGGTCGTTCTCGAAGCTGCCGAGCGTTATCAGGTCGGCCTTGGCGGGGTCCTCGAGGGCCGGCGAACGGCCGGCCAGCATCCGTTCGATCGCCTTTTCGGCCAACTCCCGGGTGACGTCCAGCAGCAGCACCCGGCAGCCGATCCCGGCGCAGGCGGCGGCGATGCCCCCGCCCATGGTGCCGCCGCCCAGCACGGCAACGGTTTCGATCCTGCGTTCCATGGTCGGGGCCCTCGATCCTGTGATTGTAATGCCGGGCGGACCATACCGGCGGCGCCCGGCGAACTCAAATTGTATTCCCGAGCACCGCTGGACGACGCTTTTCCTGCTGTGTAGGGTGGCGCCATGGCCGATCCCAAGTTCCGCAAGTTCGACACCCAGAGCCTGCACGCCGGACAGCGTCCGGACCCGGTCACCGGAGCCCGGGCGACGCCGATCTACCAGACCACGTCGTATGTCTTCCGCAGCACCGACGACGCGGCGGCGTTGTTCAACCTGGAGCGCGCCGGGCACCTCTATTCGCGCATCTCCAACCCGACCACCGGGGTGCTGGAGGAACGGATCGCGGCGCTCGAGGGCGGCGTCGGCGCGGTGTGCACGGCCAGCGGCCAGGCGGCGCTGCACCTGGGCATCGTCACCCTGATGGGGGCGGGCGGGCACATCGTCTCCTCGGGGCGTATCTACGGCGGCTCCAACAACATGTTCGTCCACACCCTGCCCCGGTTCGGGATCGAAACCACCCTGGTCGATCCCCGCGACCCGCAGGCCTTCGCCGGGGCCATCCGCCCCGAGACCCGGCTGGTGTTCGCCGAGACCCTGGGCAACCCGAGGCTGGAGGTGCTGGACATCCCGGCGGTGGCCGAGGTCGCCCACGGCTACGGCCTGCCGCTGATGCTCGATTCGACCTTCTCCACCCCGTACCTGTGCCGGCCCTTCGAACACGGCGCCGACATCATCATGCATTCGGCGACCAAGTTCCTGGGCGGCCACGGCATCGCCATCGGCGGGGTGCTGGTCGACGGCGGACGCTTCGACTGGGAGGCCTCGGGCCTGTTCCCCGGCATGACCGAGCCCTACCAGGGCTACCACGGCCTCGACTTCGCCGAGTCCTTCGGACCGGCGGCGATGATCATGCGGGCGCGGGCCGAGGGGCTGCGCGACTTCGGCGCCTGCATGAGCCCGACCAACGCCTTCCACATCCTGCAAGGGGTCGAGACCTTGCCGGTGCGCATGGCCCGCCACGTCGCCAACACCCAGGCGGTGGCCGAGTTCCTGGAGGCCAGCGAGGCGGTGATTTGGGTCAGCTACCCGGGGCTGGCCAGCCACCCCGACCACGAACTGGCCAAGCGGCTGATGCCGAAGGGCGCCGGGGCCATCCTCAGCTTCGGGGTCAAGGGCGGGCGCGAGGCCGGGCGCCGGTTCATCGAACGCCTGGCGCTGTTCTCCCACCTGGCCAACGTCGGCGACGCCAAGTCGCTAGTCATCCACCCGGCCTCGACCACCCACCAGCAGATGGACGCCGAGGCGCTGGAGGCGGCCGGCGTCGGCGAGGACCTGGTCCGCCTGTCGGTGGGCCTCGAGGACCCCGACGACCTGATCGGCGATCTGACCCAGGCGCTGCGCGCCTCGCAAAAAGGGTAGTCCCATGGAATTCGCCGTCGACGGCCATCGAGTGTTCGCGGCTACCGGCGGCCGTCCTTTCGACGCCGGCCTGCCGACGGTGGTGTTCCTCCACGGCGCCGGCATGGACCACACCTGCTGGCAGCTCCAGGGCCGCTGGTTCGCCCACCACGGGCGCTCGGTGCTGCAGGTCGACCTGCCGGACCACGGGCGCAGCGGCGGCGAGGCGCTGACCTCGATCGCCGACATGGCGGCCTGGACCGGCCGCCTGCTGGACGCCGCCGGCCTCGAGACCGCGGCCCTGGTCGGCCATTCCATGGGCGCCCTGGTCGCCCTCGAGGCGGCGGCCGCGATGCCCGGACGGATCACCGGACTGGCCCTGCTCGGGGTCGCCGACGGGATGGCTGTCCATCCCGACCTGCTGGACGCGGCGCGGCGCGACGATCCCCTGGCCTGGGACCTGGTGACCTCGTGGGGCCACGGGCGCGACGCCCATGTCGGCGGCCACCCGGTGCCCGGGTTGTGGATGCTGGGCGCCGCCCGCCAGGTGCTGGCCGCCAACCGGCCCGGCGTGCTGTACGCCGGCCTCGAGGCCTGCGACGCCTACCACGGGGCCTCGGCGGCGGCGGCCCGGGTCCGCTGCCCGACCCTGCTGCTGCTCGGTTCGGACGACCTGATGACCCCGCCCGGGAAGGCCAAGGCGTTGGCCGGGGCGCTGGCCGATTCCCGCACCGAGGTCCTCGACGCGTGCGGCCACATGATGATGACCGAGGCCCCCGACGCCACGCTCGATGCCTTGATCGCGGCGCTGTGAAAGGACTCGATTCGCTTGGTTTTCCGGTCGAGATGAAACGCCCGCTGGCCATCCTGATCGCCGCCGCCGCCGCGCTCGCCGTGCTGGTCGTCTGGCTGATCAACCGCTATCCTGGCGTCCTGTCGGGCTCCTCGGGCAAGCTCGACCTGGTCTACTCGCTGCTCCTCCTGGCCCTGGTCACCGCCACCCTGGTCCTCCATCGCCGTTTCAAGTCGCAACCGGCGTTGAAACACCTGGGTGTGTGGCTGCTG
The DNA here is from genome assembly GCA_964632795.1 of uncultured Thalassospiraceae bacterium. Taxonomy (GTDB): domain Bacteria; phylum Pseudomonadota; class Alphaproteobacteria; order Rhodospirillales; family 2-02-FULL-58-16; genus CAZWEZ01. The sequence goes on along the minus strand of CAZWEZ010000009.1, from coordinate 44,542 downwards.
CTCGGGGTCGGGTTGTTCCTGGCCTACACCTTCCGCCACGACGCCGAGTACCTGGGGCGCCGCCTGATCGGCGAGTTCAACCCCTCGGCGGGCGTGATCGAGGACGGCGCGGTGACGTTCCCGGTCTCGGCGGACGGTCATTTCGTGGTCGAGGCGGTGGTCGACGGGACGCCGCTGCGGTTCCTGGTCGATACCGGGGCCAGCGACGTCGTCCTCAGTCCCGACGACGCCATCCGCCTCGGTTTCGATATCGCGGCGCTGAGCTTCGACAAGACCTACCGGACGGCCAACGGCGTCGTCAGGGGGGCGCCGGTGACGCTGAGGCGGATCGTCGTCGGCCCCATCGTCCTCGACAACGTCAGGGCGTCGGTCAACGGCGCCGCCATGGAGCGCTCGCTTCTCGGGATGAGCTTCCTCGGCCGGCTGTCGGGATATTCGGTGAGCAACGACGCCCTGACCCTGAGGCCGTGATTTACCCCAGCGCCTGGTCGAGGTCGGCGAGGATATCGTCGAGGTCCTCGATGCCCACCGAAAGCCGGACCAGACCGTCCGAAAGCCCCCGCGCGTGCCGATCCTCGGCCGGGACCTCGGCGTGGGTCATGGTCGCCGGATGGGTGATCATCGTCTCGACAGCGCCGAGGCTTTCGGCGAGTTGACAGAGTTTGACCTTGTTCATCACCGTCTTGCCGGCCGCAATGCCGCCTTTCAGCTCAAAGGAGATCATCCCGCTGAAGCCCGACATCTGCGCCTTGGCGACCGCGTGCTGGGGGTGCGACGGCAGGCCGGGATAAACGACCCGGGCGACCTTGGGGTGGCTTTCGAGATATTCCGCGACCTTCTGGGCGCTCGCCGCGTGGCGCTGCATCCTGAGGTGCAGCGTCTTCACGCCGAGCAGGGTGAGCCAACAGTCGAAGGGGCTGGGCACCGCGCCGATTGTTTTCTGGATGAACTTGAGCCGGTCGTGGATGTCGTCGCGGTTGGTGACGACCACGCCGCCGATGATCAGGTTATGGCCGCTGAGATACTTGGTCGTGCTGTGCATGACGATGTCCGCGCCGAACTCGAGCGGGCGCAGGAACACGGGCGTCGCGAAGGTCGAGTCGACGGCGAACAACAACCCGTGGTCCTTGGCGATCGCCGCCATGGCCTCGAGATCGGTGACCTTCAAGAGCGGGTTGGTCGGGGTCTCGACCCACAGCATCTTGGTCTCGGGGCGGATGGCCTGGCGCACGGTCTCGGGCTGCGAGGTGTCGACGTAGGTGAAGTCGATCCCATAACGCGCCAACTCCCGATTGAACAACCGCGAAACCCCGCCATAGACGTCGTCCGAGCAGACCGCGTGGTCGCCAGCGTTCAACAGCTTCAGGCAGCTGTCGACGGCGGCCATGCCGCTGGCGTAGCAGACGCCGAAATCGCCGCCCTCGATCGCCGCCAGGTTGGACTCCAACACTTGGCGCGTCGGGTTGGCCGAACGGGTGTAGTCGAACCCCTTGTCCCTGCCCACCTCGTCGAGCACATAGGTCGCCGTCTCGTAGATCGGCGGGACGATCGACCCGGTGGTGGGATCGGGCGTGATCCCGGCGCGCACGACCTTGGTATCGAACTTCACTGGCGGCTCCTCCGGCTGGACGGTCATCTCGGCGCCCCCAACATAGACCAGCCGGCCTCGGATGTACACGCGGGCAACCTCGAGCGAGCGGCGATCTTGACCGCCTACTTCATGCTCCGGCGGAGGTGGTTCAACAGGTCGATGCGGGTGATCAGGCCGACGAAGGCGTCGTCGCGCATGACGATGGCGACGTGGCCCTGGTCGAAGATCGGCAACAGGGCTTCCAGGGGGCTGTCGGCCTGGATCGTCTCGAGGCGCGAGGTCATCGCTGTTTCAACCGTATCCTGGAAGCGACCCTCGTGACGGAACACGGCAAGCAGGATGTCGCTCTCGTCGATGATCCCGACCACCCCGCCGTCGTCGCCGACCACCGGCACCTGCGAGATGTCGTAGAGCTTCATCCGCCGGTAGGCGGTCAGCAGGGTATCGCTCGGCGTCACGATGATCGTCGCCTGGTTCTCGTGGCGCCGCCCGATCAGGTCGCCCAGGTCGCCCTGGCTGTCGAGCTCGATCAGCCCCTGGTCGAACATCCAGTAGTCGTTGAACATCTTGGACAGGTACTTGTTGCCGCTGTCGCAGACAAAGGTGACCACCCGCTTGGGGGTGTCCTGTTGGCGGCAGTAGCGGAGCGCGGCGGCGATCAGGGTGCCCGAGGACGAGCCGGCCAGGATGCCCTCCTTGAGCAGGAGGTCGCGGGCGGTGGCCAGGGACTCGGCGTCGGTGATGGAGTAGGCGTGGGCGACCCGGCTCAGGTCGGCGACATCGGGCAGGAAGTCCTCGCCGATGCCCTCGATCAGCCACGAGCCGGCCTCCGCGGCCAGCTCGCCGGTGTTGACGTAGTCGGCCAGCACCGAGCCCACCGGATCGGCGAGGATGAGCTCGACTTCGGGGTCGGTCTCGGCGAAGAAACGGCTCAACCCGGCGATCGTGCCCCCGGAACCGACCCCGCAGACCACGGCGTCCAGGTCGTGGTCCATCTGTTCCCAGATCTCGGGCGCCGTGGTGGTCTCGTGGGCCAGCGGGTTGGCCGGGTTGGCGAACTGGTTGACGTAGAACGAGCCGGGAATCTCCCGGCTCAGGCGTTCGGCTATGTCCTGGTAGTATTCGGGATGGCCCTTGCCGACGTCGGAGCGGGTCAGGCGGACCTCGGCGCCCAAGGCCTTGAGGTGGAATATCTTTTCCTGGGCCATCTTGTCCGGGACCACCAGGATCAGGCGGTATCCCTTGCTCGCCGCGACCAGGGCCAGGCCGAGCCCGGTGTTGCCGGCGGTGGCCTCGATCAGCACCCCGCCGGGTCCGATCCGACCCTCCTTCTCGGCGGCCTCGATCATCGACATGCCGATGCGGTCTTTTATCGAGCCGCCGGGGTTCTGGTTCTCCAGCTTGAGGAAAAGGCGGCACGGTCCGGCGTCGAGGTGGCGCGCCTCGACCAACGGCGTGTTGCCGATCATCTCGATCACGTTGGCGAACGTCGGGGGGGGTGGGGTCATGGCGGTACGGCCTCCAGTCTTTCCAGCATCGGGGCGGTGATCAGGGTGACCCCCTTGGCGGTGCGGCTGAAGCGGCGGCCCCGGCCGCCGGCGAGGACCAGCGCGAAGGTGCTCTTGAGGGCCTGGTTGAGGTCGTGGGGAAGGTCGGTATCGTCCTGCATCGCGATGCCTTTTGGGTCCTGTCCCTTCCCGAGAGCCGGCCTGGGAAGTGTGCCACGCCGGACGACGGGATTCAATCGGCGTCGCCTCTCATTTGAAGTGCGCGGGACCGTCGCTGCCCGAGTCGTGCTTGTCGATCGACGGGGTCGAGTTCCACGGCCGGCTGTCGTTCCTCAAGGCCGGCCTCTACTACGCCGACCGCATCACCACGGCTACGCCTCGGAGATCTGGCGGATCGAGCCGATGGGCGGACTGGAAAGGTGATTACCGGGCGCCGAAATGATGCTAGAACATATCCAATAATCATATGCGGCCGTGTCCGGCCGCCGGGCGCGGGAGACAGGGGGCGATGGGCATGTCCTACGAGAACCAGGCCGTGGAATTCATGGCCCAGGGGCTGATTTCGTTCCTGCACATCGATCCGATAGTCGCCGACCTGGACTTCAAGCCGTTTTTCGCCGACCTCTTACCCCGCCCCGGGACATGACACCCAGGCAAAGGTTTCTCAACGCCCTGGCCCGGCGCCAGGTGGACCGGGTGCCGGTCGCCAACCCGACCTCGGTGGTCACCGTCGAGCTCCAGGAAAAGCTCGGGGTCTTCCTGCCCGAAGCCAACAACGACGCCCGGGCCATGGCCCGGCTGGCGCTCGGCGGGCATACGGTGTGCGGCTACGACGTGGCGATGCCGTTGTTCGGCGCCGGCACCCAGGAGGCCGCGGCGCTGGGGGTCCCGGTGCGCTGGGGCGAGCGCGACAGCCTGCCGGCGATCGCCGGCCATATCTGGGACCATCCCGACGACATCCGCATCCCCGGGGACTTCCTGGAGAAGCCCTCGACGGCGAGCGCCCTCGAGGCGATCCGCATCATCCGCCAGGAGGTCGGCGCCGAGGTCGGCATCGTCGGCAAGGTCTTCGGTCCGTGGAGCCTCGGCTACCACACCTTCGGCCTCCAGACCTTCCTCAAGAACACGATCAAGGATGCGCAATGGGTCAAGGAGGTGATGAGGCGGCTCAAGGAGATCACCCTGATCTTCGCCGAGGCCCAGATCGAGGCCGGGGCCGACGCCCTGACGGTGGCCGACCACATCACCGCCGATCTGATCCGCCCCGAGGCCTATCCCCGGTTCCTGCTCGACATCCACCGCGAGCTCAGCCGCCGAATCCCGGTGCCGCTGATCTTCCACTGCTGCGGGCGGACCATCGACCGCATCGAGCATTTCAACCGCAACGGGATGGCCTCCTACCACTTCGAATCGGCCAACGACGCCTTCGAGATGAAGGACAAGGCGACCATGGTCCTGGCCGGCAACGTCAACAACATCAAGACCCTGATGACCGGCACCGTCGAGGACGTCCGCCAGGAGGTGTTCCGAGCGCTGGACGCCGGGGTCGAGATCATCGCCCCCGAGTGCGCGGTGCCGGTGACCGCCAAGCTGGACAACATCACCGCCGTCCGCGAGGCGGTGGACGACTACCACATGGGGCACCAGCGATGACTGTGGACCACATCGGGGCCGCCCTTGCCGAGGCCGGGTTCACGCCGCGCGGCGCCTTCCACCCGGAACCCGGGGACGGGGTGCCGGAACCCGCCGGCACGCTGGTCCTGGTCGGCAACGCCGGGCCGGGGATGTGGCGGTCCTTCACGGCGGTCCGCGATCCCTCCACCGAGCTGATCGACAACTGGACGCGCGACACCTTGGGCGCCCTGGCCGGCGACCTCGGGTGCCGGGTCTGCTTCCCCTTCGGCGGCCGTCCCTACTTTCCGTTCCAGCGCTGGGCGAGGAAGGCCGAGCCCTGTTACACCTCGCCGCTGGGCATCCTGATCCATCCCCTCTACGGCCTGTGGCACGGCTACCGGGGGGCGCTGATGTTCGCCGAACGCCTGGAACTGCCGCTCCCGGAAACCGCGTCCAACCCGTGTCGGACGTGCCCCGACAAACCCTGCCTCGCCACCTGCCCGGTGGCCGCCTTCAGCGGCGACGGCTACGACGTGCCGGCCTGCGCGGGCCACCTGCGCGCGAGCGCCGGCGCCGACTGCATGGACCTGGGATGCCGGGCGCGACGAGCTTGCCCGATCGGTCGCGACTACCACTACTCCCCCCCCCAGGCCCGCTTCCACATGGAGGCGTTTCTGAGGAATCACGGCTAGGGTGTGTACTCATAAAAAACCGAGTGGTCCGCTTACGGCCACATAGAGGACCATTGGAAACCCCGTCTCGGAGTGGGGCTCGTGACCCGAAGCCGTCATTCCGGCAGGCCCGCCTGGCGCAAGAATTCGAGGTCACGCTTCAGATCGGCGCCCCTTGCGCGCTTGGTCCTCTTGTGAACTTCCAGCGAGTAGTTGGGCTCCGCTCCGAGCAACTGTGCCACCGCTGCCCGGGCTTCCTCCATGCGGCCCAAGTTTGCGTAGCTTAGTGCCTGTCCCAGGTAAGGGTACAGCGAGTCGGGTGTCCGGCAGGCGAGCTTCTTGTATTCAACGATGGCTTCCTCATAGCGACCCGTCATGCGGTAGGCGCGGCCAAGCTGAATCAGGTAGAACGTCGGGTAGTAGGGGCTCAACCGCATCGCCTTGTTGATCGGAGAGATTGCCTCGTCGGGCCTTCCAGCCGCGTTCAGATAGAGGCCCAGGAGCGCGTGAACATCCCCCTGACTGGGACCGAGAGCCACGGCCTTTCGCCCCAGTGCCACGGCCTTGTCCGGGTCCCCCTGGTACAACGCGACCATGCCGAGGAGCGCGTAATTGTTCGGATTGGTATCGTCCAGTTCGAGAGCCCTTTCGGCGAACTCGGCGGCCAATCGGGTTGACCCGGCAGGTTCTGAGCCATACGTGATGTCCTGAACGTGGGTCCAGCCACGCAACAACCAGCCGCCACTCCAGTTTGGATCGAGTTCGGCAGCTCTTTGTGCCAGCGCCCGCGCTTTCGCATTGCCTTCCTTGTTGAAGCGCTGAAACTCCTCGACGCCCTGCCAGAAGAGCTGGTACGCCTCGAGATTGGTCGTTTGCTGGCTCCAAATGCGTGCCTGCTCGCCCTCGGTCAGCTCGACCTGGAGATTGATCAGGATGTTATTTGTGATTTCATCCTTGACCGCGAAGATGTCTCCGGTGTCGCGGTCGTACCGCTCGGCCCACAGGTGGTTTCCGGTCTCGGCATCGATGAGCTGGGCGGTGACGCGCAAACGATCGCCGGTCTTCTGAACGCTGCCCTCCAGCACGTAGCGCACCCCGAGGTCGGCGGCCACTTCCTGCACCTTCACCGGCTTCCCTTTGTAAGTGAAGCTGGAGTTGCGGGAGATGACGAAGAGGTCGGAGACCTTGGCGAGCGTGGTGATAATGTCCTCGGTTAGGCCATCGCTGAAGGCGTCCTGACCGGGATCGCCGCTCAGGTTGTCGAAGGAAAGCACCGCGATCGAGGGCTTCTCGGGGAGCGCCAATGCGGTCTTCTGTTCGCAGAAATCGACGCTCTCGGGCGCGACGGCTTGGCCGCCCGGCCACAGCGAATACCCGGCCACGGCCACCGCGATGACGGCCACGGCGGCGACCGCGCCGAGCTGCCATCGCCCGGGCCTCGGCCGCTTCTTGCCGATCACCGTGCCCGTCGCTTCCGCGTCGAGCAGCACCCGGTAGACCCGCACCGGCTTCTCGATGTTCTTGACTTGGCGCTCGCCGAGGTCCTCGAACGCGAGATCGACCCGCTTGTGGACCTGCTCGTAAACGCTGCCCGAGACACAGATGCCGCCGGGCTCCGCCAGGGCCTCCAGGCGCGCCGCGATGTTGACTCCATCGCCGTAGATGTCTTCCGCATCGACGACGATGTCGCCCAGGTTGACGCCCATGCGGAAGTCCATGCGCCGCTCGGCCGGCACGTCGGCGTTGCGCGCCGAGAGGTCCCTCTGGATGGCGGCGGCGCACCGCACCGCATCCAGCACGGTGGTGAACTCGGCGAGGAAGCCGTCGCCGGTGTGTTTGACGATACGCCCGCCGTGCTCGGCGATCTTGGGGTCGATGACTTCTCCGCGGGCGGCCCACCAGGCGGCCATGGTGGCCTCCTCGTCGGCATCCATGAGCCGGGTGTAGCCCGCCACGTCGGCGGCGAGGATGGCGGCAAGCCTCCGCTTCGTACCTTCCGGTTCCACAGGCCCCCCGATGGATGGCCGTCCCCAGAATTGGTGCTAGCTGCCATTCTAGCCCCTTGGCGGCCTAAGTGAAGCGCCGATTAGCCTCGACCGTTGGCCAGGGGCAGTCACCACCCCTCTGCCTCGCTGTCTCACACATCCAGTTGAGCCCCCACCCATCCCCCAACCCCCGAGTTAGAGAACAGCCTCGGCTACACCCGGAAGTGACGGAAACTCCGCCTGAGGTCTGCTTTCAAGCATTTTGCGGATATCGGTGCGGCAAGCTGACATCTGATTGCGATGTCATTCATGGGTACATGACCCAGGCCGGTCCCCGGTCCGGCCCCGGGCGTCGATTGACATGGCCGGCGTGGGGTAGTTTAATCGTCACAACTGATATATCAGCGTCCGGCGGCATCGAACGGAGGAGTCAACGAGATGGCGATCGAGGACATTTACGACGCGGTGATGGAATTCGACGAGGACCGGGTGGCCGAGTTGGTCAAGGAGGAACTCGAGGCCGGGACCGAGCTCAAGACCATCCTCAACGACGGGTTGATCTCCGCCCTGGACACCATCGGCGCCCGGTTCAGCGAGGGCACCATCTTCGTCCCCGAGATGCTGCTGGCCGCCGACGCCATGCAGGCGGGGCTGGACCTCCTTCGCCCGCTGCTCGCCGAGACCGGGATAAAGCCGACCGGCAAGGTGGTGCTGGGCACCGTCAAGGGCGACCTCCACGACATCGGCAAGAACCTGATCGGGATGATGCTGGAGGGCGCCGGGTTCACCCTCATCGACCTGGGCACCGACGTCGGCGCCGAGGAGTTCATTACCTCGGCCCAGGAGAACGAGGCCGACATCGTCGCCATGTCGGGCCTGCTGACGACTTCGATGCCGGAGATGGAGAAGGCGGTGGTCAAGGTTGCCGAGGCCAACAAGACCCGCAACCTGAACGTCAAGATCATTGTCGGCGGTCCACCCGTAAACCAGGAGTTCTGCGATCGCATCGGCGCCGACGGCTACGGCGCCGACGCCCCGGCCGCGGTCGCCCTGGCCCGCGACTTCGTGAATGCCTGAATCCTTGGAAGGAAGACGACGATGAGTTGGACACACAGGGAAAGAGTCCTCGCGGCGCTGAACCACGAGGAGCCGGACCGGGTGCCGATGGACCTGGGCGGCGCCGAATTCACCACCCTGACCCTCCCCGCCTACGAGAAGCTGAAGAAGCACCTGGGCCTGGACCACGAGACCAAACCCATGTCGATCATCCACCAGGTGGCCCATCCCGACGAAACGGTGTTGCGGCGCTTCGACATCGACACCCGCAACGTGCAGCCGGGCGGATATGTCGGCGGCCGCGACAGGTGGGTCGACGACAACTGCTACATCGACATCTTCGACGTCACCTGGAAGCGCTCGGCGGGCCCCGAGGAGAGCCACTTCCTGCACAAGGACGGCCCCTTCTACGAGGGCAAGATAACCATCGAGGCGATCGAGGCCCACGACTGGCCCGATCCCGGCAACCCCGGGCTCGCCGAGGGGGTCAAGGAGCGGGTCGCCGAGATCAAGAGCCTCGGCGATTACGCGGTGTGCCTCTACCTCCCCGGCGGCGTCATCCACCGCGGCTACGCCATGCGCGGCTTCGAGGCCTACCTCAAGGACCTCTACAAGAACCGCGAGGCGTTGTGCCTGCTGATGGAAAAGCTGTGCGATTTCTGGGTCGGCACCGCCGAGAACGTGATCCGCGCCGCCGGTCCCGAGAACATCGACCTGATCTACTTCGGCGAGGACCTGGGGACCCAGGACGGCTGCATGTTCGACCCCGACAACATCTACGCCAAGTACATCAAGCCCCACCACCGGCGCATGGTCGAGACCGTAAAGTCGCTCTCCGACGTCAAGGTCTGCTTCCATTGCTGCGGCTCGGCCTATCCCTTCATCGACCACCTGATCGACATCGGCGTCGATGCCCTCAACCCGGTCCAGGTGACGGCCAAGAACATGGAACCGGAACGGCTCAAGGAGGAATTCGGGGACCGCATCTCATTCTGGGGCGGCATCAACACCCAGCGCATCCTGCCCTTCGGGAGCAAGCAGGAGGTGATCGACGAAACCCGCCGGATCATCTCCATCCTGGGCAAGGGAGGCGGTTACATCCTCAACACCGTCCACAACATCCAGCCCGAGGTGCCCCCGGAGAACATCGTCGCCATGTTCGACACCGGCCGCGCCCACAGCTATTGATACCTGCGGCCGGTCAGGATGTATCGAGACGGATGGCGCGGGTGAAGTCCTCGACGTATTCGAGCAGCCGGTCGTTGGCCGCCGCCGCGCTCACCTCGTCGCCCGCCGCGATCGCCCGCATGATGTCGGCGTGGGCCTTGGCCGCCACCGGCAGGTCGGCGGCCTTCTCGTAGTGGATCGACCAGAAACGCCGCGACAGCGAGTTGATCGGGGCCAGCGCCTCTTTGGCGAAGGGGTTGCGGGCGCATTCGGCGAGCCGCCGGTTGAAGGTCTTGTCGATGCGCAGGAAGGTGATGTTGTCGCCGTCCGCCGCCGCCCGTTCCATGGTCACCGCCATCTCGGCGAACTGCCGCTTGTCCTCGGCGGTGGCTAGGCGCGCCGCGCGCCGGCAGACGTAGCGTTCAAGCTCGCGGCGCATCCCCAGCAGCAACAGCTGGTCGGCGACGTCGACCCCGGTTACCCGGATGCCGCGGCGGGGCATGATGACCACCAGGTGATTGCGGGCGAGGCGTTGCAGAGCCTCGCGGATGGGGGTGCGGCCGAAGCCGAGCAGGACGCTGAGCTTGGTCTCGGTGAGTTCGCGGCCCGGCGCCAGCTCGAGGGTGACGATCATCTCCTCGAGCCGCCGGTAGGCCCCCTGGGCCTGGCTTTCGCCGTCCGTCGGTTCCGCCGCGTCCTGTTTGGAGAGTATGGCCATCCTTTCCGCTCTTACTTGAAGCCCAGCACCTTGGACGGCAGCCACAGCACCGTGTCGGGGAACGTCGCCACGATGAACAGGGCCACCACTTGCAGGACGATGAACGGCGCCACCCCCTTGAACATGTGGTGCAGCTTGATCTCCGGCGGGCTGATGGCGCGCAAATAGAAGATCGCCGGCGCCATCGGCGGCGTCAGGTAGCTGGTCTGGATGACGATCAGGAACATCACGCAGAACCACACCGGGTCGAACCCGAAGCCCCTGACCAGGGGAATGAACACCGGGATGAAGATCAGCAGCACCGAGATCCAGTCGAGGAAGAACCCGGCGATGAAGCTGACCAGCAGGAACACCGCCAGGGTCAGCGCCGGGCTCAGGTCGGCCGCCCCGATCAGCCGTTCGGTCAGGGTGACCCCGCCCGAGGCGATGAAGACGCCGGCGAACATCGAGCCGCACATCAGGATCACCATGATCATGCAGGTCACCTTGAGCGTCTTGAGGACCGTTTCCTGAAGCACCTTGAGGGTGAACTTGCCATAGCACAGGGTCAGCAGGATGGCGCCCATGGCGCCCAGCCCGGCGGCCTCGGTGGGCGCCGCCCAGCCGAGCATGATCGAGCCCAGCACCGCGAAGATCATCGCCACCGGCGGCAGCATGGCGACGGCGGTAATGTGCAGCTTGACGATGAGCGGCGGATCGTCGGCCGACGGCGGCAGGCGCGGGCCGGCCTTCTTGTCGATGATGCAGCGGCCCAGGATGTAGACCAGGTAAAGGCCGGCCAGGATCAGCCCCGGGAAGATCATGCCGACGAACAGGTCGCCGACCGAAACGTCGGCCACCGGGCCCAGCACCACCACTACCACCGAGGGCGGGATGATGGTGCCCAGCGAGCCGCCGGCGCAGATGGTGCCCGAGATCAGCCCCTTGTCGTAGGCGTACTTCAGCATCACCGGGATCGCCAACAGGCCGACCACGGTCTCGGTGGCGCCGATGACGCCGGTCGAGGCGGCGAAGATCACGCACATGATGATGGTGCCGATGGCCAACCCGCCGGGCAGGCGCCGGGTCCACAAATGCACCGCCTCGAACAGCCGCTCGGCGATCCCCGAGCGTTCCAGCATCGAGCCCATGAAGACGAACAGGGGCACCGCCGCCAGCACGAAGTTGGAGGCGATCGCATCGACCTTGGCGACGAACTGGTAAACGACCGCGTCGCCGAACGTCATGTAACCGAAGATGATCGCGGTGCCGAGCATCGAGAAGGCGACCGGGAAGCCCATGAACAGGGCGGTCAGCAGGACCGGAAACATGAGGAGGGCGAGGTAATCCATCACGCGTTCCGTGCCAGGTCTTCCAGGTCCTTGCCGGCCAGCACGGCGACGGCCTTGATCAACTCGGCGATCCCTTGCAGGGAGAGCAGCAGGAAGCCGCCGAAGAACACCAGCCGGAACGGCCAGATCACCGGGTTCCAGGCCGACATCCCGGACAGCTCGCCCGACATCATGGCGTCGTAGGCGTACTCCCACAACGCCGTGCTCAGCCACAACGACACCGGCAGCATCAGGAACACGTAACCCAGCGCGTTGACCAGCGCCTGAAGCTTGGGATTGAAGTGGGCGTAGACGACGTCGATGCGGATGTGGGCCTTCTCGCGCAACGTATAGGCGGCGCCGATCAGGAAATGGGTGCCGGTCGTCATGTAGCCGAGTTCGAAGGCCCAGATGGTCGGCGCGTTGAGGACGTAACGGGAAAAGACCTCGTAACAGGTGGCGAGGATCAGGGGAACGATGGTCCACGCGGCGACCATGCCGGTGCCCCCGGAAATACGCTCGATGACACGAAGGATAATCAGCATCTCAAATCGGCAAAAAGACGAATTCCGGTAAAGCGCCCGCACGTCCGGCGCAAACTAACAGGTATCGGCCGCGGGGGGAAACAACCGGGGGGCGGGACGTCCCGCCCCCCGGCGATATCCGGTATCAGTTGCCCGATTTGACGTTGCGATAGCGGGCGGCGTCCTTCCACAGCTTCTCGAACGCGAGCTGGCTGTTGAAGGCCTTGGCGAACCAGGGATTGGTCTTGGCCTGCTCCAAGCCCCAGGTGACGCCCAACTTCTTGGCCTGTATCTGGACCGCCTCGTCGAGCTCGATGATCTCGTTGCCCTCGCTGCGGTAAAAGTCGAGGGCCTTGGCGTCCTCGTGGCCGATCCGGGTCCAGGTCTCGAAGGTGACCATCTTGGCCGCCTCCCTGATCATCGCCTGGTCGGTCGCCGACAGCTTGGCCCAGGCGTCCTTGTTGAACATCACCTCGAAGGGGGCCACCGGCTGGTGGACACCGGGGATGATCACGTACTTGGCGATCTTGTGGAAGCCCGCCGAGATGTTCTCGTACAGCGTGCCCCACTCGGTGGCGTCGATGCCGCCGCGCTCAAGCGTGGTGAAGACCTCGGCCCCGGGCATGGTCACCGGCGAGGCGCCCAGGCTCTTGGAGATCTCGAGCCAGGCGCCGGCGGTGCGGATCTTCAGGCCCTTGAGATCGGCCAGCGAGCGGACCGGCTTGCGCGAGTGCAGGAAGGCTTCGGCGGTGCGGATGAACATCGGCATCGAGACGACGCCGAACTTCTCCATCCGGAAGTCGGCCCACATCTCAAGCCCGCCGGCCTCGTACAGCCAGTGCAACATGCGTTCGGAATCCATGGAGCCGGCGAAGCCGCCGAAGACCACGGTGGTCTTGTCCTTGCCCCAGTCGTAGCCCATCCAGGTGTGGCCGACCTCGGCGACGCCTTTCTCGACGGTCTCGGCGATCTTCAGCGCCTTGCCCAGCGTGCCGCCCGGGAAGACCTGGATCTCGACCCGGCCCTCGGTGTACTGCTTGACCTTGTCGGCGAAGGCCTTGGCGCCGATCTCCATAAGCGGGCCGCCGCCCCAACTGGTGGCCATCTTCCATTTGAACTGCGCCTCGGCGTTGGCGCCGGCGGGCGCCAGGATGGCGACCAGCAACACGGCGCCGACGAGCTTCGCGGTTCCGGTAAAGCCCTTCAACATGGTTTTGCTCCCTGTGGCAGATTAAGATGATATCGCGACCCGGTGTGGTGCGGGGGGCATCGTAGCCAAGCCCGTATCCCGCGGAGAATTACGCCCGGACGAAGACATTTCACGTCTGATATATTAGTATTCGGGGGGGCGCGAAATGTCAACGGCGCCCGATCGCCGGGATATCCGGAAGGCTCCGGGCAAGGGAGTGAAACCATGAACGAAGCGCGGATCAAGGATATCGGGGCCTGCGTGTTCGACGCCTACGGCACCCTGTTCGACTTCAACGCCGCCGCCAAGCGGTGCCGCGACGAGTTGGGCCACAAGGCCGACCCCCTGTCGGCCCTGTGGCGGACCAAGCAGATGGAGTACACTTGGCAGCGCAGCCTGCTGGGCCGCTACGTCGACTTCTGGCAGGTCACCGGCGACGGCCTCGATTTCGCGATGAGCGCGCTCGACATCGACAATGCGGCGCTACGCGACAAGCTGATGAACCTCTACATGGAGCTCGACACCTTCCCCGAGGTGGTCGACGTGCTGAGCCGCCTCAAGGAGGGCGGCTTCAAGACCGCGATCCTTTCCAACGGCTCGCCCAGGATGCTCGAGGCCGCCGTCGACAGCGCCGGCATCGCCGGGCTGCTGGACGCCGTGCTGTCGGTCGAGCAGGTCGGCATCTACAAGCCCCATCCCTCGGTCTACCAGATGGCGACTGACTGGCTGGGGGCTTCGGCGTCGAACATCTGCTACCAGTCGTCCAACGCCTGGGACGCCTTCTGTCCCGCCGCGCTGGGCTTCCAGGTGGTGTGGTGCAACCGCTACGGCCAGCGCCCCGAGCGGCTGCCCGGCGAACCGGTGGCCGAGGTCCGCACGCTGGCCGAACTGCCGCCGTTGCTGGGCCTGTAGGGGAGGGGGCCGCCATCGGCTTCGTCGGCAAGGAGGGCCGGTCATGTTTCACCTCGAGGAACGCCTGGCCGAGGGCGGCGTGGTGCTGCTCGACGGCGCCACCGGGACCGAACTGGAGCGCCGCGGCGCGGCCATGGACGACGCCGCCTGGTGCGCCATGGCTACCCTCACCGACGGCGACCTGCTACGCCAAATCCACGAGGACTACGTCCGCGCCGGCGCCGACGTGATCACTGCCAACACCTTCGCCTCCTCGCGGCTCGTGCTGGAAGCGGCCGGCCACGGCGAGCGGGTGGGCGAGGTCGTCCGCCGCGCCGTCGACCTCGCCCGGGAGGCCCGCGACCGGGCCGCCGCGGGGCGCCAGGTGGCGGTGGCCGGCTCGATCTCGCACATGGTGCCGATGCAAAAGGGGATGGCCGAGCGCGACGCCTCGCGCCTGGCCACCGGGCAGCGGGCGGCGGCGGCGTTGCGCGAGATGGCGGAGCTGCTGGCCGAGGCCGGGGTCGATCTCATCGTGATGGAGATGATGTACGACCCCGACCTCGCCGTCCCGGCGATCGCCGCGGCGCTCGACACCGGGTTGCCGGTGTGGGCCGGGTTCAGCGCCAAGCGGGGCGAGGGCGGCCGCCTGACCGGCTTCCAACGGCCCGACCTGTCTTTCGCCGAGGTGGTCGAGGCGATCCTGCCCGCCGGGAGCGCGGTTGCCGGCGTCATGCACACCTCCGTCGACGATATCCCGGAGGCGATCGAGACCCTGCGCGCCCAGTGGTCCGGCCCCCTGATGGCCTATCCCGATTCGGGCTATTTCGAGATGCCCAATTGGCGATTCGTCGACATCATCGCGCCCCACACCCTGGCCGGGCGGTGCCTGGAATGGATCGAGGCCGGGGTCCAGGTGGTCGGCGGCTGCTGCGGCATCGGAGTCGAGCACATCAGGGCGATCGCACAACGGCTGGAAGCGCGTCTGTGACGCGCGTCACGGGCTGGGCCGGCGAGGATCAGGCGCCGGAATCGACAACATACTCAGTGTTTGTCCATTGTGGCGCCACGGTGTACCGTCTGGGAAGATTTTGCTCCGGCACATGCATCGAGGAGATGTTTCCATGGCCGACCCCAAGACCTTCAAGGAACGGCGGCAATTCGAACGCTATCCCCTGATGCTCGAGGCCGAGGTCTCGGTTGGCGGGGCGGCCCAGGACTGTACGATCTTCTACGTCTCCGCCGGCGGGGCGAAGGTCCGCTTCGCCAAGGACCCGTTCAAGAACATCGTCCTCAGGATCCCCCCCTACGGCGAATTCGAAGGCGAGGTGGTGTGGAAGGACGACGAATTCGTCGGCATCAAATTCCACGAAGACCAAGAGAAGATGATGGAAGTCATCCTCGAGATGACCACCCGCAAGGGCGAGGAATGAGGGCCCACGCCCGCTTTTGGTCGGAGTCTTCCCTTTACCGCCGATAGTGGTAATACCCAAGGATCTCGGTGGTGATCTTCAGCGACGATATGTTGAGTGCGGCATTCATTAGGGCTTGTCGCCACCGGCGGTGTAAACTTCCCTGCTCGGACCTGGCCGGCGAGGAGCAGACCTATTGATATCCCGGATATTTCGTTGGATCGAGCGCAGTAGCGACCCGTTCCCGGAAGCGCAGCCCGAAAAGCCTCCGACGACCCTCACCGGGTTCGTCCTTCATTACGCGCGCCCCTTCTGGCCCCTGATATTGGCCTCCTCGACGCTGGCCGCCGCCATGGCCGTGATCGAGGTCTTGCTGTACGCCTTCGTCGGCATCCTCATCGACTGGTTGACCGAGGGCGATCGGGGGAGCTTCTGGTCCGAACACGGGACGTTCCTGGTCCTGATGGGGATCCTCGCCGCGATCGTCCTTCCGGCTATGAACTTCTTCTACGAAACCTTAGTCAACCAGGGCCTGCTCGGCAACTTCGCGATGCGGACGCGATGGCAGGCCCACCGCTACCTGCTCCGCCAGAGCATGGAGTTCTTCAACGACGACTTCGCCGGCCGGGTGGCGACCAAGATGATGCAGACCGCGCTCGGGGTGCGCGACACGGTGTTGAAGTTCACCGAGGTCTTCCTCTACGTCGTCGTCTACTTCATGGCGACGCTGGTCCTGTTCGCGACCAGCGACCTTCGGCTGACGGCGCCGATGGTCCTGTGGTTGATCGGCTATTTGATCCTGCTCCGTTATTTCGTCCCACGTCTGCGCAGGGTTTCCAAGGAACAGGCGGATTTCCGTTCGATCGTCACCGGCCGGGTGGTCGACAGTTATTCCAATATCGGCACCGTCAAGATGTTCGCCCACGCCGCCCACGAGGACTCCTATGCGCGCGAGGGCATGGACGCATTTCTCGACAACGTATACCACCAGATGCGGCTGTCCACCCTGCTGACCGCGACGCTGAGCCTGATTAACGGGGTCATGCTGTTTTCGGTCGCCGCGCTGTCGATCTGGCTGTGGCACGTCGATGCCGTGACCACCGGCGCCATCGCCTTCGCCATCGGCCTGGTCCTGCGTCTGAAGGGAATGGCGCAATGGATTCTGTGGGAGGTCTCGAGCTTGTTCGAGAATATCGGCGTGGTCCAGGACGGCATCGAGACCATTGCCCGGGACCGGGCGATCGTCGACGCCGAGGACGCCGAGCCCCTTGCCGTGACCAGGGGCGAAATCCGTTTCGAGGACATCCACTTCAACTACGGCAAGGAACGCCGGGATATCGGCCAGGGGATCATGGACGGCCTGTCACTGCGCGTCGCGCCGGGAGAGAAGATCGGTATCGTCGGCCGTTCCGGGGCCGGCAAGTCGACCATGGTCAGTCTGCTGCTGCGGTTCTACGACCTCGAGGGCGGGCGTATCCTGATCGACGGCCAGGACATCGCCAAGGTGACCCAGGACAGCCTGCGGGCGCGGATCGGCATGGTGACCCAGGACACTTCGTTGCTGCACCGTTCGGTCATCGACAACATCCGCTACTCCAAGCCCGATGCCAGCCTAGACGAGGTGATCGCCGCCGCCAGCCAGGCCCACGCCCACGATTTCATCGGCGACCTGGAGGACCTGGAGGGCCGCAAGGGGTACCAGGCCCACGTCGGCGAACGCGGGGTCAAGCTATCAGGAGGCCAGCGCCAGCGCATCGCGATCTCCCGGGTGCTGCTCAAGAACGCGCCGATCCTGATCCTCGACGAAGCGACCAGCGCGCTGGATTCGGAAGTCGAAATGGCGATCCAGGAAAACCTGTTCCACCTGATGGAGGGCAAGACGGTGATCGCCATCGCCCACCGGCTTTCGACCATCGCCGCCATGGACCGCCTGATCATCATGGACGGCGGAAAGATCGTCGAGGAAGGCAACCACGATTCCCTGTTGCAGCGGGGCGGCCTCTACGCCGAACTGTGGGCTCGCCAGTCGGGCGGTTTCCTCGCCCGCGAGGCGGCGGAGTAGGATATCCCGACTAATGCCAGCGGACAGAGACACTGACCTGTGGGCATCCTTCGACACGCGAGCTTCGCTCGCTGCTCAGGATGAGGAATCTCTTTATTTTTCAAAAAATCTCATCCTGAGCAGCCGCGCAAGCGGCGTGTCGAAGGATGGTCGGGGGAGTCAGTGATTATGGCCGTTGGTATAATGCCTTTGCCACCGGGCCAGCTCCAGGCCCACCTATTTCTAAATTCGGTGGTTGCCATGTGGTTGCTATAAAAAAAACGGCTGGGCAATTATTTTGCTAAGCCCTTGATTTTATTGGTGCCGGATGCAGGAATCGAACCCACGACCTGCTGATTACAAATCGTCCGGCCACCCCTTCGCCGTTTCCCGGTCAACTTCGATGGACTTCTATAATGCACGGGAATATAATGATAAATGCTATTCACCAACCACGACACAGCCTGACAATACACTCCGGTTTTCGATATTTCATGCTTACCCCGCGCTTACCCGTACGGAGAGGGCATTCGAAATGGCCAAGGCCAAGCTAACCAAATCCCTTGTCGAGTCCATTCAACCAACCGACCACGATCAGGTCGTCTGGGACACCGCGCTCCCCGGCTTCGGCATCCGCGTGAAACCGACCGGGGTCCGCAGCTACGTCGTCCAGTACCGCAACCGGATCACCGGGCAATCGAAACGCAAGACCCTAGGCCAGCACGGGCCGCTCCTCACCTTCGACAAGGCTCGGAAACGAGCCCGGGTGATTCTGTCGGAGGTGCTAAAGGGTGGCGACCCGGTCTCCCAGTCCCAGGCGGCACGGCGGGCTCCGACGATGGCCGATCTGGTGGCGGATTATCTTGATCGCCACGCCATCCCCAAGAAACGCCCCAACAGCGTCCGCAACGACCGCCTCATGCTGGAAAACATTATCCTGCCCAGGTTCAAGTCCAAGAAGGTGGAGGCGGTTGGCCGGCGCGATATCGAGTCCCTGCATGTGGTCATGAAAGACCACCCCTATCAGGCCAACCGAGTGCTGGCCCTCCTTTCCAAGATGTTTTCCCTGGCCGTGCAGTGGGAGTGGCGGGCGGACAATCCGGCCAAGGGTATCGAACGCTACGACGAGGAAAAGCGGGAGCGCTGGCTCAACGACGACGAACTGGTCCGGCTATTGAGGGTCCTGGCCGAACATCCCAACCAGCGGGCTGCCAACGCGGTGCTGCTCCAGCTGCTGACCGGTGCCCGGATCGGGGAAGCCCTGAGGGTCGAGTGGGCCGATATCGACTTCGAACGGGGCCTCTGGATCAAGCCCAGCCACCAGACGAAACAAAAGAAAACGGAGCACCTGCCCTTGAGCCCCCAGGCCCTCCAGTTGCTTGACGGGATGCGCCGGCAAGCCGAGCCCGAGGCCCCCGTTTCGTCTTCCCCGGCTATGCTCCTGGCAAGCCCCTCCAGGAACTGAAGCGGTTTTGGATGTCGGTCACCAAGGCGGCGGGGATTGAGAACTACCGACTCCACGACAACCGCCACACACACGCCTCGCACCTCGTTTCCAGTGGTCTCAGCCTGGAGATCGTCGGTCGGCTGCTCGGCCATACCAATCCGCTGACAACGAAGCGTTACGCTCATCTCGCGGACGATCCGCTACGCGCGGCGGCGGAACGGTTTGGCTCCAAGATGGATGCCCTTCAAGAAAGTCGGCAGGCGGAAATCGTCCCCATCCCGTCACGGCGGTAGCAGACGAGCCAGTCGCTACGCCACTCCCAGAATCCAGCCTTCGGCCTGCGCCACGGTGCGTTCGGGCGGGGGCAGATCGGGCTTGAGGAAGCCGGCGAGGCTGCCGTCCCGGTCGGCAAGGGAGAGCCAGGCAGCGATGGAATAGGCATCGTGCTGATCGCCAGTACGACCCTCTCGGGCGAAGCTACGGTTCCACGGGGCGGGATGCAGCGCCACCATTCAACGAGCTTCACCTGAACGGACTGGACAAATGGTGGTGCATTTGTGACCATCCGGCAAGGCTCGATGAAGGGCTAGGGGCTAGGGAAAAGCAGAGATGGCGGGAAACGGCGAAAGCGATTCCAATGGCGACGATGTCACGGCCCTAGCCAAGGCCGTTCGTGATGTCATCCTTTCACGAAATGAGCCGGTCGGGCGGGACCTGGAGGGGCTGCCGACCGCTGCTCTTGACCCAACCCGGACTCTAGCCCACAGGCCCCCCCGGTGGTCACAGCGTTCCCGGGGGCGGGGGGCTGCGGAAAATTGAGAAGTAAATGTCCGCTGATCACCCGAAAGCGGTCGTGATTAGGCAAGGCCACTGACTACGGCTTCTAGCCAGGAGCAGAGCGGATACGGCTTCACGGGATCGACGCCCAGAGGCCAATCAAACTTGCCTCGGCCAAGACGGTAAGGAATGGCGATGTGGCGAAGAGGCTACCCTTCCAGAAACTTCCTGATCCTTGCACACAGCGCATTGCGATCCTTCGTTTCGCATTCCCAGATCACCAGCACGTTCCAGCCCAACTCAGCAAGCCGGTCCTGATGCTCCGCATCCCGTTGCCTGTTACGTTCGAGTTTTGGAATCCAGTAGTCTCGGTGCGATTTCGGCGAACGCGCACCCCGTGGACAATTATGCTGGTGCCAGAAACATCCATTCACGAAAACCACCTTTCGCCGGGCGGGAAACACCATGTCAGGTTTTCCGGGAAGGTCCTTTCGGTGAAGTCGATAACGGTAGCCCATGGCGTGCGTCAGCCGACGCACGATCATTTCCAGCCCTGTGTCCCAGCCCTTGACCGCCCGCATGACCCTGCTGCGATCTTCCGGCTTCTCCGTCATTTCCGGATTTCTATTTTCAGGCTCGGATCGGTTTCCACATCTTCTATGATTTCATTATATCGGCTCACCAAATCGGTGATCGCCACGCGCCGACCATCTGCCGCGAACTTGCCCAGCTCGTACAGGTTTAGTGCCACAAACTGCTCCATCTCGAAAATGTCGATACGCTCTGCGAGACCCTTGTTGTCAGCCAGCCCTTCGGCAACTGTCATGCCCCGCTGCATTGTCACCAGTATCGGCTTGTAGCCGTCGTTCAAATTCTCCCGGCATCGCTCAATCACAGCCTCGCCGGGGGACGTGGTGACATGGATCACCACATCGCCAACGAAGAAGTCACCGGCGCGCTGGCCTGGCGCATCCGCCGTCGAGAAGCTGTTGTGCTCGAATTTCCCCTGCCCGAGCGCACAGTCGAGCTTCGCTCCGGTCATGTGTTGCAGCACCGCTCCGGCGTAGTACATGCCGGGCGCGCTTTTCTGGCGCTCAACAGCCTGATCCAGAATGTTCCGAATGACGTGGCGTAGCCCTCGTGACGCATCCAGTTTGATCGTGAACGGCTTACCCGCGAAGAAGGCGTGGACGCATTCGATCCAATACGTCTCTATCGCATCGAGGTCCGCCATCCCCTTCCCGTCAAGGTCATTCAGGAAGGCGACATACTCCCGCATGTTGTTTAGGCTGCCCCGGCTTGTCCGCCCGCCTTCGGCGGCCAGCACTCGCTCGATTTCATGCCGCCTTAACACGCCTTGCACGGCACCTCTGCCAAGGCCGAGGACCTGGCCCCCTCCTTCCGTGACAAGTGCTTCCGGATCGAGCGGCAGTCCCATATTGCGGGCGTGCAAGGTGACAACAAGCGCGACGCACAGCGGGCCCTTGCCCTTGAATCTATGCTCAGCAGTAAAGGCTTTCAGGGCTTCCATGAGGTCGTTCGGCATAGGCTCAGGCCGCTTTCTTGCTCTCTACTGCAATCGCGGCCAGCACAGGCTCTAGAATGTTCTCCGCTATGTGCCGGACCACCGGCACCACCAAGCCATCACCGGCTAGGTGATAAGCCTCGTTGTAGTTCTCCGGCAGCTCGTAATCGTCGGGTAGGCCCATCAGCCGTGCTGCCTCGCGCGGTGAGAGCAACCGCGAACGAATCTTGTTCCCTTCGACGATCATGATCGTCTGGCGGCTTGATCCGCCCATCGGTGTGCGCAGGCAGCCCGCGATATCATCGAAGCGGATTTCCGCTCGCTGTACCTTGCCGCCATTCCCGTCCGAACGTGTGCGCTTATATATGGCACCGACCATCTTCCGTCCGGTATTCTTCGCCGCCGTGACTTTTGCCCGGTTCACGGTGCTCATCATGTCCAGCAGCTTCCGGGTTTCGGCGGTCGTATGCCACGGCACGCCCTTCGGCTTTTCCTCGATCAGGTCCGCAAAGACCGCGTTCCGTTTTGGCGGTAGCGGGAGGTGCCACCACAGCCAGCTCTCCCGCTCCCGTTTCGAGAGCCGGTTATGAGCGTCAATCAGCGCGCCGGTGTGCCATGTCTCTCCTGGTTCCGGCTGCGTCAGTTCGTTTGGAATAGGCTGGCCCTTGCGCACTGCGATGATGAATAGACGAGGCCGGGACTGCGGCACAAAATTTACCGCGTCGATCACCAGGGTGCCAAAGCGGTAACCAGCTCTGACGATTGCGGAACCGATCACGGCGAAGTCCTTGCCCCCGTGCGAGGTCAAGGCACCACACACATTCTCAAGAACGATCACCGGCGGCGCGCAGCCCTCATTGGCCAGCGCCTTCATGAGATTCCAGAATGGCCAGAACGTTCCAGACCGCTCACCCTTGAGTCCGGCCCCGGTTCCGGCAAGTGAGAGATCTTGACAGGGGAAAGACGCCCACACCAGATCAGCGGTTTCCGGCAGGTCCGATGTGCTCAGCTCGCCTACGTCCGTCAGCCGTAGGTCGGAGTTGCCCCAGTTCCGGGCGTAGCTGGCACCTTTCTTCGGGTCGATGTCGTTGGCGAAAAGGCATGACCACCCTGGACCAAGACCAGCGCGAGCCATTCCTCCCCCCGCAAAAAACTCATAGAATCGACCCATTGTCATCCCCCGTCGTCATGGTCGTTGATCACCTCTTTGCGCGCGAGCTTCTCCTAGATCGCTTCGAGGATCCACGTATTGCGTGAAACCTTAACAGGGCGCTTCCGGAGCGCCCAGTCTAACTTATCTTCAATTTCAGATGAGAGCCGGATGTTGGAGCGTTTGGGCTTGTCAGCGGCGTTGAGCGATGTCGTGTTCATAGACACCATTATGGCACCACATGATTCCGGCGGCAAGAGGGGTTCTGTCTTTGTTCTTAGAGCAACAATCAAAATGTGGTAGGATCCTCTTTCCGAACACCTAATCTATTGACCAGTCGCCGCCTGTCTAAGGGCCATGCAGAACAATCCTTTTCAGATCCGCGACCTTGCAATCACTGGCAACCCTCTACTCCGCCCTGCCGCCGACATAGCCGACGGCCATGAGTGCCGCCAGCACAAACACCCCTTCCAAGCCGATTTCCGGGTCGCTGGGGCGCATTGTCGGGGGAGGATAGGCAGCAAAACCCATGTGTTCCAAAAACCCTCGTCGCTTTCACGATATCCACCCCAAGGTTTCCGCCGTTTTCAGGCGGCCTTTTAAGTGTTCGTAATACAATTGTTTTTGGAACAGCAATGTGCTACTGTTCACCGAAGCGGGCCGGGAGGTGCGCGAACACCGCCCGGCCCTGTGATCATCGCAGACAAAGGAGGACAGCGATGACCAGTGGCAATAAGACTACCACCAAGCGCGTAGCGATCTACACCCGCGTCAGCACCGACGGTCAGACCGTCGACAACCAACTTCTCGAGCTTCGAGCCGTCGCCGAGCGTCACGGCTGGGATGTGGTAGAGGAGTACTCCGACAACGGTGTCAGCGGAGCTACTGGGCGAGAGAAGCGACCTGCCTTTGATGCTCTGTGCCAGGCCGCCACGCGCCGCGAAGTGGACCTGATCATGGCATGGTCGGTGGACCGCCTCGGCCGCTCCCTCCAACATCTCGTCGGCTTCCTAGGTGAAATCCATGCCAAGGGCGTCGACCTGTACCTCCACCAGCAGGGGATCGACACCACCACGCCCGCTGGGAAGGCCATGTTCCAGATGTGCGGTGTGTTCGCTGAGTTCGAGCGGGCGATGATCCAGGAGCGGGTCAGGGCGGGTCTAGAACGTGCCAAGGCGCAAGGTAAGGTCTTGGGGCGACCACGGACACCAGAGCAAAAGAAGGCCGCTGTACGGGACTTGAGGGAAACTGGAGAGTCAGTTAGGAAGATTGCCAAGGCGACAGGTCTGGGCGTGGGGACTGTCCACCGTATCCTTGCGGCATAGCCTCTAATCAATAGGGTCCCATCTGGAAACGGGCCATGGGGGGTGGCCGTAAAAACTGGACTCCTGCTGCTCACACGCGTGTAATCCACGTCCTCAAATAAGCTCCCCCTACCCCCGGGAACGCTGTGACCCCCGGGGGGGCGCTGTGCCCATAACAGGGACACTTTTTGCAAATTCTGGATGCGTAACTAACTGAAACCACCGCAAGCCCGCAGAAATCAACGGTACACCGTCCTCGATAACTAACACCACAGGAGACAAGGGGGGGGTGTCCATAACCACCTATTTTTTGCAAATATGGGGTATCCAAGTCCCCTTAGCCAATTGGAACCAAAAGGTTAATAGCTATTCTTTGCGCTTTCCCGACGACGGCGGCGAGGCCACGGTCGGCGACGACGGGTTGAGGGTCCCGGCAACCGGCTGTGTGCCAACTGCCATATCCATCGCCGTGGGTCGATTGTTAATTGTTGCCAGGACCAGGGCCGCAGCATTATGGTATTAACCAAAGCATTCGAATAGTTTATGCTCGCACAGATGGAGTGGAGAGATTGGCCGGAGGGACGACGATCATGAATCTCGGATATCATGAGTTGCCGCTTGACGTGCGCGGCGTATTCGGATTTCTCGCCGAAGAGTGGCGGACGAGGAAATTCAGGATTGCCCACGAGATCAGCAGCGGAAAATCGGGCGCATACGTCTACATCGTCGAAATCGAATGCGACAAACTAAAAGGCGCGGGGTTGCTGAAGATCGTACCGCCCGGCGCAGGGAATGAGTCCGGCGAAATCGGGGCGGTGAAGAACGCCACTTTGTACAATAGCGATTTCGCCAAACGCTGTTTCCCGTCGCTTGTGGGGCATGACACGATCGATGACATCTTGTTCCTGTTGTATGAGATCGCGGCAGGCAGCCTCCGCTTTTGCGAGCCTTTTAAGGATGTTTCCCAAGCGGGGCAGCTCGACGACGTCTCGCTCCTTATCGACCGGCTGTTGTTCGACGTCTGGCCGAAAAGTCCGCCTTTCGGAGATGCACCTCTACTTCGCGACAGGAACTCGACTGACCTCTTCCGCGATTGGCTGGATTACCGTGCCAATCCCCAAGAGAGCCGCGTGCCGGAGGTGCTGATCGGCCGCGGGATCGCTCCCGATGCGCCCTCGTTCCTCCTAGAAGGGATTTGGATGCCGAATCCCTGGCACTTCGCCAGACGCGAAAACGTGGGTTTCAACCTGGGCGCTCACTACGGCCCCTGTCACGGCGACTTTCACGGGGGAAACATCCTTCTTGAGCGCCGCGGCAACAGTTTCATCACCGACGAAGTCATCATCATCGACCTCGACAATTTTTCAGAAGAGAAACCAATATTTTTTGATCATTTTTACCTTATCTTCGAGCGCCTGCTCCGGGATGCCGGGCAGCGTTCCGATAAAGATTGGTGTGATCTGATCCGCTACCTTCTCGATGGCAAGAACGAACCGCCGGTCGACGTGCTGAGCCAGGCGAATTTTTTGAAAAACTGGATTTCGCGCATCGTCGATCGCTGCAAAAAATGCGTCGGCAGGGCTGAACAGCTTGAATGGCAGCTTTACCATTCGGCGGTCGCCGTGGGATTGATGTTCGCCCACCGCAATATCGACGGAAGAAGAAAGGATCTGGCCTTCTTGTTTGCTTCATGCGTTTTGAAGTACCTGCTGCACATATCAAATAAGGAGGATGGTTGGCCGAAAATTAACCCGAAATCGTGGGAAGGGCGCGCCTTTGACGAGGAAGGCGTTGTCGACCATGGCGCGCTTCGTGCCTTCTGGGCCACATGTGAAAGTTTCGACGATCTGTCGGCGGCGTATATCATGGTCACGGGAACTTGCGACGAAGCTGCGGCGAAAGCGATCGCGCGGCTGCCGATTTCGTTGGTGCTGGACGTCGCGGACACGGAAGGACCGCACAGTTATCTAAAGGCGTTCAAGGACGCCGTGAAATTCGGCCATGGCTGGCATACCCTGACGTCCGATAACCTGGTCTCCATCGGTTTCCGCAACCGCGGCCAAGGGCTCATCCGCCTGAAACCTAATTTTGAAGAACTGTCTGCGCAGTACTGGCGAAGAAATCTCAAGCGGGCGGTCACGACGCAACTTGAACACCTTGTCACCGCGAACCGGCATAAGCAGATCGTGGTGCTGCTTTCTCCGTCGATGGAACATCGGGACGTGTACAGAAACGTCGTCGAGACTTTGGACGAGGTGCTTGGCGAGACGATCACGAAGGTTGTGGCCCTCGACCAGGCGAACCCCGACTGGGGCGACCTGCTAAAGGATTTGGAAAAGTCGGGGATCGCCACATCCAAGGTCGAAGGTGGCCTGTCCACTCTCAAGCTGGCGACCATCTTGATGCGGGGCGAGCACGATTTCCGTGGCGAGAGCATCTGGATTCCCATGGCGAAGGAACGGGGCGGCCAGGATGACAGCCTCTTGGAGATCAGCGCCGACGACGCCGCGAAACTTGTTGAAGATTTCGACGTCATTCATGACGGGGTGGGTTCGGAGAGGTTCATCGAGGGTGACTTCGATAAGTTTGTCCAAGGGCATGAAATATCCTGGCATGGCGTACGTAAAGGCCAGGCCATGGACCGTGACGAACTTGCGAAGTTGCTGGTCAAAATCAGGGAGAATATTGGCGCCGAGCGTTGCCGTGTTTTGCATGTCTGGCATATGCCGGGTGCGGGGGGAACGACGCTGGGGCGGGTCGCCGCCTGGACGTTTCGTAACAAGTATCCGACGATCTCGGTGAAGCGATGGAGCCCCCACCTGTCGTCAAGAATTCACCTTTTAAGCAATCTCTCGAACATGCCCATCCTCGTTCTTCTGGATGGCCGGATCGTCTCTTCTAACGAAGTCAGGGAACTGCAGCAGGAATTATCCAGCCAGCACGTAAAGGCACTCCTCCTTCACGTGCGGCGGAAGTCATCGGGCTCGGAAGACAAATCGACCGACCTGTTTCTAGACGATCAGATGTCGAACAATGAAACCGAGCGGTTGTTCGACATCTATTCACAGTTCTGCGATCTGGATACTCGGAATGCGCTGAGGACCCTGATTGATTCGAAAAATCACCGTTATCGGACGCCGTTCGTGTTTGGCGTCACCGTTTTCGGTGGCGGGTACAATCCGATCAAGGGCCGTATCGAGGAAGCCGTTAGCGGTGAAAATGCGCAAGCCAAGAAGCTGCTCATCATCTTGTCGATCGTGGCCAAGTTCTCGGAAGTCCGGTGCCCGATTTCGATTGCCAATACTCTGTTGGGTTTGGTCCCCGACGACCGGGGAAAGCTCCGCGACAAGGCGGGCGTCGTCGAGTTTTCGTTGCTGGACCAGGACACCGACGACGTATGGATTCTGCACCCGGTTATCGCCAATGAGATTCTTGAGAAAGCGTTCGGCATTGAAGACATCAATTCGGACCACCGTTGGCTTGGATTCCTGCCCGACTACGTCCTGTCCCTGATCGATGCGGCAAGCGTCGCGCAGGTGGCTCCAGACGAATTCAACGACTTCCTTCAGGAGTTGTTTATTCAACGCGATCTGGACAGCAACAACCAGTTCTCGCAACTGATCGAACTGATGGACGTTGAGAACGGCAGGAAAACCCTGGAGCGGTTGACTGAGAAGTACCCGCGGCAGGCGCACTTTTTCCACCACTTGGCGCGCTTCAAGAACAGGAAACTCCGCCTCGCGGCGCGTGAGTGCCTGGCGGATATTGAAAAGGCTGTCGAGCTCGATCCGCGCAATCCCCTGCATCGTCATGGATTGGGAATGATCTATCGGAGCGAGGTCTATGATATCTGCGAGCACCTCAGGCAAAAGGATCCCAACGCCCACTCGGAGATCATTGCCGATTACAACGAACTGATACGGATTCACAAAACTGCCGAGGACGCGTTCAAGGAGGCACGAAGGCTGGAGATCGGAAACGAATACTCTTTTGTCAGCGACATCCAGATGAAGACACGGATCGTGGAGGCCTTTGTCGCCGTGACCGGCGGTCAGGACTTCGCGAAGTTCCTACAATCGGACGAGCCGTATGTACAGTGGTGCTCCAACCTTTTATCCACGGCTCAAGACCTGAAGATGCAGCTCGACAGAATGCAGGTCGGGTCATACAGCGACATGCGTAACAAGTGCGGCATGAAGCTGAGAGAAATCGCTGGGGACTCCGCCAACATCATCGCGGGTTACGAAAGGCTTTTGAATGCAGGAGACGCATCAAACATGTCGTGGATTCGCCGCGGGCTGGCCCATACCTTGATCGCCAAATCGACACGCATCGCCGAAGACGACGCGCTGCGAATTTACAACCTCTTCGAAGAGAACATTTCCGATGATCCCTCTGCCAACGTATCCGACATCCGCCTTTGGTTTGCGGCCTATCGGGAACTGCGGCGCTTTTCCCTCGACGAAGCGATGCAGCGCATCGAACAGTGGGCGATGATAACCGACGACGTCGAGGCCTATTTCTACCGTTATATCCTGAAGTTCGTCTCGTTTTTCCGCCAGCGCATCACCGACGTTTCGGTCGTCAGGGAGGCGATCGAAGAATCTCGATCCCGCAACCCGGCGAACTCTCGTACTTACGTGTATGAATGGTGGGTTGGGCAACCTGACCATCTCCCGGTGATGAGCACGCGGGTTCTAGGTGAATCGCGGCCCGGTCCCAACTTCAAGCGCGCCGCTACGTCTGACGCTATGCTTGAGGGCCGGGTTGCGATTATCGACCGGCCCCAGCTCGGTTACATCGACTACCAAGGCCTTCGCATCACCTGTACACCAGGCATGAACTTATTGGCGGGTCGCGACGAGGGTAAACCCGTCAAATTCAAGCTGGGATTCCGCTATGATGGCCCCTACGCTTGGGATCCGGAGCTCATTTAGTGACTGCGTCTTGGGGTAAGCACCTTTTAAAGCGGTGGACCACCTCGTGGGTTCGGGTCACGACTGCTGGTCAAGATCAATGTCCGCTTCGGGTCTTGGCCGTGTAAAAACGTTTCCGTTGGATGGGGCATCCCACCATCCTAGCCCAGGCAAACCGCTTGGCTAGGACAGTCCAAAAAAAATCACCGCCGAATGGCTACTGACGGCTCATCAAAATTACTCTCGTGGGTAGCCCCAAGGTAGCCCTTGCATGACAAAGGGCCTAGCCGGTTTCGGCTAAGCCCTTGTTTTTACTGGTTGCGGGGGTAGGATTCGAACCTACGACCTTCCGGTTATGAACCTGACGGCATGCATGCTGCGATCTGACGGAGCTGTTCTGCCAACGCCTCCATCGGGATATCAGGCCGGTCCGGCTGACCAAGTCGGCGGAAGATTTCAGCTTGGCGAGAGGTGGCAACAGCACCATAGCTAGAGAAAGTCGTCATTACTTTCTCATGCCCCAGGTTTTGGCTCCAAGCCTTGAACTCCTCGGGCGTCCGGCAGATACGTTCGCCCAGCTGCGCCAGCGTCTTTCGGAAGCTGTGCGGATGAAAGTAGGGCAAGCCGGCCAGTTCAAACGCCTTCCGGAAGATATTGCGAATCGGCGATGACGTATTCCAGTGCGAGTGAGCCAGACCCGACGCGCGGAATTGCTGATTGTTGCCTTGGGACACCTCGGTCGCGGGAAAGAGCGGATCGTCGTTGCTCCACAGCTTTTCGGTTCGCAGAAAATCGACCCATTCTTGCACGATTCGGCGTGCGTCGTCCCCTACCGGGAAGAAGTAGGTCGGAAAGGACTTGGAAAATTTTGTTCGAACCTCTCTAGCATCATGTAATACGCGGCCCTCGACCAAGTCGATATGCTTGAGTTTCAGCGACGCAATCGCCCCGTCTCGCGCACCCGTAAGCAGCGTGAACGCGATAAGAGCCCGGTTTCGTCGTTCAATCTCCGCCTCTGCCGGCATGAGGCCAAGGACATGGCAGATTTGCTCGATGGTCGGTACCGGGCGTTCGGTATGGGCCTTGGCCTCTCGCGTTTCCTTTTCCGTGAGGTTGAAATACTCCGAGTCGGCATAGGTGAGCCGAGACTTGTAGCCGGGCCGCCCCGCCAGCCACTGAAAGAAGGCTTTCAGAGCCGACAGTATCGTGTGCATCGTCGCCTTGCTGAGCGATTTGCCCGTGCGTGCGTTCTTCTCCTGCGCCAAGTGCCGCTTGAACCCGATCGCCTGTTGGATATGGAACTGCCGAAAGTCGCGGAAGCCGGTATAGACCTCGAACCGGTGCAAGGCCGCTACCACGCCGTCGACAGATGCCTCATTCCGGCGCTTGGCCTCCTTCAAGAATATTAGGTATTCCCGCTTCATCCGCTCGTTTCGGGCATTGTATGTCGTCATGGGGTTACGCTCCTTCGCTCAAGCCACAATTTAGGGAGGGAACGGCCCTTCCCCTTATGTGCTCCCCTGCGCGTTCAAGCGTGACCTCCAGATTGCCAATTACGGCATCGATCCTGGCGAGGCTGACACGGCGGTGTATGAGCAAATCGCAACTTGGGCAAATGCCGCGGAGATTGCCGGTCGTGTCAGTGACTTGGACGCAGTCGGCCATTCCGCCCGCTGGCCTAACGGCGACGCGACATCTCACGCAATAGATTTCTCCCGGCTTTAGCTTTTGCTTGTTTTGCCCCCGCCGCTTCTTGAGAAACGCGACAAGGGTGGAGCCCAGGACGAGAGCCGGACGCCTGTCGTCGATCACCGTGAGCCCCTCCCGGAGCCAATTACGGACTGTGTTCTTGTGCTTCCCAAAGAGTTGGGCGATCTCCTCCACCGTGTAGGTCCGGTAGACCTTCACCAAGCGATGGTTTGGGTGGTGGCTGCTCACGCTGGACCCCGCTCACGCAATGCTGACGCCTGTATCTTCAAGGCCGTGTCGATTAACGTCAGGATGATCGTCAGGCTAGCTCTGCGGTCGTCATGGGCCGGACAACGGGCCATCCAGCCCGCACCGTTCTTACGTCCGCTGAGCCCCTTGGCGATGGTTTCAGCGGATGCCATGGCTAGGTTCTTCTTGAATCCCGCCGTCGACGGGGCCGACTGTGTTGGCGTGGAGGTTGGCCGCCTCGAAGGCTTCGATGTCCGATAACCGATAGATGACGCGGCCACCGATCTTCAAATATCGTGGTCCCCGGCCTTGCCAGCGCCATTGTTCTAGCGTGCGCGGCGAAATCAGCCAGCGCTCCGCTAGTTCCTTCTGGTCAAGATTCTTCATAGTCCTTACCTCTTCCGTGTAACCCACGCCGAAGCACAGCGGCGCGCTAAATCACACGAAAGAACTTAGGCCTTCTGCATCGTTTATTCTGTGGACGGCCACGCAGAAAGGCGTGACCTCTTTGCTTCCCTAAGCCCTTGATTCATAGAGGTTACAAAGGAGAAGCGTGACCTCTTGCCCAGGAAGCGTGACCCTGCCCCATTGCGATCGAGCGGATGTCTGGTTTCGGGGGTAAAGCTGCTATGCTCCGTGGTAACCTGGAACCGCTGCTTCTAGCCATATCCGGAAGTTCACGATGCCGGTGGCGGGAGCCGTCCACAGCATCAAAACGGTCGTTGACTCACATCTGATATCGATTCACGTCGACGATCATTGACCCACCGATCCGCGCGCCGCATTCCACGGTAACGGTCGTGACCTTGGACCAGGGCACCATCTGGGAATGGCTGGATGTGGCAGTTGTAACCGTAAACTCCAATTCGCCACGTATCGGAACGACAGTGACGGGGAAGCCATGCTCCTAGCGGATCATATAGACCTTGCGGATGGTTTCGTGAACCCGGCAGGTGCCTTTCCAGTCCTTGGGAAAGAAGGCCGCCGTATCCGGTACGATCTCGATGACGTCACCGGATTCATGGGTGTAGGTGCAGCGTCCCTCGAGGAAATGACAGAACTCGTCCGCCGTCACATGACACTCCCAGTAACCCGGCGTGCAGATCCACACGCCGGTCTCTGATTCGCCGTCGGGACCTTCATGGATCAGAATCCCGGAGTTATGGGATTCGCCCTCGATCATCGTCGGAATGACGCCCCAGTCGATTTCAGCGGCGACGGTACGCGGGTCTTTCAGCACGGGTGTTTTCATCGGTGCCCCTAGCGCAGCATGTAGACGTTTCGAATGGTTTCATGGACCACGCACCGGCCGCTCCACCCTTCGAGGAAATGAACCACGGTGCCGGGGGTGACCTCGATGACCTCGCCGTCGTCGCTGGTATAGGTCGCGCGGCCCGAGATGAAATGACACAGCTCATCGCCAGGCAGGCTCAACCGCCAGGTTCCGGGCGTACACACCCATAACCCCGATTCGGATTTTTTATCGTCGCTCGCCCACAGCAATATGCCGCTGGAGTGTGACTGACCCTCAACCATATCCGGTTGATCGCCAAAGTCCGTCAGGTCGCCGACGGTGGCCGCCGGGGCGACGTGCGGCGCCGATGACGAGAGACCGCGATGCGCCATCAGCCGTGATCCTTCAGCAACTGATCGAGCAGTCCGGCGGCCCTTTCCGGACCATTGGATTGATGCATGTAAGCGGACGTCGCCGCCATCTTGGCCTGGATGGCGGTATCGTTGAGGCAGGTTTCGATCCTGGCCTTCAGCTCTTCCGGCTGCCAGTTGGAGCGGTGCATCTTGAAGCCGTGGCCGGTTTCCTGGACCCGCGTGGCATTGTCATGGCCGTCCCAGACATAAGGCATGATGATCGCCGGGACGCCGAAGTACAGGCATTCGGTGAAGGTGTTGTTGCCGCCGTGATGGATCACCAGATCCATTTTCGAAATCACGGTCGGCTGGGGAAACCACTCCTGCACGTGAACGTTGGGCGGTAAATCCCGATAGGCATCGAGATAGTCGCCGACGTTGACCAGGACGCGGTATGGAAGCTTCGCCATCTCCTCGATGATTCGATTCAGCAGATCGGTATCGCCGCATCCAAGGCTGCCGAAGCTGAGGTAGATCAACGCCCCGTCGTTGTCGCGGTCGAACGTCGGAATCTCGTAGGGGGCGTCCTGGCGCACACAGCCTTCCAGATATTGAAAACGCTTCGGATCCAGGGGATTCCGCCGTTTGAATCTCACCGGCTCCGGATAGAGCAGCAGGTTCAGGTAGGGAGAGGCTTCGAAGAATTCACCGATGGGATAGGCCTCTTCGCCGCATTCCTTCAGGAATTCATTGAAATCCGCGTGAATTGGACCGATCACCTCGTTGAAGCGATCCAAATAGGCTTTGTGGGCCTGGTGATCGTTTTCGCCGCAACCGGAGAGGTGGGGCGGTATATCCGGGTCGGTGATCTCATTCTCGCTGCAAGAGATGATCCGCACCCAGGGAACGCCGTACTGCTTGCAGGCGGGGAAAAGGATGACGTTGTCTATGCATATCAGATCCGGCTTTACCCGGTCGATAACACCGGGGAGGTCCTTCTCCGCCCAAACCGAGGTATTGACGATATTGGCCCAGCACTCCTTCACGTAGTTGTCGATCTGATCGTAGGGTGTCTTGCCGAAATTCGGGATGTGCCCGTCGATGAAGTCGGTCCAGTACTTGGCCATCTCCTCGGGCGACATCGGCTCGGACATATTGACCGCGTGTTCCTCGAAACCATAGCCCGAGTAAACACCGGAGAGTCCCGGGTCGGTCAGAAAGACCGCCCTGTGCCCCAGTTTCTCGCACGCCTGGGCGATCCCGACGGAGTTCAGCGCCGGTCCATAGCAAGCCTCCGGAAAAAATGCGATTGTCTTGCCTTCACTCATCTGGAAATTCTCCCTGCCTGACGGTTATTTTGTAACCCACATTCGACTCGCCCTCCACCTACATTACGAGGAGAACACGAACATGGCCAAACGGATTTCGGCGCTCGACGCCACGGTGCGCGCGCTCGGCGCGGAGATGGGAGAGTGGAACGACATGGCCGTGGCGTTCGCCTATCCGTGCGACCCGCACCTCGAGCACGACGCGATTCGCCAGACCGTCGGCATGTGGGATACCTCGGCATTGACCAAGATCCATGTCCGCGGACCGGACGCACTGGCCGCCGTCGACTACCTGGTCACCCGCGATATGTCCAGGATCCCCGTCGGCAAGGCGGGCTATTGCCCGATCCTGAAGGACGACGGCCACTTCTGCGACGACGGTTACATCTACCATATCGCCGAGGATCACTTCCTGGTGGTGAGCAGTATCGGTCCCGCCCGCGAGCTGCTGGGGGAATACGCCCGGGGCCGGAATCTCGACGTCGAAGGCGACGACGACACGCATGTGATCACCGTCCAGGGGCCGAAGTCCGTGGAACTGCTCGACGCCCATGCCGGCGCGAATCTCCGCGAACTGGTCTTCTGCCACCACGTCAACACCACCCTCCTCGGCAAGGACATGATGATCTCGCGCACCGGATATTCCGGCGAACGCGGGTATGAAATCTATGTCGGCGCCGACCAGGTCGTCGAGGTGTGGCAAGGGCTCATGGAACACGGTCAACCCCTCGGACTCAGGCCGATCTCGTTCGGCGGACTCGAGATGGTCCATATCGAGAGCGGGCTCATGGCCTACGGGGCGGAGGCGACCGAGGAGAATACGCCCTGGGAGGTCGACTTCGGTTGGGCGGTGTCGCGGCGCAAGGGGGACTTTCGCGGCAAGCAGGCCCTCTTCGAACTCGAGGGCAAGGAGAAGGTGAAGCTTTACGGCATCATCGCCGACCATGACGACGTGGTGGACCACGGCGCCGAACTCTCCATCGCCGGCGAGGCCGTCGGCCACGTCACCACGCCGGCCTATTCACGCCGTCTCGGAAAGTCCCTGGCCCTGGTCCACCTCATTCCCTCCACCGCCGTCGAGGGAACGGCGTTGGAGCTGAAAGGCCCGAACGTGCAGTGCAGCGCCAAGGCCGCCCCCATCCCCTTCGTCGACCCCCAACGAAAGCAGCTCCACGCCATGTAGTTTAACGCACCAGAACCCGGGTCGACTCCACCGGCCAGGCGCACCAGACGGCGGCGCCGGGTTCCAGGGCCAGGGTGTGGGCTTCGAGGTTGTCGACCAGCACCGTGAGCGGTTTCTCCTGGCTCTCGACGCGGATGAACACGCTGACCACGTTGCCCAGGTAGGTGAAGCCCTCGACCCGGCCGGCGATGACATTGCCGTCCGTTGCTTCGGGCTCGGCGCCGTGGAGTCGGATGCGCTCGGGCCGCACCGCCGCCGTCGCTGTCCCCGCCGCCTCGCCGTCCCCGGAAACGCCCCTGAGGGTGCCCAGGCCCGCGACCTCGACACCACCGGCGACGGCCTTGCCCTCGAAGAAGTTCATGGTGCCGATGAAATTGGCCACGAAATGGCTGTTGGGCCGCTCGTAAAGCTCTTGCGCCGAGCCCAGCTGTTCGACCTTGCCGTCGTTGAGGACGGCGATGCGGTCGGCCATGGCCAGAGCTTCCTGCTGGTCGTGGGTGACGACGATGAAGGCGATTCCCACTTCGTGCTGCAGCTTCTTGAGCTCGAACTGCATCTGCTCTCGGAGCTTTTTGTCGAGCGCCGCCAGGGGTTCGTCCAGCAGCAGCAGCCTGGGCCGCTTGATAAGCGCCCGGGCCAGGGCGACCCGTTGAAGCTGGCCGCCGGAAAGGGTATAGGGACGGCGCGACGCCACTTCGGAGAGCTGGACCATCTCAAGCGCGTCGGCCACTTGGCGTTTCAACTCGGCGCCCCGCACGCCTTCCATTTTCAAGCCATAGGCAACGTTGTCGTGGACGCTGAGGTGGGGAAACAGGGCGTAGGACTGGAACATCAGGTTGATCGGCCGGTGGTTGGCCTTGATCAGGCCCAGATCGTTGCCGTCCAGCAGCACCCGGCCCTCGTCGGGGGCTTCGAAGCCGGCGACCACGCGAAGGAGCGTCGTCTTGCCGCATCCCGACGGCCCGAGGAGGGCGAAAAATTCCTTCTCCTTCAGGCTCAGCGATATGCCGTCGACGGCGGCGACGTTTCCAAAGCGCTTGGTCACGTTTTCGATTTCGAAGAATATGCCTTCGCCTCTCATGGGGTGACTCCCTTGCCGAGACGCTGGGAAATCAAGATCAGGGTGAAGCTGACCCCCAGAACGATGGTGGCGATGGCGTTGACTTCCGGCGACACGCCAAAGCGGATCATGGAGTAAACCTGCATCGGGAACGTGGTCGACGACGGCCCGGCGCCGGCGGTGAAAAAGGCAATGATGAATTCGTCCACCGAAAGCGTGAAGGCCAGCAACGCACCGGCCAGCACGCCGGGAAAGATCATCGGCAGGGTGATGCGCCAGAACGTGCCCATCTGGCTGGCGCCGAGGTCGATCGATGCCTCGATAACCGAATAATCGAAGTGCTTGAGCCGGGTTCGCACCACCGCGCACACGAAGGCGATGTTGAACACGACGTGGGCAAGGATGATGGAGTGCAGTCCAAGCGTCACCTTGAGGGTGGTGAAGAACGACAACAGGGCGATGGCCAGAACGATGTCGGGAATGATCATCGGCGTGAACACGAAGGCTTCGAGGAAGCCGTTGCGCCGCCCCTGCTCAATCCCCAGCGCCAGCAGCGTGCCGATGACGGTCGCCAGGGCCGTCGAGACGACGGCGACGATCAGGGTGTTGCGCACGGAATTGAGGATGACCT
Source organism: uncultured Thalassospiraceae bacterium (assembly GCA_964632795.1). Lineage (GTDB taxonomy): Bacteria > Pseudomonadota > Alphaproteobacteria > Rhodospirillales > 2-02-FULL-58-16 > CAZWEZ01. The sequence continues at coordinate 8,019 of CAZWEZ010000009.1, read as the reverse complement.
CGTTGTCGACCAGCGCGGCGTACCAATGGAGGGTAAAGCCGCCCCAGGCCGTCGGCATGCCGCTCTTGTTGAACGAAAGGCCGATCAGCACGGCGATGGGGCCGTAGAGGAACAGATAGATCAGCCCCGTGTGGGCGCCCAGTATCCGGCGATGGAGCAACGACTCACGCACGGTTGCTCCCCCCTGAATAGCGGTTCACCAGCATCGCCTGCATGAACAGAAGCGCCATCATGATGCCGATCAGGATGAACGCCAGGCTGGCCCCGAACGGCCAGTCACGGGCCGACAGGAACTGATCGTAGATCAGGTTGCCGATCATGATGTACTTGCCCCCGCCCAACAGTTCCGGGGTTATGAAATTGCCGATGGAGAGCACGAACACGAACACGCACCCGGCGCCGATACCGGGCAACGTGAGGGGAAGCGTTACACCCAGGAAGGTTTTCAGCGCGTTGCCGCCGAGGTCCGTGGAGGCCTCGCCGAGCTCCGATCCCAGCCGGGCGATGGAGGCGTAAAGCGACAGGATCATGAAGGGCAGATAGGCGTAGAGCAGCCCGACGATGATCGAAAATTCGTTGTAGAGGAGAGGCAACGGCTCATCGATCATGCCCGCGCCCTCCAACACCCGGTTGATGAGGCCTTCGCGGTTCAACATCACGATCCAGGCGTAGGTGCGGATCAGATAGTTGCTCCAGAAGGGCAGGATGGCGAGGATTAGATAGATGTTCTGCCGGCTCCGGGGCGCCCGGGCGATAAAATAGGCCGCCGGATAGCCAAGCAGCAGGGCCAACACCGTGGTCATCGTCGCTATCTTCAGCGATTGAAGGAATATCTTGAGGTACAGCGGATCGATGGCGCGGGTGTAGTTCTCGAAGGTGAAAAGGTAGTCGATGCCGCCGTACAGCCCGCGCTCGAAGAAGCTGTAGGTGAAGACGAGCCCGCACGGCACCACAAGGAACACCGCCAGCCACGTCAGCCCCGGCCCCATGAGCACGTATCGGCGAAATTTCGAACCCGTCTTCATGGGTGTCCCGTTTGTGAGCCTGTTGCTGAATGCCCCGCCAAGCACACTGTAACGGTACGTGCGGGGTGATTTCGCCTCCCATCATGCCGAGCGGTGACCTGTCCGGGTATCATTGCTCAGTTGAGCAACCGCTTTCCCCCCTTTTTCCGTCCGCGGACGGACTCCGAGTGTAGTTTCCTGAGATTGTGGGCGGCACAGTGCAGAGCCCATTCGCCATCACATTCCTCATGGCCTCGCATCATGAAGGCGTCCGCCCTCTGGTTCTCCTTCATCTGGCCGAAGACCGGCTCCACGGTTTGGCCCCGGAGCCTGTACAGGTCGCGTCCCCGACGGGTGAGCAGCTTGCGCTCCATCCGGTCCCGGGCGCTCATGTTCTTGGGCATCCGGCCGCGGGGCGGTGGGGCGTCGCGCATCGCCTTGCGCTGCTTCCAGTCCTTGGTGGTCGCGATCAGGTATTCGCAGTCCGCCGTTTCCGTCGCCATGTTGTCCTCCGACCAGTAGCCCGCATCCATGAGCGCCGTGCCGATCCGGGCGTCCTCGCCCATCACCGCCTCGACCATGGCCAAGGCCTTGTCGATCATCGGCCCCAACTGTTGGACGTCGTTGGCTTGGTTGGCCACGCTCGGGGCCAGGATGATCTGATCCCGGGTCACCACGGTCTGGGCATTGTAGCCCTGGAGGTATTCCTTCCGGCTCTTCATGATCCGGCTGTCCGGATCGGTGGGGTTGGCCTTCGCCTCCTCGTCGACCATGGCCTCGGCAGGCTTCGGCTTACGGCCGCGTTTACCCCTTCCCGTGGCCTCCTCTTCGGCCTTGCGGGCATCGATCTTCTCCTGTTGGCGGGCCATGCGCTCCTCGGCCTCGCGCTGGAGACCGGCCTGACAGGACCGAAGCCGGGCAAGACGCCCCGAGCGGTCGGCCAGTTCGGCGGGCAACTCGTCGCCCCGGCGATCGCCGAAAAGCCTGTCCTCCTCCGCATCCACCGCTTCGGCCTCCGCCAGCATGGCCGCCACTTCATCGGCCAGAGACGCGGCCGTCCGATTGGCGGACAGAGCCGCGTTCGCCTTCACCTTGGTCCCGTCCAGGGACACCACGCCAACCCGCACCAGACCCGCTGCATGGCACAGCTTCAGAATCTCCACGAACAGGGTCTCCAGGTCCTTGCGGTGGCGCTTGCGGAAACGTGCAATCACGCTGTGATCCGGGACCTCGAAGCCCACGATCATCCGGAACCCCGCGTCCCGTTCGCACAGACGCTCGATCTTGCGGCTGGAGCGCTGACCGTTGGCGTAGGCGTAGAGCAGAACGCACACCAGCATCCACGGCGCGAACGGCGGTGCCCCGGAACCGCGCTTCGTGTAATGCGCCTCGAACGCCGACAGGTCCATCAACATCACGGCATCCAGAAGAAGATGGACCAGGTCCGTGTCCGGAACCCAGTCCGACATGTCCACCGGCAGAAGAAAGCGCTGCCTGCGATCCGGTTCCCGGTAGAAATTCGCCATCTCCATCTCCTCGGGTTGCCGCCTCTCCCGAGGGAATCAGAACGCCGTCAGCGGGTCAAGCTTGGATCGTCGATGGGGGCGATTCTGCAACAGCCTCTTGTATGAATAAATAGCGACCGGCGCGAACGAACACCCGCGCCGGCCGCCAATCGTTACAACAGCTCAATGTTACTGCGAGGCAAGGATCTCGGTTACGGCGCGGGTGTAGGCTTTCTGCGCCTTTCCGATGTCGTGCAGGTGCTCATATTTCAGCAGCTCGGCCGGGCCCATTCCCATGTTGGGATAGGCCTCGATATAGCTGGGATCAAGCGCCTCCATGGCCGCCTTGTTGGGCACCTTGTACATGATATTCTCGGCCACCCACTTTTGCGTCTCAACGCGCAGCACATAGTTCATGAACTTGTGCGCCGCGTCCTTGTTCTCGGAGGCTTCCATGACGACCATGGCGTCGACCCACAGGTCGCTGCCTTCCTTCGGTACCACGAACTTGATGTCGGCGTTTTCGGCGATGCCGTAGTTGCACCAGCCGTCCCAGGCGTGGACCAGAAGCGCCTCGGCGGAGACCAGCTTCGAATAGAAGGTGGTGTCGTCATAGGCGAGAAGGCCTTTCTTGGCCTCAATCAACAGGTCGCGGGCCTTGGCGATCTCACCCTCGTCCTCGGAATTGACCGAATAGCCCAGGGCAAACAAGCCGACCGCCATCAGCCAGCGGTCGGTCGACAGCATGGTGACCTTGCCCTTCAACTCCTCCGCCGGCCTGATAAGGTCGTACCAGCTGCTGGGGGTGAATGAAACCAAGTCCGAACGGTAACAAAGCCCGGTCGTGCCCCAGGTATAGGGCACCGAGTAGTTGTTGCCGGGATCGTAGCTCAGGCTTGCGGCTTCCGGATACAGGTTCTTGAGGTTGGGTATCTTGGAGTGATCCAGCTTGGCGCTCAGCCCCAGTTTGCCCATGGCCTGGGCATAATGGCTGGACAGGAATACGACATCGAGACCCTTACCGCCGCTGGCGGTGATCTTGCCGACGATCTCTTCGTTGGTGGCGTGGATCGAGAGTTCGGTTTCGATCCCCGTCTCCTTGGTGAAATTTGCCAACAGGTCGGCCGGCATGTAGGCGTCCCAATTGGAAATGACGATCTTGTCAGCCTGGGCGGGGGCAGCCCCCAGCATTCCAAGCGTGACAGCGACGACAGCGGCTGTCCCCAGCAGCTTCTTCGCGATGGATACATGTTGCATGTTCAAAGTCTCCCTGAAGATTGTTGTTGCTCAAAGCCATTGGAGCGGCTTGTTGATTGAGCGCGCCCCCCCCTACTCGACACTGATTGTATTTTGATAAAATAATGCGTCAACAAAAACTTGCAATCGCTTGATGTGCAAAGACAAGGACATTATGCCGCGAGCGTAATATCGAATGTTCACACCGAACTACTTTGGCGTGCTTTACATTGTCATGCTCTATTGCTGGGGTTGGCACGACAATTCAGCCCGCTTGGCGGGACATTAAAAGGTGAGCGGAACTTCTGCTGCATTCGCGGCTATCTGGGCACTTGGCATCCTTGCCGTCGGAGCATGGAGCGCATTTACGGCGCGACGGGCGGTGCTCAACATAGCCGTCACCTTCGGCGCTATACACTTTTACACGCAATATTTTGAACGGTTCGAGGCCACGCCCGAGGCGATAACAATCGCCGGGGTAATTGCTATTCTCGCGGCCTGGGCGCTATGGGCGTTCAACCATCGGCTCGTTCAACGCTAGCTCGCGACTTGATCGATGAAGGTACAAACCTCGCCCAAAAAATGAACTTACACACAGCGAGCCAAAGGGCAGCTTTGGGTCATAACCGGCGGTCAGCGCCTACTCCATGGTGAGTCCGCTACCAGAGGTAAAGCTGAAGAAACGCGGTGGAAAGCCGACATTTGGGTTCCAACGTCGGCTGCTGTCAGGATTGGACTGCCTCTTTGTGTGTCCATGGTCTAGTCAGAGTGACCAAGCTCCGTGATCGCCACGATCCGAATCGAATCCGGGTTTAGCCGGTAACCGTGCCACTGGCTGCTCTCGATCACGGCGTCGATTGAAGGCGGAGGATCGCCGGCGTTCTCGGCCAGCTTTGTGATCATATTTCGACATCGAAGAACACGACGGCGCAGCGTCTCATCGCCTTCACACTTAAGCCGGCGAACCAAGCCATGGGTCTCGGTGAACGGATAGTGCTCCGGTGCAAGCTCATCATCCATCGCTTTCCTGAATGGTTCAGCAAGAACGATCAGCAACTCAGCGCCCACCCCGGTGATCTCACCCCATCGGTCGAAGACAACGCGCTTCCGGTGTTCATCGATGGCCATTCGGATCTCCGGGGCCGCAGGAGCCGGCTGCACCATCGCCCTGCCTCGCTCAGGATAGGTATGTTCCCCATCACGCTGGCTGACGACAAGCGAGAGCAAGCATTCAGAGGGCAGCGTCGCTTCGCGAAACGCGCCTGCATGCGATGAGATTGCCCTGTCGAAAACACCGCAGACCGCAGCCGCATGCCGTCGGTGCAGGTCATAGATGTGACCCGCTACTGTATCTGCCGTCTCTGGAAAATACCCGACAACACGGCTCACCTCGCCGAAGTGTGAGAAAAACGCGACATCCGTCATCTGATTGACATCGGAGGCCGACCGAACATAGGCGAGTGCCGTCTCCCGGTCCGGTCCAGCGTGGCGTTCACCATCGAAGAGATCCACCTTGTAGGCTTCCGCAGGGTCCTCATGCTCTTGCACGGCCGCGAGGACCGCGAAGCGGCGGTCGATGCATTGCGAGCACTGCCCGCAATGGGGATGGAGCCTCGTCATGTCGTGAACCCGGGTGCAGCTCCGGGTGTCCCTGATCAGGTCGCCATATCCATTCGTCGAGATGCGTTCGACCACCTCCGCCTTGGTCAGCCAAGTGAACGGATTGTCGACATCGAAAGGCTGACCGAGAACCTCGGTAAGCACTCGGCGGAAGCCCTCCAGCACCTGCGGGTGGGTGGTCCGGGTCGCCCGGGCACCGACGACCTGGGCAACCAGCGGCAGGTTCAGGCTGACAACACCGTTTTCAAAGAACTTGATGCCATCGACGTTGAACAGCCGCGCCGTCACGGCTCCAAGAGCCGCGAACAGAAAGGACCGTGTCCGGTGGGTCGACTCCTTGCCGAGACTGCGGTCCAGATTCACCCAGACGGGAACGTGGCGCACTCGGTCGGTGCCAAGCCGGCTTCGCAGCTGATCGACGAGGTGATTCTGCGTTCCTACGATCTTGCTTGCGGAACGGTGGCTCACGAGCGCGACCTTCTTGCCGTGCGCCACTAGTTCCTCGACCGTTCCGGCAAAAGAATCCAAGCCACCCGAGAACAAGATCACTTCGTCCGGCGAGAAACCCGACACATCGGCACTCGGGAACTCGAAGTACTCCTTCATTGCCGGTGGCGAACCAAGACGCCTGAAATCAAACTCATACTCGTCGTCGGAAAGAAAGCTCAGCATTTCGACGAGCGCGGACGATACCGGACCGGAAGCCCAGAGATCAGGACGGCGGACGGGGATCACGAACCGGAAGTTTCGCCGCCAGCGTGCGCCCATCTGCGCGTCCGTCCTGCCGCCACGCGAGATCGCGCCATCTGCCGCGTAGACATAGCTCGCCACTTCCAAGAGATCGACCAGCACGTCCGGAATGTTCGCCAGGAGCCGTCTGCTGATGTCCGTGATCTGTAGCCAGATGTTTGCCGACCTACCATGCAGACTCAGGCTCAGGCGCGATGCGTCGGCCTCTCGCGGCTCTTCCACGCCACCGCACAGAACGAGATGCTCATTCTTCGGCATCTCGACGCCTTTGGAGTTCGGCGCGGATCTTCTTGAACGCGACCGGGGCAAACTTGCGAATGGCGTCCGGTGTCAGGCCATCGCCCTGATAGACGTTCTTGCCGTACCATCCGCCGGCGAACGTCTCGACGATCCGGGATGCTTCCCAGCAATGCCGATCAAGGGCGTCGTCGAATTGGGCGCGCGCCGCGTCGTCCCTGAACCGTTCACCGGGACCGATGTGTTTGCCGAGCTCGCGGCTCAGGTAGTAATCGAGACTGCGCTGTGTCAGGCGGGAGAAGAACTCCCGCGCAAGGGCGCTGAAGCGATCCCCACCCGCGAAACGCCCGATCGCGCGCTGGACTTCTCCCGCATTTGGTTCGAATAGAGAGGGCAAGTCCGGTCCAACCAATGTCGTGAGACTCTCGATCGCCGCCATTTGGGCCATCTCGCCAAGGTCGGTGCGTCCTCCTTGTTCCCGTGCGTAGTGATCGACCGCGCCCGAGATCGCGGCCACCACATCCATGAGGCTTGGCTGGTTCGGGGCTTGAACGCCCAGGCGGCGCAAATTGTCGGCAAAGTCAGGACCTCGCGCCGCGAGAGGAACCTGTGTCAGAAGCCAAAAGGCATGGAGAAATGCTGGATCGTTCGAGGCGGCCTGGAGGCTCGCCTCGGCGGCCTCCGCAGCGGATGCGGCAACTGTACCGACGTCGACACCGAGACGCAGCTCATCGACGACTTGGATCCACTTCCGCGACGTCGACAGGACGCCCAGTCTCATATGGCCCATTTCGGCTTCCTCCCGGGCAAGAAGGTGCCGGCCAAAACGGGAGCGAGCAAGGCCAAATTCGAGACCTCATGCTTACCCCGCGCTTACCCAAAGAAAAATGGCTTAGGGAAAATATTGCTAAGTGTTTGAAAATCATGGTGCCGGATGCAGGAATCGAACCCACGACCTGCTGATTACAAATCAGCCGCTCTGCCAACTGAGCTAATCCGGCCCCGAGGCGGCGGGAATCGGGGGACGATAGCGCGTCGCCGGGCTTGCGGCAAGCCGGGGCGGGCTAATCGTCGGGGCGGGCGAGTTGGTAGAGGGCGATGGCGGCGGCGGTGGACAGGTTGAGGCTGTCCATCCGGTCCGTCGTCGGGATCCGCGCCACCAGGTCGCAGGTCTGCCGGGTCAGCCGGCGAAGGCCGCCGCCCTCGCTGCCCAGGACCAGCGCCAGCCGGCCCGAAACCCCGGCCTCGGCGATGGTCGCGGCGGCCCCGGCGTCCAGGCCCAGGCACCAGTAGCCGGCGTCCTTGAGGGCCTCCATGGCCCGGACGATGTTGGCGGCGCGGACCAGCGGCACCTTCTCCAACGCTCCCGAGGCGGCCTTGGCCAGGGCGCCCGTGGCCTGGGGCGAGCCGCGGGCGTGGACCACCACCGCGCCGGCCCCGAAGGCCGCCGCGGCGCGCAACACCGCCCCCACGTTGCGCGGGTCGGTGGCTTGGTCGAGGACCACCGCCGGCGACCCGCCGCCCTGCCGGCAGAATGCCTCGAGCGACGTTCGGGGCAGGTCGTCGGCGAGCAGGGCCAACCCCTGGTGGACGGCGCCCCCGGGCAGCAGCCGTTCGACCTCGCGCCGCTCGAGGGTCTCCGGGGCCGGGCGGGCGGCGCCCGAGCG
>CAZWEZ010000008.1:0-56392 GCA_964632795.1 uncultured Thalassospiraceae bacterium | reverse complement strand
GGGTCTCGAGTCCCACCCGGTGCTGGGGCGTAAGGACGGGACCGGCCGGGCCGTCCTCCGGGTTCTGGCGGGTCATCGCGTTCTGCATGATCTCGAAGGGGTTGAGCGAGGACACCCCCCAATCGCTGCTGATCGCATAGGGCGCCCCGGCGTCGATCACGGCGGCCAGGGGATAGAGCCACCGCGAACGCTCGGGGCCGATCCAGGGCTCGACCATGTCGGTGATCGAGGGCTCCGGCACCGCCCACAGCGGCTGGAAGTTGGCGACCACGCCCAGCCTGGCGAAGCGCGGAATGTCGGTGGGATCGACCAGTTGCAAATGGGCCGTCTGGTGCAGGCCGGGCCAGGCGCCGTTGGCCTCGCGGGCCGCCTCGTAAGCGTCCAGCGCGATGCGCACGGCGCCGTCGCCGATGGTGTGGGCGTGGATCTGGAAGTGTTCGCGGTCGAAGGCGGTGAAGTATTCGATCAGTTGGCGAAGCGGGAAGATCGGCTTGGCGTTGCCGCCCTCGCCCCCGCCATCGCCGTAGTCCTCCAACAGCACCGCGGTCCGGTTCTCGAACACCCCGTCGATGAAGAACTTGGCCGAATGCAGGCTGAGCCTGTCGGAGCGGTATTCGGCCCGCATCGCCTTCAGGCGCTCGACGGCTTCGCCCACTTCCTCATCGGGGACGATCTTGGCGGCGCCGCGGACGCGGACCGTCAGCTCGCCGTTGTCCTCCAGCCCCCGGTAGATGCGCATGTCATCTTCATGGACCATGGCGTCGATGACCCCGGTGATGCCGTGGGCATTGCAGTGGGCGGCGCCGAAGCGGACGCCCTGGGCGCGTTGCTCTGGCGTGTAGCGGGGCAAACGTTCCTCCATCACGAACAGCGCTTCCTCGATGATGAAGCCGGCCGGCCGGCCGTCGGCCTCGCGGACGAAGGAGCCGTTGGCGGGGTCGGGGGTGTCGGCGCCCACCCCGGCCCTCTCGAAGCCCAGCGTGTTGGCGGCCGCGTTGTGGCCGTCCGAGGCGAGCACGAATACCGGGCGGTCGGGCACCGCCTCATCGAGAAGCCGGCGGGTCATCTTGTCGGAGGTCAGGACGCCGGCGTTGAACCCGACGCCCCGGACCCAGGGCAGGTCGGGGTGGGCCTCGGCGTAGTCGCCGAGCGCCGCGCGGACCTCGTCCGGAGTCTTGGCGTCGTAGAGGTCGGCGTTGTAGCGGATTTCGGTGCCCGACCACTGAAGGTGCATGTGGGTGTCCTGGAAGCCGGGCAGGACCAGTCGCCCGCCGAGGTCGATGGTCCGAATTCCCGCCCCGGCCAGCGATTTCACCTCGTCGTCGTCCCCCACCCACACGATCCGCCCGCCGCCGAGGGCGACGGCCCGGGCCCGCGGACGCCTGGCGTCCATGGTCCGGATGTCGGCGTTGTGAAGGACGACATCGACGGTGTTCCCGGTGGCGTTCATGGCTGGCTCCTCCTGGCGGTTTGGCTATGGGTAGCATATGTCCGGCGCAGGCCACTTAGTTACCCCTGTTTTCATTCAATCGACCCGAATGAGAAAAAACACGGTGGCCTACAGATTCAAGCGATGGTCTAGAAGGGTAGTCCAATATCATGAGACCACCATCTACTACCAATGTCTGGCCTGTAATGAACGATGCTTCGTCGGATGCCAGGAATGCAGCGGTGTTTGCGATTTCTTCAGGCGTTCCCATCCGGTTAAGTAGGGACGGTGGCATATCCCATGCGCCGTCTTCATTTCCTTGCGCGGCAGCCATTTCTTCAGGGCTTGTTTCTATCCAACCGGGGCTAATGCAGTTTACCCGAATTCCATAGGGTGCCGCTTCTGCCGCAAATGAGCGTGTCATCCCCTCAACGCCAGTCTTCGCTACCCCATAAAGCCCCCAATTCCCATGGAGTGCCGATGTCGAGGAAATATTGACGATTGTGCTGCCACGGTTTTTTGCGAGATGGGGCAAAGCATGGGCGCTGACAAAATAGTTCGAATCCAGATTAGCGCCGCGGAAAATCTCCCAACGCATGCCAGGTGGGTCTTCCGGATTGATTCCACAATGCTGACTCCCGCACCCTGCATTGTTAACAACGACATCAAGTCGATTAAATCGTTCCATGACCGCATTGATCATGTCTATTACAGAATCTTCACTAGAAACATCTGCTTTGAAGAATGCAGCAGCCAGGCCCTGTTCTGTTAACTCTTTGACAACGTGATTTGCGCGTTCTTCATTTCGGGCGACGATGGCGACTTTTGCACCTTCCTGCGCAAACCTATGTGCGATACCGCGGCCAATGCCAAAATTCCCGCCGGTCACCAATGTAACCTTGTTTTCAAACCTCATGTTTCTTCTCCTTTTTGTAGGCGTAGGGAATGCGGTCTCGTAAGTTCATTACTGCTATTTTTATTTTGGATCGACGGTCATGTGAAATATCTTACCTGCATAAACCAAATTTCCGCACCAAGGCGATCAGATGACGCACATCATCCTCGCAATTTTCGTAGTGTAGAAAACAGGCCCGCAGGGAAACAGCGTCGTTGACCAGGGTTGTGGGGATGTGCGCTTCGCCACTGTCCACAATGTCATCGGATATCTGCTGATTCAGGGCATTCAGCGCCTCATCGGAAAGCGTTCGATCTGTCGGCACATATCGGAAATTAACGGTGGAGATCGATACCGGCGAAAGTAGTTCAAGATCATCTGATTGCCCAATAATCTCACCCAGCAGACGTGCCATGTTATTGCAGTTGATGACCATGTCGCGCACACCGTCACGTCCCAGCCGTGCCACGGCGGCCCATGTTTTCAGGGCGCGGTCGCCGAACGTCAGTTCAAACATGTACTCGCACGGCCAGGGCACACTGCCCGCATCCGTGCTGGCGGCACGCAGGTAATCCGGCACCAGGGTGTAGTTTTCGTGGTTCAACTGCCGGTCGCGAACAAGCAGGGCACCGCAGTCATAGGGAACCTGCAGCCATTTGTGTGGATCAAGCGTTAGCGAATTGGCCCTGTTCATAGCGCTGGTCACTTCCCTATAGGCCGGGTCAAGGCCGACGATACCGCCGTAGGCACCGTCCACATGCAGCCACAGATCGAACTCCTGACAGATATCGGCAATATCACCCAGCGGATCGATGGCCCCCACATTGGTGCTGCCCGCGGCCGCCACAACGCAGGTCGGGCGCAAACCTGCCGCCAGATCGGCTTCAATGCTGTTACGCAAAGCGCCGGGGCGCATACGAAAGTTCACGTCAGTCCGGATTATTCGTAAATTGGAAGCGCCGATCCCCAATTGTTCCACGCACCGTTGTATGGAACTGTGGGCCTCGGCAGAGGTGTAGTAGATCATGGCCGGGCGGTTATTCTGCAGACCTTCTTCACGGATGCTCCAGCCATCGCGTTTAGCCGCCCTGTACCGCGCAACGGAAAGCCCGTTCAGATTGGCGGCGGAACCGCCACCCAGCAGAATGGCCATGCCGTCAGGTGTTCCGTCGGCATCCACAAATCCGCTCAACTCCATCAACCACCGGCCCAGACTATGCATCAGGAAGACGCTGGGATGGTCGTAACCGTCCAGACCGTTATTGATCGTCGTGGCAATAGCATCACTCAGGATTGCCATGGGCGCCGGGGGTGAATTGACCCAGCCGTATGAGCGCGCATGATTGGGGGGCATGGACCAGGGCATGACCTTCTGTTCAAGGAATGACAGAATATCATGGGCTGCCATGCCACCTGCAGGCAGTGCCAGGTTCGCCAGTTCCTGCCTGAGCTCTTCTGGTGGAATAGAACAGTCGACATCCATGGTCGGACGTTCACTCATATGTTTGACCATGGCGTCGCTGGTGCGGCGAGCAAGATTTGCGAATTCACGCCGATCGTCAACATGCGGCGATCTGAAACTATGATCCGTCACGTACCAATTTCCTTCCGTTGATGTATCTCTAGCCGACATTCCCCAGATAGCCGCCAAATCCATGGAAATCGTACTATCATGGCACCCTCTGGGGGATCTATATTTTCCAGCCACCATCGGATGGTCTGATTTTGGCGATTTGACCACGTCTGGAAGCCCATTTGCCCATATTTTCCGCCATCCCGACCAATGGGAAAGTGACATAACGGCCATGGCGGACGACCTTGGCTCCGATCTTGACCAGCTTTTCCCGCAGCGTGGTCAACGACCAATGCTCTTAGACTAGGCTTGGCGGACATCTTGGGCTACATATTGGCCTCTCGAAGCATGGGGAAATTCGATGAACGAAACCGTCACCACCCGCCGCCAGGGCGGGCGCGCCGGCCGCCGGGCGCTCAGGGAGAGCGGCCCGCCCGCCCGGGTCGTCGAGCCCGGGCTTTCCGGGGGCATGTACGCGCCCCTGAGCAAGCGCGACATGGAGCGCATCCACCACACGGCGCTGGAGGTCCTGGCCAACGTCGGCATGGCCGACCCGACTCCGGAGGTCCTGGAGAAGTGCCTGGAAAAGGGCTGCCTCCTCGACGACCGGGGCCGGCTCTGTTTCCCCCGCCCCCTGGTCGAGGACGTCATTACCAACGCCTGCCGGGAATTCGTGCTCCATAGTCGCGGCAACGGCGCCGACCTGGTGATCGGCGGCGACCGGGTCTATTTCGCGACCAGCGGCGAGGCGGTGACCATGCTGGACGACGACAGCGGCGAGTTCCGCCCCTCGACTATCGTCGATCTCTACGACGCCGCCCGCCTCGCCGACCGCCTGGAGCACATCCACAAGGTCGGCCAGACCGTCGTCGCCACCGACATCGAGGACCGCTTCGAGCACGCCATGAGCATCTCCTACGCCTGCCTGGCCGGCACCGCCAAGGTGTTCGGGGTCAGCTTCGACGATGCCGAGCACGTGGCCTCCGGGGTGGCCATGTTCGACATGGTCCTGGGCGGCGAGGGCCGGTTCCTGGAACGGCCGTTCTGCACCATCGGCTGCTGCCCCGTGGTGTCGCCGCTGAGGTTCGCCGAGGACAGCCTCGACGTGATGGTGGAGACCATCCGGCTGGGCATGATCGGCGACGTCGCCGTTGCCCCCCAGGCCGCCGCCACCGCGCCGGCGCCGCTGGCCGGCACCCTGGTCCAGGTGGTCGCCGAGGCGCTGGCGATCCTGGTCGTGGCCAACCTGTTCCGGCCGGGGGTGCCGGTGTACTTCGGGGCCTGGCCGTTCGTCGCCGACCTGCGCACCGGGAGCTTCGCCGCCGGCGGCGGCGAGGCGGCGATCCTGATGGCGGCGGCGGGCCAGATGTCGCGCTTCTACGACCTGCCCAACAGCGCCGCGGCGATGAGCGACGCCAAGGTGCCCGACAACCAGGCGGGATACGAGAAGGGCATCGCCGCCACCCTGGTCGCCATGTCGGGGACCAACTCGGTCGGCGAGGCCCTGGGCATGGTGGCCAGCCTGATCGGCTGCTCGTTCGAGTCCATGGTCATCGACAACGAGATGGTGGGCATGATCCAGCGCACGCTGCGCGGCATCGAGGTCACCGACGACACCCTGTCCTACGAGGTCATCCGCGAGGTCGCGCTGGGGACCACCGGCCATTACCTGAGCCATCCCCAGACCCTGGCGGTGATGGAGAGCGAATACCTGTACCCGGTGGTCGGCGACCGCACCTCGCCCGCGGCATGGCTGGCCAACGACAGGCGCAACATCGCCGATCACGCCCGCCAGCGCGTCCGCCAGGTGCTGTCGTCCCACTACCCCCAGTACATCGAGCCCAAGGTGGACGCCGCGATCCGCGAGCGGTTCCCGATCCGCCTGGCCCGTGAGGACATGCGCCCCGAGTGCGGCCGCTGGTGACGCCCATGAGCGCCCGCGACGAACGCTACGAGGTGCTGTTCGAACCGCTCGGGATCGGCCCCGTGACGGCCAAGAACCGCTTCTTCCAGGTGCCCCACTGCACCGGCCTCGGCCGGCTAAGGCCGCGCATGCTGGCCGGGCTCCGCGAGGTCAAGGCCGAAGGCGGGTGGGGGGTGGTGTGCACCGAGTACTGCTCGATCCACCCGTCCTCGGACGATTCGCCCCATGCCTACGCCTCGCTGTGGGACCGTGGCGACATCAAGGCCCATGGCTTGATGTGCGAGAAGGTCCACGCCCATGGCGCGCTGGCCGGCGTCGAGCTGTGGTACGGCGGCGCCAGCACGGTCAACCTCCATACCCGCGAAGTCGCCCTGGCCGTCGATAGCCGGCCCAACGTTACCGGCAGTCCCTACCAGAGTCGGGCGATGGACAAGTCCGACATCCGCGAGTTCAGGCGGTGGCACCGCAACGCCGCGCTGCGCGCCCGGGAGGCCGGGTTCGACGTGGTCTACGTCTACGCCACCCACGGCTATCTGCTGTCCCATTTCCTCTCCGCGCGGACCAACACCCGGATCGACGAATACGGCGGTTCGCTGGAGAACCGGGCGCGCCTGGTCCGCGAGCTGATCGAGGACACCAAGGAGGCGGTCGGCGACTCTTGCGCGGTGGCGGTGCGGTTCTCGGCCGAGGAAGGGGGCGGCGAGGACGGCGTTCCGATGGGCAACGAGCCCCGCGACATGCTGGAGATGCTGGGCGAGCTGCCCGACCTGTGGGACATCAACATTACCGACTACTCCTACGAGATGGGGGTCTCGCGGTTCGTCAAGGAAGGCGCGCTCGAACCCTACATGTCGTTCGTCAAGTCGCTCACCACCAAGCCGGTGGTCACCGTCGGCCGCTTCACCTCGCCCGACACCATGGCCTCGCAGATCAAGCGCGGGATCGTCGATTTCATCGGCGCCGCGCGGCCCTCGATCGCCGATCCGTTCCTGCCGAAAAAGATCGCGGAGGGGCGGATCGAGGACATCCGCGAATGCATCGGCTGCAACGTCTGCTACTCCTGCGACGGCAAGGGCGTGGCCATCCGCTGCACCCAGAACCCGACCATGGGCGAGGAGTGGCGCCGGGGCTGGCACCCGGAAAGGATCGAGGCCAAGGGCTCCGAAGCGAAGGTGCTGGTGGTCGGCGCCGGGCCGGCGGGCCTCGAGGCGGCGCGGGCGCTGGGCCAGCGCGGCTACCGGGTCGTGCTGGCCGAGGCGGGCCGGGAGCTGGGCGGCCGCGTGAGGCGCGAAGCGGCGCTGCCGGGACTCGGCGAATGGATCCGGGTGCGCGACTATCGGAGCCAGCAGATCGACGCCATGGACAACGTCGAGGTCTACCGGGAGAGCGAGCTTGGCGTCGACGACGTCCTCGAGCTCGGCGTCGACCACGTGGCCGTCGCCACCGGCGCCCGGTGGCGCGCCGACGGCCTCGGGCGCTACAACCCCCAGCCGCTGGCCGAGGCCGGGCCGCCGGCAAAGGTCTTTACCCCCGACGACGTGATGGCGGGACGCCTGCCCCGGGGCCCGACCGTCATCTACGACGACGACCACTATTACATGGGCGGCGTGATCGCCGAGCGGCTGCGCGGCGAAGGCCTGCCGGTCACCCTGGTGACGCCGGAAGACAAGGTCTCGGCGTGGGGCGAATACACGGTCGAACGGCACCGGGTCCGGAAACGCCTCATGGAAATGGGCGTCGACATCGTCACCGCGCACGGTTTGACGGCCTATGACGGCCGCCAGGCGCTGGTGTGCTGTGTCTACACAGGAGGTGAGCGACGGATCGCCGCCGAGGCCGTGGTCATGGTCACCGCGCGGACCCCCGACGATGGGCTGTACCACGCGCTACGCGATAAGATCGAGGCGGGAGCCGACGGCGCCCCGCGCTCGGTGAAGCGGATCGGCGATTGCGAGGCGCCGGCGATCATCGCCGCCGCCGTCTTCGCCGGCCACCGCTACGCCCGCCAGCTCGATGCCGTCGTCGATCCCGACAACCCGCTCAAATACGACCGGGTGTTCTTCGAGGACGGCTGAGGAGGCGCGCCGTTATTTCTCCTCCGGCGGGTAGGCGTCGAACTGGGGCAGGCCGTCGGCGATGTCGTAGTAGTCGCCCTTGTCGGCGACGAAGATGTGGCTGCTCAGCCTGGTCCCCGTGGGACTGTCCAGCGAGCCGCTGAAGATGGCGCCGTGGACCTCCGAGACCCAGAACAGCAGCGAGCCGCAGACCTTGCAGAGCCCCCGCCGGGCGTCGGGCGAGGCGCTGTACCAGGTGACGTTGTCCCGACCCTCGACGGCGACCCCGTCCCACGCCACCTCGATGGCGGCGGCGTAGTGGCCCGACTGGCGGCGGCACTGCGAGCAATGGCAGGCGGTGATCGCGCTCAAGGGACCGTCGACCTCGTACGTCACCGCGCCGCAGAGGCAGGCTCCGCTGTGTTTCATCCTTTCCACAGTCCCTCCTTGCGCACCTCCTCCATGGTCATTTCGATGCCCTGGCGGAGGATTCCCACCATGTCGTCGATCTGGGAGCGGGTGATGACCAGGGGCGGCGACATGACGCACATGTTGATCGCCGGGCGGACGATCAGGCCCAGCTCCTGGCAGTGCTTGTCGATCCGGTTGCCGACCTCGTAGTCGAGCGCCAGCGGGTCCTTGCTTTCCTGGCTGATGACGCATTCGACGCAGGCCATCAGGCCGTGGCCGCGGACGTCGCCGACGATCGGGATGTCCCTGAGTTCGGCGAGCCGCTCCTGGAAGTAGGGGCCGACCTCCCGCACGTGCTCCATGAAGCCGGGCCGCTCCATGATCTCGATGTTCTTGAGCGCCGCGGCGCAGGCCACCGGATGGCCCGAATAGGTGAAGCCGTTGGAGAACAGCGCGCCCTGGGCCTTCTCGCCGCTGATCGGCTCGAGCACCCGGTCCGAGATCATCACCGCGCCGATGGGGATGTAGGCGGAGCTCAGTCCCTTGGCGCAGGTGATCATGTCCGGCACGATGCCGAACTCCGGCTCGGAGGCGAAGAAGTGGCCCAGGCGGCCGAACCCGGTCACCACCTCGTCGGAGATGTAGAGCACGTCGTGGCGCCGGCACACCTCCAGGCAGGCCTTGTGGTAGCCCGGGGGCGCCATCACCACGCCGCCCGAAGCCAGGATCGGCTCGGCGATGAAGGCCGCCGTCTTGTCGGCGCCGAGCTCGAGGATCTTGTCTTCCAGCTCCTTGACCTTGAGATCGCGGAAGTCGTCCAGGCTCATGGCGTCGGGGCGGCGGTACGAATTGGGCGACGACAGGTGAACGACGATGTGGGAGGCGAAGTCCATGTAGTTCTTGTCGCGCTCCTTGCCACAACACGACGCCGCCAGATAGGTGCTGCCGTGATAGGCGTCGTCGCGCGAGATGATCCACTTCTTCTCGGGACGGCCCATGTAGTTGTTGCGGAACATGGCGAACCGCAACGCCGAATCGACCGCCGTCGAGCCGCAGGTGGCCAGGAAGGCGTTGTTGAGGTCGCCCGGCGCCAGTTCGGCCAGCTTCGCCGCCAGCTCGGCGGCCGGCGGGTTGGTCGTTCCCCAGGGCGTGTAGTAGGGCATCAGGCGGGCCTGCTCGGCCATCGCCTGGACGATCTCCTCGACCCCGTAGCCGGTGTTGACGCACCACATCCCGGCGATCCCGTCGATCAGCTTGGCGCCGTTCGAATCGTAGACGTAGATGCCCTCGGATTCGGCGATCACCGTGCGCTTCTGGGTTCCGGCCTTGGAGAAGTCCTCCCACGGGTGGACGAACTGGCGGTCCTTGAGTTGCAGGTCCTCGGTGTCGAATTTCCGATTCGGTATCATGTCATCGGGCTCCTTGATCTGACTCAAGGTGTTTCATAGCATAGGCGGCCGGCCTCAGGCAGACGATTTTTTTTAAATGTCCGTACAGTCAAAATACGTTGATTATTCCATGATTATCATGTACTTACATATCCCATGAGAAAAAAAATAGTTGGTTCTCCATGGATATGAGGGGGACGATGAAGCGCAAAGCCGGGAATTCTCCCACCAGGGGACGGACCGCGACCAGGGAGGCGCGCCGCCGCCAACTCATCGAAGCCACCATCGAGTCGATCGCCAAGCGCGGTTTCACCGCCACCACCCTGGCCCATGTCACCAAGGGCGCCAAGCTGTCCCACGGCATCGTCAACTTCCATTTCAAGAGCAAGGAGGTGCTGTTCGTCGAGACCTTCCGCTTCCTGGCCGAGGGACACCACGACAACTGGTGCGCCGCCCTCGAGAAGGCCGGGCCGACGCCGGTCGAGCAGCTGACGGCGATGGTGAACACCGATTTCGAACCGGCCATCTGCAACGTCAAGAACCTGGCGGTGTGGTTCGCCTTCTGGGGCGAGACCCGGTCGCGCCCCGTCTACCTCGAGATGTGCGCCAAGATCGACCAGGAACGCGTGGACGAATTCGAACGGCTGTGCCGGGCGATCAAGGAGGAAGGGGGCTACGACCATGCCGAGCCGCCGCTGATCGCCAAGGGGCTGGAAGCCCAGATCGACGGCATCTGGCTGTCGATGCTGCTTTATCCCAAGAGCTATACGCTGGGCGAGGGCAAGCGGATCTGTTTCGCCTTCCTCGGCGCCGTGTTCCCCCGCCATTTCCCAATCCCCGGCATGCCAGACGAGGGCTGACCCGAGATGACCCGCGATCCGCGCTACGACATCCTGTTGGAGCCGGTCAGGATCGGTCCGCTGACGACGCGCAACCGCTTCTACCAGGTGCCCCACTGCAACGGCATGGGCCACGCCTACCCCTCGTCGATGGCGCGGATGCGCGGCATCAAGGCCGAGGGCGGCTGGTCGGTGGTCTGCACCGAGGAGGTGGAGATCCACCACACCGCCGAACACAGCCCCTTCATCGAGGGCCGGTTATGGGACGATTCCGACATCCCGACCCTGGCCCGGATGTGCGACGAGATCCACAAGCACGGCTCCCTGGCCGGGTTCCAGCCGGCCTACAACGGCTTCGGGGCGGCCAACCTGTACAGCCGGGAAATTCCCATGGCGCCCTCGGCCCGGCCGGTGGACGAATACCACCCGATACAGGCGCGGGCCATGGACAAGGCCGACATCCGGGAGTTCCGCCGCCTCCACCGCGATGCGGTTCTCAGGGCCAGGCGGGCCGGCTTCGACATCATCTACGTCTACTGCGCCCACGACCTGACGCTTCAGATGCACTTCCTGTCGCGCCGTCACAACAAGCGGACAGACGAGTATGGCGGCAGCCTCGAGAACCGGGTCCGGCTGTACCGCGAGATCCTTCAAGAGACCAAGGAGGCGGTCGGCGACACCTGCGCCGTGGCGACCCGCTTCGCGGTCGACGAGCTGCTGGGCAGCGAAGGCATCTCGTGCCAGAACGAGGGCCGCGACGTGGTCGAGATGCTGGCCGACCTGCCCGACCTGTGGGACGTCAACGTCAGCGACTGGATCAACGATTCGACCACCTCGCGGTTCTTCGAGCAGGGCAACCAGGAACCCTACACCGCGTTTGTCAAGAAGGTGACCGGCAAGCCGGTGGTGGCGGTCGGCCGCTACACCTCGCCCGACGCCATGGTGTCGCTGGTCGAGCGCGGCCATGTGGATTTGATCGGCGCGGCGCGCCCCTCGATCGCCGATCCCTTCCTGCCCAAAAAGATCGAGGAGGGGCGGATCGACGAGATCCGCGAATGCATCGGCTGCAACATATGCGTCACCGGCGACTACCTGGCCACCCCGCTGCGCTGCACCCAGAACCCGACCATGGCCGAGGAATGGCGCAAGGGCTGGCATCCCGAATACATCCCGGAAAAGAAGAGCGACGATTCGGTGCTGGTGGTCGGCGCCGGGCCGGCCGGGCTGGAATGCACCCGGGCGCTGGGCCAGCGGGGCTACACGGTGGCCCTGGCCGAGGCGCGGACCGAGGTCGGCGGACGGGTCGCCGAGGAGAGCCGTCTTCCCGGACTGTCGGAATGGATCCGGGTACGCGACTACCGCCAGGTCACGATCGCCAAGATGACCAACGTCGAGACCTACCTGGACAGCCGGATGACCGCCGACCAGGTGCGCGAGTTCGGCGCCGCCCACGTGGTCCTGGCCACCGGCTGCAGGTGGGATTCCAGCGGCATGGGGCGGACCCATCGCGATCCGATCCCGGGTTGGGACAAGGCCAATGTCTTCACCCCCGACGACGTCATCGCCGGGGCGGAACTGAAAGGCCCGGTGGTGGTGTTCGACGACGACCATTATTACATGGGCGGGATCGTCGCCGAGAAGCTGCGCCGGGACGGGCTCGAGGTGGCCCTGGTGACGCCCGCCGCCAGCGCCTCGGAATGGACCTTCAACACCATGGAGCTGGGCCGTATCCAGACCCGGCTGCTGGAACTGGGCATCGAGATCGTCGCCAACCGCAACCTGGTCGCCGTCGGCGATGGCGAGGTGGAGTTGGCCTGCGTCTACACCGACCGCCGGGAGACGCGCCGCTCGGCATCCGTGGTCATGGTGACGGCGCGGCTGGCCGAGGACGGCCTCTATCACCAACTGGTCGCAAACCAGGCCGGCATCGCCTCGCTGACCCGGATCGGCGATTGCCTGGCTCCGGGCACCATCGCCGCGGCGGTCTACGGCGGCCACCGCTACGCCCGCGAACTGGACCAGCCGCCCGCCGACGGCGTGCCGTTCCGCCGCGAGCTGATCCGCCTCGCCGAAGATTAATTGGTGACTGTATATAGTTTTTTGATTAAATGGTGACTGTATATAGTTTTTTGGCGGCGGTTAACCCGCCGCCAAAAAACTATATACAGTCACCATTTAATCAAAAAACTATATACAGTCACCAATTAATCTTCGGGGGACATGATCTGGCGCGGCAGCTTGATGTCGAAGCGTTCGCGGATGCGGGCGTCGAGCCCCGGATCGATGTGGTCGGGGTAGTGGGTGCTGAGCGTATCGGCGACGACCTTCCTGGCCCGGGCGGCGATGTCGGACGATCCCTTTTCGGCCCATTCGCCGGGCGAGGAACGGTCGCTCAGCGGCGGGTAGTGGTATTCGGAGCGCATCAGGGCCCGCGTCTGGCCATGCCCCAGGTAGTGGCCGGGGCCGCCGACGTTGACCTCGGCGATGGCGTCCAGCGACAGCGTCTCGTCGTCGACCTCGATGCCCCGGACCAGGCGCATGACGTTGCCCAGCATGTCGTCGTCGATGACGAAGCTCTCCAAGGCGCAGCCCAGCAGGCTGGCCTGCATGCCCGCCGATTCGTGGATCATGTTGCCCCCGGCGAGCCCGGCCAGGGCGCTGCTGTAGGCCTTCTCGGAGCCGGACTGGGCGTCGGGGACCTTGGAATCGGTCATCGCCGCGGCGATGCTGCACGGAAGTCCGTAGAAGCCGCCCATCTGCGCGGCCCCGGCCATCAGCAGCGCCTGCTCGGCGCCGCCGCCGCTGAAGCTCCCCGTGCGCAGGTCGGCGACGAACGGCCACGGGGCCAAGCACAGCGGGTGGCCCGGGGCCAGGGCATCGACGTGGACCAGGCCGGCCAGGACCTCGGCCACCGCCTGGACCAGGGTCCCGGCCAACGCCGCGGGCGCCGTCGCCCCGGCCTGGGGCGCCGAGGCGACCATCAGCGGCATCCCCTGGCGGATCGCCTCCTCCTTGATACGGCAGCGGTCCTCGGCGAAGCGCAGCGGCGACACCCCCGATCCCTGTACCATGTGGCAGCAGGGGGCGGCCTTGAACCGGCCTTCGCCGCCCAGCACCATGTCGAACATGGCCACCACCCGGGCCACGTTGGCCGCCGAATCAAGCGTGATCCCCCACGGCTTGGTGGTGCCCGAGATCAGGGCGTAGGCGGTGTTGATGTCCAGCTCCTCGGCCGTCTTCATGTCGCGGGCGATCAGCGGCCGGTAGCACCAGCGGATGTTGGGCAGGGTGTCGATCAGCCGCGCCGCGTCGTAGAGGTCGGCCAGGGTCGTTTCGCGGTATGTGCCGGTGTGGAGGTCGAGGATCTCGATGGCCCCGCCCGCCGTCCCGTAATGGACGCCGTGCGCCGAGATCTCCAGGCTGTTGGCCTCGTCAAGGGCGTGCAGCGTCCATGATTTGCAGGCCCGCCCGATGGCGTCCTCGACCAGCCCCCGGGGGAGGACGATCCGGCGATGGCGGTCGATCCGCCCGCCTCTGTCCAGGAGCCGTCGCAGGCCGTCGGTCGGTTCGCCGAGGAGGCCCATGCCGACGGTCTCCAGCACATGGAGGGCCGCTTCGTGGATCCGCCCGAGGTCGGCCTCGGCGAGGGGCTTGAACCGTCCCCCCGGGAACCCCGACCGGGGAGGGGAGGGCGCCGGGCGCCGGGTGCCGCGTTTCCTCGGTCTCATACGGCGATCCCCGCCATCATCCCTTCGTAGATCGCCTCCTCGGCGGTGCGCGGACTCAGGCAATCGCCGGCCATGTGAAGCTCGATCCCGGTGCCCGACAGCTCATCCTCGAGCGTCGTCACCGAGCGGTGGCCGAGCGCCAGGACAACCGTGTCCACGTCCTCGCAGACGATGGGCTCCTGGGTCACCGAATGGATCAGGTAGGCGGTCTCGGCGTCGGCCCCGAACAACCTGGCGTAGGGGATGACCTCGACGCCGAGCCGGCTGAGATCGCCGAGCCATCTGTCGCGCAGGTACATCTGCAGGTTCTGGCCGGCGTGGGTGCCGTTGACGGCGAGCCGCACGTGGCACCCTTCGCGGGTCAGCTTCTCGGCGATCCCGATACCGATCCAGTCGCACCGCCAATCGGCGATCAGCACCCGCGCGCCGACGTTGGCCTCGCCCCGCAGGACCTGCCAGGCATCGACCAGGTGGGCCTCCTCGGCGCCCTCGATGGGCGGACGGTAGGGCACCGCGCCGGTGGCGGCGATCACCGCCTCGGGGGCCTCCCTGGCGACCAGGGCGCGATCGACCGGGGTGTTCCTGCGGACCTCGACCCCGGCCTGTTCCAGCTCCCGCTCGAGGTTGGTGAGGACGCCGCCGAACTCGGCCCTGCCGGGCAGCAGTTGGGCCAGCCGGACCTGGCCGCCCAACTGTCCGGAGGCCTCGCACAGGATCACCTCGTGGCCCCGCCGGGCCGCCGTCACCGCCGCCTTCATGCCCCCGGGGCCGCCTCCCGCCACCACCACCTTGCGCGCCCGGGGGGCCGGGGCGATGGTCCCCAGCCGCAGCTCGCGGCCGCTGACCGGGTTCTGTATGCAGGAAATGGCGCACGACATGTGGTAATGGCCGATGCAGGCCTGGTTGCAGCCGACGCAGGCGCGGATGTCGTCGAGCCGTCCGTGGCGCGCCTTGTCGGGCATCTCCGGGTCGCAGATCATGGCCCGGGTCATGCCGCACATGTCGGCCTGGCCCTCGGCCAGCACCCGCTCGGCGATGTGGGGCTGGTTGATCCGCCCGGCGACGAACACCGCCGCCGAGACCGCCGCCTTGATGGCCGCCGCCTTGGGCGCCACGTAGGCCGGCTCGAAGGCCATCGACGGCACGACATGGATCGAACCGCCCAACCCGGCCATGGTGCCCAGCGTGGTGTTGATGAAATCGACCGCCCCGCGGCGGTCCAGCTGGCGACAGGCGGCCAACGTCGTCTCGGCGTCCAGGCCGTCGCTCTCCACCTCCTCGGCGGAGATGCGGATGCCGACGATCCCCTCCTCGCCGACCCCCCGGCGCACGGCGGCCAGGGTCTCGAGCAGGAACCGCAAACGGTTTTCCGCCGAGCCGCCGTAGCCGTCCTGGCGCAGGTTGACGCGGGGGTTCAGGAACTGGGCCGGCAGCATGCCGAAGCCGACCGAAACCTCGATCCCGTCGAGGCCCGCTTCGGCCAGCCGGGCGGCGGCCTTGCCGTAGGCCTCGACGGTCTTCTCTATGAAATCGACGGACATCGCCCGGGGCATGGAATGGAAGCGGTTGTCGGGAACCGCCGAGGCCGAATGGCTCACTGCCCGCAGGCCGCCCGAGATGTGGTGGCCGATCCGCCCGGCGTGGCAAATCTGGCCGAACACCAGGCAGCCGTGGCGGTGCGCGGCCTGGGCGATGTTTCGGTAGCCGGGAATACAGTCCTCGGTGCTGGCGTCGAGCAGGTCCGGGTGCTTGAGCTCCGAGCCGTCGATGGTCGCCGACTCGGTGATGATCAACCCCGCCCCGCCGGCGGCCCGGGCCTCGTGGTATGCGACCAGGTCGTCGCCGGCCTTGCCGTCCCGGGCCAGGAAGGCTTGGTGGCCGGTGGAGAAGATCCGGTTCTTGAGGGTCTGGCCGCGAATCCCGAGCGGCGAAAACAAATGGGGGAAATGCATTCTGTACTCCGGAATTGGGGTTGGCTTATGGTACAGATAGTCGGCGGCATATTGAATGCCTGGATACAATAACGATAGCTTGGAGGAGATCGATCATGGGATGGCAGGGAAAGGTATTGCGGGTCGATTTGACGGCGGGAACCTGCGCCGACGAGCCCCTCAACATGGAGTGGGCGGCCAAATACCTGGGCCAGCGCGGCCTAGCCACCAAATACCTGATGGAGGAGATCGACCCCAAGGTCGATCCCCTGTCGCCGGACAACAAGCTGATCTTCGCCACCGGCCCGCTGACCGGGACCATGGCCTCGACGGCCGGGCGCTATTCGGTGATCACCAAGGGGGCGCTGACCGGGGCCATCGCGTGTTCCAACTCGGGCGGCCACTTCGGCGCCGAGCTCAAGTTCGCCGGCTGGGACATGGTGATCCTGGAGGGCAAGGCCAAGAAGCCGGTCATCCTGTCGATCCTTGACGACAAGGCCGAACTGCTCCCGGCCGGCGAGCTGTGGGGCAAGTCGGTGTGGGAGACCGAGCCGGCGATCAAGGCCCGCCTCGGCGATCCCCAGGTCAAGGTCGCCTCGATCGGCCGGGCCGGCGAGAACGGGGTCATGTTCGCCTGCATCATGAACGACCTCGACCGGGCGGCGGGACGCTCCGGCGTCGGCACGGTGATGGGCTCGAAGAACCTCAAGGCGCTGGCCGCCCGGGGCACGGTGGGGGTCTCGGTCAACGACCCCGAGGCCTTCATGGCGGCGGCCGCGGCGGCCAACGGCCAGATCGACGCCGACGACTTCGCCACCTACGGCACCATGATGCTGATCGACGTGATGCAGGAGTTCGGCTCCCTGCCGACCCGCAACAACCGGGAAGTCCAGTTCGAGGGCGCCGGCAGGATCAATGCCATCACCATGCGGACCAACCGGCTCACCGACGGCCGGCCGAACCTGATCAACAACAAGGGCTGCTTCGGCTGCACCATCGCCTGCGGGCGGGTGTCGAAGATGGACCCGGGCCACTTCGCGGTCGCCGGCAAGCCCGGCTACCACGGCGCCTCGGGCGGCCTGGAGTACGAATCCGCCTACGCCCTGGCCTCCATGTTAGGCGTCGACGACATCGAGGCGGCGACCTACGCCAACTACATCTGCAACGAACAGGGGATGGACCCGATGTCGTTCGGCGCCACCCTGGGCGCGGCGATGGAGCTCTATGAGACCGGCGCCATCACCGAGAAGGAGACCGGCGGCCTCGCGCTTACCTTCGGCTCGGCCGAAGCCCTGGTCAAGGCGGTCGAGATGACCGGAAGCGGCGAGGGCTTCGGCAAGGAGCTGGGATTGGGCTCCAAGCGCCTGTGCGAGAAGTACGGCCGCCCCGAGTTTTCGATGTCGGTCAAGGGCCAGGAGTTTGCCGGCTACGACGGCCGCGCCATGCAGGCCATGGGACTGGCCTACGCGACGTGTAACCGGGGCGCCTGCCACAACAAGGCCGACCCCTACGAGGTGGACCTGGAACGAATCGACACCGAGGGCAAGGCCGAAGTCATCAAGACCTCCCAGGACGCCCTGGCGATCCCCGATTCGGTAGGCGTCTGCCAGTTCCCGGGGTGGGGCCTGGACGTGTTGGCGACCCTGCTCGACGCCGCCTGCGAGGGGACGTGGACGGAGGACGTCCTGGCCGAGACCGGCGAGCGGATCTGGAACCTGGAACGCCAGTTCAACCTGGCCGCCGGCTTCACCGGCAAGGACGACACCCTGCCCCCGCGCCTGCTAAAGGAGGCGCTCAGGAGCGGCACCGCCAAGGGCAAGGTGGCCGGCCTCGAGGTGATGCTTCCCGAGTACTACAAGCTGCGCGGCTGGGACGCCAAGGGCGTGCCGACCAAGGACACCCTGGCCCGGCTGGGGCTGGGGTGAGCCGAGGGACCCGACCGGATAACGTCGTTTCCCGGACCGGCCGCCCCCACGGGGGCGGTCGTCCGCGGCGGTGCCTGCGTGGTAATCGATCCCCACGACGCCTTCGACCTGCCGGCCGCTGACTCGACCTGGCCGAATCGAAGGAAAAGAATGGTGACAGTATATAGTTTTTTAATAAGCCAGCGAGCTAAATGGCGACAGGATATTAAATGGTGACAGAATATTAAATGGTGACAGGATATAGTTTTTATTATCAAAAACTATATCCTGTCACCATTTAATATTCTGTCACCATTTAATATCCTGTCGCCATTTAGCTCGCTGGCTTATTAAAAAACTATATACTGTCACCATTCTTTTCAGTCGGTGAGGATCAGGGTGTCGGCGGCGTCCCACGACAGCCACAGCTGGTCGTCCACCGTCATCCGGGCCTGGGCTTGGCGGGTGTCGTTCTGGACGTTGGCGATGATCGTGACCCCGGTCGGGTTGTCGAGCAGGACGTGGCTCTCGTCGCCGTAGTAGGCGACCTGGGTGATCCGTCCCTCGAGCTTGACGTGGCCGTCGGTGGGCTCGGTTTCGCTCAGGCGGACCTTCTCGGGGCGGATGGCGATGGCGATGTCGCCGGCGGCCCGGCCCGAGAACGGCACCGCGATGCGGCCCAGCCCGTCGACCTCGATCATCACCTTGCCGCCCTCGGCGCCGACCACCCGGGCGTCGAACAGGTTGGTCTTGCCGATGAAGTCGGCGACGAAGCGGTTGGAAGGGTACTCGTAGAGCTCGCTGGGCGTCGCCAGCTGCTCGATCCTGCCGAAATCCATGACGGCGATGCGGTCGGCCATGGACAGCCCCTCGTCCTGGTCGTGGGTGACGATGACGAAGGTGATGCCCACCGAATGCTGGAGGCGCACCAGCTCGAGGCGCATCTGCTCGCGCAGCTTGGCGTCCAGCGCCGCCAGCGGTTCGTCCAGCAGCAGCACCTTGGGCCGCTTGATCAGGGCGCGGGCCAGCGCCACCCGCTGGATCTGGCCGCCGGACAGCTGGTTCGGCATGCGCTCCCCGAGTCCCTCCAGTCGGACCAGCTCCAGGACCTCGCCCGAGCGCTTCCTGATCTCCGCCTTGTCGACCCCGGTCACCTTGAGGCCGTAGCCGACGTTGTCGGACACCGTCATGTGGGGGAACACGGCGTAGGACTGGAAGACCATGTTGACCGGCCGCCGGTTGGGGTCGATGCCGGTCATATCCTGGCCGTCGATGTGGATGGTCCCGGCGCTCGGGCTCTCGAAACCGGCCAGCATCCTGAGCAGGGTCGTCTTGCCGCACCCGGACGGCCCCAGCAGGGCGAAGAACTCGCCTTCGACGATGTCCAGCGAGACGTCGTCGACGGCGACCACGGAGCTTCCGAACCTCTTGGTCAGGCCGCGCACCGAGATGATGTACTTTTTGTCGTTCATTGGCCTTTCTGCCTGCCCCAGCGCGCCTGGACCGCCATGGCGGTGACAGTGAGCGTCAACGTGACCACGATCAGCACCGTCGAGGCGGCGTTGACCTCCGGCGTCACGCTGAACCGTACCATGGAATAGATCTTGATCGGGAAGGTGGTCGAGCCCGGCCCCGAGGTGAAGAAGGTGATCACGAAGTCGTCCAGCGACAGGGTGAAGGCCAACAGGGCCCCGGCGACGATGCCGGGCAACATGTAGGGGATGGTGATATTCCAGAAGGTCTGCCACTGGCTGGCCCCGAGGTCGCGCGAGACCTCCTCCAGGGACTTGTCGAAGCCGGCCATCCGGGCCCGGATCACCACCGCCACGAAGGGGATCGAGAAGGCGATGTGGCTGACCGTGATCGAGAACAGGCCGAGCGGGATCTTGACGGTGTGGAAGAAGGCCATCATCGCCACCCCCATGCAGATCTCGGGGATCACGATGGGCAGGTTGGACCAGCCCTCGAACGCCGGCTTGCCGGGGAAGCGGTAGCGGTACAGCGCCAAGCCGATCATCGAGCCGAGGATCGTCGATATCGCGGTCGAGATGCTGGCTACGATCATGCTGTTGGCGAAGGCCTCGTGGAGGGCGACGTTGTTGTAGGCCTTCTCGTAGTACTTCAGGGTGAAGCCCTTCCACACGATGTTGCGCTTGGAGTCGTTGAAGCTGAAGGCGATCAGGGCGACGATCGGGAAGTACAGGAACACGAAGTTGACCAGCAGCACCGCCTGCATCCACCGCTTGCGGCCATATTCGGTGGGGGTCGGGCGGTCCTTGACGATACTGGCCATCTCAAATTCCCAACTGGCTGGCCGCGCCGCGGCCGGCGAAGGTGGCCTTGGCCCACAGGATGATGAAGGTGGCGTACAGCAACAGGAACGACAGCGCCGAGCCGAACGGCCAGTCCCTGGACGGCCCGAACTCGTGGGCGATCAGGTTGCCGATCATCATGCTGTCGGTGCCCCCCAGCAGGGTCGGCGTCAGGAAGGTGCCCAGCGACAGGATGTAGGTCATCAGCATGCCCGAGGCGATGCCCGGCATGACCAGGGGCACGGTGACCGAGAACAGGGTCCGCCACTGGCCGGCGCCGAGGTCGAGGCTGGCCTCCAGGTAGCTGCGGTCGAGCTTCTCCATCGAGGCGTAGATGGGCAGCATCATGAACGGCAGGTGGACGTAGACCAGGCCGATGATCACCGCGGTCTGGTTGTAGAGTAGTTGCAGGGGCTCGAAGGTGCCCATCACCTCGGGCAGCCCGGCGAGGGTCAACAGGCCGTCCAGCTTGTCGTGGATCCACTCCAGGGTGAAGTTGACGTAGCCCCGGGTGCGCAGCACCGCGATCCAGGAGTAGGTGCGGATCAAGAGGTTGGTCCAGAACGGCAGGATGACGATCAACAGCAGCGGGTTGCGCCAGCGCCGGGGCGCAAAGGTGATGCCCATGGCCAGCGGAAAGCCCATGATCATGCACAGCGCGGTGGTCACCGCGGCAATCCACATCGACTTCCAGATGATGCCGAGGTGGATCCATTCCACGGCCCGCTGGTAGTTGTCGAAGGTGAGGGCGAGGATGGTCTGGCCCTGGGGCCCCCGTTCGCCGAAGCTGTAGACCCAGACGATGGCCAGCGGCACGGTAAAGAACACCACCAGCCAGAACGTCGGCGGGGCCAACAAGACCCCGAAGGCCAGCTTGTTTCCCTTCCAGTTATCCATCGCTCCGCCGAATTGCCTTGGACGGCACGGTGGGGGATGGCGAACCACCCCCCACCGCCGACGCTTTCGGGTTGGTTAGGCGGCCTTGATCGCGGTCCATGCTTCGTCGTAGAGCCGGGTCGCGTCGCCGACGTCGACGATTTGCTCGCATCTGGCGAGGACCTCCGGCGGCGGGTAGATGGCTGGGTTCACCAGATCCTCGGGAAGCACCATCTTCTGCGCCGACAGGTTGGCGGTCGGGTAATGGATGGTGTTGGCGATCTCGGCGTTGACCACCGGATCGTGGATGTGGTTGATGAAGGCGTGGGCGTTGTCGGGATGGGGCCCGCCGGTGGGGATGCAGATGTTGTCTATCCACACCATGCCGCCTTCCTTGGGCACCACGTAGGCGATGTCGTCGTCCTCCTCCATGATCTGGACGATGTCGCCGTTCCATTCCACGGCCAGGTCGACTTCGCCCGAGAGCAGCAGGTCCTGTCCCGAATCCGGCGCGAAGGTCAAGAAGTTCTTCTTGTTCTTGATCAGCAGGTCGCGGGCCTTGGCGATCTCGTCCGGGTTGATCGAGTTCATGGGGAAGCCGAGATACTTGAGCGTGAAGCCGATCATCGCCCGCTGGTCCTCGAGCAGGGCGATGCGCCCGGCGTACTTGTCGCTCTCCAGGATGTCGCCCCAGCTGTCGGGCACCCCGTCGACCTTGGATATGCGGTAGCCGATCCCCATGGTTCCCCACATGTACGGCACCCCGAACTTGAGCCCGGGGTTGAAGGCCGGGTCGGAGAAGTTGGGGTTGGGGTCGATGTGCTTCAAGTTGGGGATCTTGGCGTGGTCGATCGGGACCAGCATGTCCACTGCGATCATGGTCTCGACCATGTAGTCACTGGGGAAGATGATGTCGTAGCCCGGGTTCCCTTCCTTGAGCTTGGCGAACAACTCCTCGTTGTTGGCGTAGAGGTCGTACTGGACCTTGATGCCGGTCGCCTTGGTGAAGGTGTCCAACGTCGTCTCGCCGATGTAGGTGTCCCAGTTGTAGACGTTGATCAGCTTTTCCTCGGCCGTCCATGCCTGTCTCGGCATCGCGGCCAGGGCGACCCCGACCGCCGCGGTCCCTTGCAGGAAGCGGCGGCGGGAAAGATGCGAAAATAATCTGCGGGTCATGCCTTATCCTCCCATAGGGTTGTGCTTGTCGTTGTTTCAGTTTCCCGTTTGCCTCCGAGTCATAGAATAGCCCCGAACGGTCCTGAGGCTCAACCGTTCCACATGCCTTCCTTCTTGAGGTCGTCCAGGGTCGCCAGGGTGCTCTCGCGCATGGTGTCGACCATGTAGTCGATCTGCTCGCGGGTCAGGGTCAGGGGCGGCGACAGCACGTTGAGGTGGGCCAGCGGCCGGATGATCAGGCCCCGGTCCTGGGCGTGGCGGGCGATGCGGGCGCCGATCTTAACCTCGGCCGGAAACAGCTCCTTGGTCTCCTTGTCGGCGACGTACTCGACGCAGTCCATGAAACAGCGTCCCCGGACCTCGCCGACGATCGGCAGCTCGGCCAGGGTCGCCAGCTTCTCCTCGAAATAGGGGCCGACTTCGCGCACGTGGCCGCAGATGTCCTCGCGCTCGAAGATCTCGATGTTGGCCAGCGCGGCGGCGCAGCACACCGGATGGCCGGAATAGGTGAAGCCGTGGGTGAACAGGGCGCCCTCGGCCTGGGGCACGCTGATGACCTCGTAGATGTCGTCCGAAATCATGGTCGCCGACAGCGGCAGATAGCCCGAGGTCAGCCCCTTGGCCGAGACGATGATGTCCGGGGTCAGGTCGAACACCGGTTCCGAGGCGAAGAAATGGCCGAGCCGGCCGAACCCGGTGACCACCTCGTCGGAGATGTAGAGCACCTCGTACTTGCGGCACACCTCCTGGGTCCTGGCGTGGTAGCCGGGCGGCGGCACGATGACGCCGCCGGCGCCCATGATCGGCTCGGCGATGAAGCACGACACGTTCTCGGGGCCCAACTCGAGGATCTTGTTCTCCAGGTCGGCCACCTTCTCGTCGCGAAACTCCTCGACGCTCATCCCGTCGGGCCGCCGGTAGGGGTTGGGGCACGGGATGTGGTGGACGAACTCCTCGATGCAGTCGAAGCCGATGCGGTCGAACATCACCCCGGTCAGCGAGGCCGCCAGGTAGGTGCTGCCGTGGTAGGCGTCGATGCGCGAGATGACGTGCTTCTTGTTCTTCTTGCCCAGGCGGTTGAAGTAGAAGTGGATGATGCGGACCGCGGTGTCGTTAGCCATCGAGCCGCCGGTGCCGTAGAACACGTGGTTGAGGTGGGCCGGGCACAACTCGGCCAGCTTGGCCGCCAGTTCCGCCGCCGGCGGCGTGGTGTGGGGGCCGAACGTGGAATAGTAGGTCATCCGCTTGGCCTGGTCGGCGATGGCGCGGGCGATCTCGTCGCGCCCGTAGCCGACGTTGACGCACCACAAGCCGCCGATGCCGTCGAGGAACCGCTCGCCGTCGGAATTGAAGATGTAGGCGCCTTCCGATTCGGCGATGACCTCGGAGCCCTCCTCCTTGAAGTTGGAGAAGTCGGTCCACGGATGGATGAAGTGGTCCCTGTCCTTGGTCCAGATGTCCTTGGTGTCGTACGGGAAATTGGATGTCATGGCGGGTCCTCCCTTAGAGCCTGTTTGGAGAGTTGATCACGGGTTGCGCCGCGTTTTCAAGGCCTTGGGCTAGGAAGGAGACGCGCCGCGATGCTGGAGCATCGCAAGCGGCGCCTGACGACGTCCCAAGGCCTTGAAAACGCGGCCCTTCGGGTTGGCTTGGGAAGTGCGATTGCCGCGTCGCGAAGGCTTGACGATGCTCCCCCATCGCCGGCGCATCCGCTCCCAACACTCGCACTTCCCAGGCCAACGCAACCCATGATCAACTCTCCAAACAGGCTCTCATATTTCCTTGGCGGTCATGTCCAGGCTCAGGCGGGCCTTGTCGATCAACTCATCGACGTCGGCGAGTTGATCGGGGCGGTGCACAGGTTCCTCGCCCGCACCCCGTGCCAACTGGCGATGAACAACCTCGACGACCTGTTGGCCGAGAAGGAGCAGCTCAACCTCCCGGGCACGGTCGAGACTTACCCTAACTGGCGGCGCCGGCTGGCGGCGCCGCTGGAATCGCTGGCCGGGGACCCGTTCGTGCTGAAGGTCCTCCGCGCGGTGGCGGCGGAACGGGGCGGCCGGATGTGATCACCGCTCGACCTTCGCGAGGGCGCGGAACCAGCCGCTGCGGATCAATCCGCACACCGCCTCCAGGTCACTTTTGAGGGGGCGGTCGGTCTCGAGGAACGCCGAGCGCTCGCGTATCGCCGCGTGCGCTTCTTGCAGGCGCGGGGAGGTCTCGAGCGGTCGGCGGAGGTCGATGCCCTGGGCGGCGGCCAGCAGTTCGATGGCGACCACGGTGGTGGTGTTGGCGGCCATCTCCGAGAGCCGGCGGGCGGCGAAGGTGGCCATCGAGACGTGGTCCTCCTGGTCGGCCACCGTGGGGATGCTGTCGATGCTCGCCGGATGGGCGTACACCTTGTTCTCGCTGGCGATGGCGGCGGCCGCGATGTGGGCCGACATGAAGCCGGAATTCAATCCCGGTTGGGAAACCAGGAAGGCCGGCAGGCCGCTCATGTTGGGGTTGGTCAGGATGGCGACGCGGCGTTCCGAGATGGTGCCGATCTCGGCCAGCGCCAGGGCCAGCACGTCGGCCGCCATGGCCACCGATTGGGCGTGGAAGTTGCCGCCGGACAGGATCTCGCCGGTCTCGGCGAAGACCAGCGGGTTGTCGGAGACGGCGTTGATCTCGCGCCCCAGCACCTCGGCGGCATGGTCGATGGACTCCAGGCAGGCGCCCATGACCTGGGGCTGGCAGCGCAGCGAGTAGGGGTCCTGGACGTGATCGCAGCCGACGTGGGAGGCGATGATCGCGCTGCCCTCCAGCAGCTCCCTCAGCACCCCGGCCACCGCGATCTGGCCGCGCCGGCCGCTGATCTCCTGGATCGGCGCCGAGAACGGGGCGTCGGCGCCCTGGGCGGCGTCGACGCTCATCGCCCCGGCGACCAGGGCGGCGGCGAACACGTCCTGGGCGGCGAACAACCCGCACAGGGCCAGCGCGCTCGACACCTGGGTCCCGTTGAGCATGGCCAGCCCCTCCTTGGGACCCAGTTCGAGCGCTTCGATGCCGGCTCGGCGCAGGCCCTCGGCCGCCGGTAGGACGTCGCCGCCGACGCGGACCTCGCCGAGGCCGATCAGGGTCGCCGCGGTGTGGGCCAGCGGCACCAGGTCGCCCGACGCCCCCACCGATCCCTTGGCCGGGATGCAGGGCAGGACCCCGGCGTTGAACATCTCGCGCAGGGTGTCGATCAGCACCCGCCGGCATCCGGAATGCCCCCGCCCCAGGATGTTGATCTTGAGCGCCAGGACCATGCGGACCACGTCGTCGGGCAGCAGCGGGCCGGTGCCGATGCTGTGCGACAGCACCAGGCGGCGTTGCAGTTCGCGCACGTCGTCAGGGGGAATGCGGGTCCGGGCCAGGCTGCCGAAACCGGTGTTGATGCCGTAGACCATCTCCTCGCCTTCGGCCAGTTCGAGCACGATCCGCATGGCGGCCTCGACGGCGGGCCAGCACGCGGGGTCCAGCTCGAGGGTCGTATTCCCCTCCTTCAGCGCGCGGAGGTCTTCCCGGGTCAGCGAACCGGGGTGGAGGACGAAGGCGGACATGGGGGCTCCCTTCCGTATCTTATATTTCCGTATCTTATATAAGGCGGGCGATGATGTTTTTCTGCACCTCCGAGGCGCCTTCGAAGATGCGCAGGATGCGGGCGTCGCGGACGTAGCGTTCCAATGGCATCTCACGGCTGTAGCCGTAACCGCCGTGGATCTGCAACGCCAGGTCGGCGATCTTGCCGGCGGCCTCGGAGACGAACAGCTTGGTCATCGCCGATTCCTTGGTCAACGGCTGGCCGGCGTCGCGCAGGGCGGCGGCGCGGTAGGTCATCCAGCGGGCGGCCTCGAGCGTCGTCGCCATCTCGGCCAGCATCCACTGGACGCCCTGGTGGCCGGCCAGGGGGCGGCCCGAGACGACGCGCTCCCGGGACCACGACAGGGCTGCCTCAAAGGCGGCGCGGGCGATCCCCAGGCCCATCGCCGAGACGTCCACCCGGCCCCGGTCGAGCACCTTCATCGCGGTCTTGAAGCCATCGGTTTCGGATCCGATGCGCATGTCCCCGGCGACCAGGCAATCCAGCGACAGCTCGAAGACGTGGCTGCCCCGGACCCCCATGGTCTTCTCCGCCGGCGCCGCGACCAGGCCCTCGGCGCCGCCCTCGACCACGAAGGCGCCGATCCCCCGGCTGCCGGCCTCGGGGTCGGTCTTGGCGAAGACGACAATGAAGTCGGCCTCGCCGCCGTTTGTTATGAAGTGCTTGGTGCCGGTGATCCGGTAGCCGCCGCCCTGGCGCACCGCCCGGGTGGTCATGTCGGCGGGGTTGGAGCCGGCCTGCGGTTCGGTGAGGGCGAAGGCGCCCAGTTTCTCCCCCGCCGCGGCGCCGGGCAGGTAGCGCCCCTTGAGGTCGTCCCCGGCGCCGAGCAGGATGGCGTCGGTGGCCAGGAAGTGGGCGGTGAGGCTGGAGGCCGTCGCCCCGCAGGCGGCGGCGATCTCCTCGATGGCCAGCGCCAGGCCGATCGCCGAGACCCCGGAACCGCCCCATTCCTCGGGCAGGTTCATGCCCATGATCCCCATCCCGGCCAGCTTGGGCAGGTGCTCGGCGATGAAGACCTCGCCCTCGTCGATGTCGCGGGCCCGGGGGGCCAGTTCGGTAGCCGCGAATCTGGCGACGGCGTCGCGCAGCGCCAGTTCCTCGTCGGTGAATGTCATGTCCATGGTGCGATTCCTATATCACGCCGTCGTGGCGCAGCTCCTCGATGGCGGCGGGGTCCATCTCCAGCAGCCCTCCGAGCACTGCCTCGGTGTGTTCGCCGAGCAGGGGCGGCGGGCGGCGGATGCCCCGCTCCATGGACGAGAAGTGGACCGGCTGCTGGACCAGGGTGATGTCGCCCAGCTTCGGATGCTGCACGGTGGCCAGCATCCCGCGGAACGCCATCTGGGCGCTTTCGGCGACCTCCTCGACGGTCCAGATCGGCGACGCCGGGACGCTGGCCGCGTCCAGCGCCTCGACGATCTCCGCCACGGTACGTGCGCCGGTCCACTCCTCGATGATGACGCGCAGCGCCGGCTCGTGGCGGGTCCGTTCGGAATCCGACACGAAGCGCGCATCGGCGGCCAACTCGGGCCGGCCCATGGTCTCGGCCAGGCGCTCGAACAGGCGGTCGTTGGCGACCGCGATGACGACGTGACCGTCGGCGGCCGGGAAGCTGTCGTAGGGGGTGGACAGGGGATGGCGGTTGCCGACCCGTGCCGGGTTTACCCCGGCGAACAGGTACTGGCTGAGCGCGGTGATCAGCAGCGAGAACAGCGAATCCACCATCGCCACGTCCAGGTATTGGCCCTCGCCGGTGCGCTGGCGCGCGTTCAGCCCGACCATGATCCCCCACGCCCCGTAGAGCGCCGCGCACAGGTCGCCGAAGGATTCGCCGACCCGCATCGGCGGGCCGTCGGGCTGGCCGGTGATGTCCATCAGGCCGCTCATCGCCTGGGCGATGATGTCGTAGGCCGGGCGGTGGGCCAGCGGCCCCTGCTGGCCGAAGCCGGAGATCGAGGCGTAGACCAGCCGCGGGTTGATCGCCCGCAGGGTCTCGTAGTCGGCGCCCAGGCGCTTGGCGACGCCGGGCTTGAAGTTCTCGACCACCACGTCGCTGGCCGCCGACAGGCGGTGCAGCACCGCCACCCCGCGTTTCGATTTGAGGTCGAGCGTGATGCTCTTCTTGCCCCGGTTGGCGAGCATGAACAGGGCGCTCTCGCCGTCCTTGAAGGGGGCGACGTGGCGCATGTCGTCGCCACGACCCACCGCCTCGACCTTGATCACCTCGGCCCCGACGTCGGCCAGCAGGGCGGTGCACACCGGCCCGGCCAGCATCCGCGACAGGTCCAGGACCCGGGTCCCTTGGAGCGGCATCGCCTATTCCTTTCCGATCATCGGCAGGTTCAATCCGTGTTCCCGGGCGCAGGCCACGGCGTCCTCGTAGCCGGCGTCGGCGTGGCGCATGACGCCGCTCGCCGGGTCGTTGGTCAGCACCCGCTCGATGCGCCGCGCCGCGTCCTCGGTGCCGTCGCACACGATCACCATCCCGGCGTGCTGGGAGTAGCCGATGCCGACCCCGCCGCCGTGGTGGATGGAGACCCAGGTGGCGCCGCTGGCGCAGTTGAGCAGGGCGTTGAGCAACGGCCAGTCGGCGATGGCGTCGGAGCCGTCGCGCATGGCCTCGGTCTCGCGGTTGGGGCTGGCCACCGACCCCGCGTCCAGATGGTCGCGCCCGATCACCACCGGCGCCGCGAGCTCACCCGAGGCGACCATGTCGTTGAAGGCCAGTCCGACCCGCGCCCGCTGGCCCAGGCCCAGCCAGCATATCCGCGAGGGCAGGCCCTGGAAGTGGATGCGCCGCCCCGCCATGTCGAGCCAGTGGTGAAGATGGGGGTCGTCGGGGATCACCTCCTTGACCCTGGCGTCGGTGCGGGCGATGTCCTCGGCATCGCCCGACAGCGCGACCCAGCGGAACGGCCCCTTGCCCCGGCAGAACAGAGGCCGGATATAGGCCGGCACGAACCCCGGATAGTCGAAGGCGTTCTCCACCCCCTGGTCCAGGGCCCGCTGGCGGATGTTGTTGCCGTAATCGACGGTCGGCACGCCGGCGGCGTGGAAGTCGAGCATGGCCCGCACCTGGATCGCCATCGACTCACAAGCCGCCGCCTCGACCCGCTTGGGATCGCTGTCCTGCAACGCGTCCCACTTGTCGAGCGTCCAGCCGATGGGCAGGTAGCCGCGATGCGGGTCGTGGGCCGAGGTCTGGTCGGTGACCAGGTCGGGACGCACCGCGCGCCGGACCAACTCCGGATAGACCTCGCCGGCGTTGCCGAGCAGGCCGATGGAGATAGCCTGCTTGTTGGCGCAAGCCTCGGCGATCTCCTTCAGCGCCTGGTCGAGGTCGGTCGACATGCGATCCAGGTAGCCGGACTCGAGGCGCCGCTCGATGTGGCTGGGCCGGCACTCGACGACCAGCACGGCGGCCCCGGCCATGGTCCCGGCCAGCGGCTGGGCTCCGCCCATGCCGCCCAGCCCGGCGGTCAGGATCCAGCGCCCGGCCAGGTCGCCGCCGTAGTGCTGGCGGCCGGCCTCGGCGAAGGTCTCGTAGGTTCCCTGGATGATGCCCTGGCTGCCGATGTAGATCCACGAGCCGGCGGTCATCTGGCCGTAGACCATCAGCCCCTTGCGGTCGAGCTCGTTGAAATTGTCGAGGGTCGACCAGTGGGCGACGATGTTGGAGTTGGCGATCAGCACCCGGGGCGCGTCGGGGTGGGTCCTGAACACCCCAACCGGCTTGCCCGACTGGACCAGCAGGGTCTCGTCGTCGGCTAGCTCCTTGAGCGTCTTGACGATCGCATCGTAGCTCTCCCAGTTGCGCGCCGCCCGCCCGACGCCGCCGTAGACCACCAGCTCCTCCGGCTTCTCGGCGACCTCGGGATCGAGGTTGTTCATCAGCATCCGCAGCGGCGCCTCGGTCTGCCAGCTCCGGGCGTTGAGCTTGGTGCCCCTCGGGGCGCGGATGGTCCGGGTGTTGTCGAAACGCGATGTGCGGGACATGGGACTATCCTCGATCGGGGATGAAACGAGCGCCCAGCCGGTAGCGGCCCCCGGGGTGGGTGAGCCAGGCCCGCGACGCCGCCCGGCCGCCCGACCAGGTGTGGCGGTGGAGCAGCAGGCACGGTTCGTCGGCGGTAATGCGCAGCAGCGCCTGGGTCTCCGCATCCGGCAGGATGGCCTCGAGCGTGTGTTCGACTTCCTGCAACGGCGCGGCGCGCATCAGGTACTCGTTGGGCGTGGTCCGGGTGAAGTCGATGTCCAGGTAGCCGGGCGCCACCGCCGGGTTGACGTAGCGGTCCTCGAGCTGCACCGGCACCCCTTCCTCATGGTGGACCAGCAGCGAATGGAACACCTCGGCCTCGATCTCCAGGCCGAGGTCCAGCGCCACCGCCTCGCCGGCCCGCTCGGCCCCCTGAAGGTGGACCTCGCAGTCGTGGCGGTGGTCGCGCCCCCGGATGTCGTCGGCGATGTTGCGGATCTCCAGCAACTGCAGGCGCGGCCGGGGGTCGGCGACGAAGGTGCCCAGCCCCTGGACCCGGCGCAGCAGCCCCTGGTCGGTGAGTTCGCGCAGGGCCCGGTTGACGGTCATCCGGCTGGTCTTGAACTGACGCAGAAGCTCGTTTTCGGACGGCACCCGGTGGTCCACCGGCCAGTCCCCGGATTGGATCCGCCCGACGATGTGGTCCTTTATCCGTTGGTAGAGCGGCGGACTCATGGGGATATCTTGCTAGCGGGGGGGCTGAGTTGTATATACAACTATGGCCAAGCGGAGTCCAGGGCCGAATGGGCGACCGATCAATGGTGACAGTATATAATTATTCGCTTTTCTTCCTGGGCCGGCCCGGCTTTCGGGGCTGGACGTCGCGGCCGAGGATGCCTTCGAGCTTGTCGAGGAAGCCTTTCGATCCCAGGGGGTGGCCGGTCCGGGTGTGGTGGCGGATCGTGGCGAGGGTTCGCTTGTCGGTTCCGGCTTCGAGGAAGGCCGCCCAATCGGCTATCCGGTCCAGCAGCGGGGCGACGTCGACCAGGCCGCCCTTTTCGCCGGAGAGGTGGGCCTTGGCGCTCGACCACCGCCAGTCCTCGGGACGCTCGACCAGCCCGGCCCTCACCGGGTTGAGCTCCACGTAACGGGCGCCGGCCACCAGGTGGTCCTCGTCCATGGGGTAGGAGTGGAAGCGTTCCTGCCACAGGTGGCCGCTCCACTCCTCGCGGGCATTGATCCGCCGGGCGTATCGCCGGTGGACCTCGCCCAGCGCCGCGCGCAACCCGTCGTCATGGGAGGGAACCAGGATCAGGTGGATGTGGTTGGGCATCAGGCAATAGGCCCACACCGCGGTGCCCGCCTTGGCGCCGTATTCGGCCAACAACTCCAGGTAGGCCCGGTAATCGTCCTCGGAGAAGAAGACCTCCATGGAGCGATTGCCGCGCTGGGTCACGTGGTGGGCGACCCCCGGGATCGTGATCCGTGCCAAACGTGCCATGACCATAGGATGGCAGATCGCGACCAAGACGGCAATTAATTATATACAGTCACCAATTAATTTTTTCAGGGTCGTGGCGTAGGCTTCGGCGACCGCATGCTCTTCGGCGTGGACGCCGTCGCGCACCGTCCACCGGCCGCCGACCATGACGTGGCGGACCGGGGTGGCGTTGCCGGAGAACAGGTAGGAATCGAGGAGGGCGTCGCCCTGGCGCGCAACCAAGGTGGGATGGCCGGTATCGAGCACCACCAGGTCGGCGCGCCGGCCCTCCTCGATGGCGCCGATCGGCCGGCCGAGCGCCTGGGCGCCGCCGGCCAGCGCGGCGTCGTAAAGCCGGCGGCCGGTCGAGGGTTGCTCGGACGTGGCGCTGACGTTGCGCCGGAGGTCGATCAGGCGGCGGCCGTATTCGAGCCACCGCAGCTCCTCGACGGGGCTGACCGAGACCTGGCTGTCGGAGCCGATGCCGAAGCGGCCGCCGGCCTCGAGGAACGGCCCCAACGCGAACAGGCCGTCGCCCAGGTTGGCCTCGGTGGTCGGGCACAGGCCGGCCACGGCGCCCGAGGCGGCCAGGGCGGCGGTCTCGGCCTGGCTCATGTGGGTGGCGTGGATCAGGCACCAGCGGCCGTCCACCGGGGCGTTGGCGAGCAGCCATTGGACCGGCCGGGCGCCGCTCCAGGCCACGCAGTCCTCGACCTCGAGCACCTGTTCGGCGACGTGGATGTGGACCGGGCCGCCGGGGTCGGCGTCGGCCAGCATCCCGGCCAGGACCTCGGGCGGCACCGCGCGCAGGCTGTGCGGGGCGACGCCGAGGCCGACCTGGGGGTCGCCGGCGAAACGCTCGGCAAGGGTCGCCATCAACCCGGCGAACCACTCCACGTCGCCGGCGAAGCGCTTCTGGCCGTCGCCCGTCGGGGCGCCGCCGAAGCCGCCCGCCGCGTAGAGCACCGGCAGCAGCGTCAACCCGATGCCGGCCCTTTGCGCCGCCCTCGCGAGGCGCCCCGACATTTCGGCCGCATCGGCGTAGGGGGCGCCGTCGAGGTCGTGGTGCAGGTAGTGGAACTCGCCCACCGCGGTGTAGCCGGCCTTGAGCATCTCGACGTAGAGCTGGGCGGTAATGGCCTCCAGGTCGTCGGGGCCGATGCGGCCGAGGAAGCGGTACATGACCTCGCGCCAGGACCAGAAGTTGCCCCCCGCGTGCCGCTCGGCGAGCCCGGCCATGGCCCGCTGGAAGGCGTGGGAGTGGAGGTTGCCCATCCCCGGCAGCACCGCGCCCTCCAGGCGCTCGGCGCCGCTTGTCCCGGCCCCGGCTTCGACGCCGGTAATGGCGCCCCCCTCGTCGACGGTGATCCGCACCTCGTCCGCCCAGCCCCCGGGCAGCAGCGCGGTTTCGGCGTGGAACTCGGGCATGGAAGCCTCCGCCAGCTTGGGCTACAAACGACGACGCTGGTATTATGTGCCGGTAGGAGGTCTGGCAAGGGAAAACCGACGGTGGACTGGGACGCCCTGTGGATCAACGCCAACCTGGCGACCATGACCGCTGGCGGCGAGCCCTATGGCGCGGTGAGCGACGGCGCGCTGGCGGTCGAGGGCGGGCGCATCGCCTGGGTCGGCCCCCGCGCCGCCCTGCCCGACGCCCCCGAGCGTTGCGCCGGACGCCTCCACGACGCCGGCGGAAGGTGGATCACCCCGGGCCTGATCGACTGCCACACCCACCTGGTGTTCGGCGGCGACCGCGCCGGCGAGTTCGAACTCCGCCTCGGCGGGGCCGGCTACGAGGAGGTGGCGCGGGCCGGCGGCGGCATCCTCTCGACCGTCGCCGCGACCCGGGCGGCCGGCGAGGAGGAGCTCATGCTGCGGGCTTCGCGGCGCCTCGAGCGGCTGCGCGTCGAGGGGGTGACGACGCTCGAGGTCAAGTCGGGCTACGGCCTGGACACCGCCACCGAGGCCAAGATGCTGCGCGTCGCGCGGCGCCTCGGGGACGCCTTTCCCCTCGACGTGCGGACCACCTTCCTCGGCGCCCACGCGGTGCCCCCCGAGTACCAGGGCCGGGCCGACCAATACCTCGAGCTGGTGTGCAACGAGATGCTGCCACAGGTCGCCGCCGAGGACCTGGCCGACGCCGTGGACGTCTTCTGCGAGACCATCGCCTTCACCCCCCAACAGACCGCCCGCGTGTTGCGGGCTGCCGCCGACCACGGCCTGGCGGTCAAGCTGCACGCCGACCAGCTCTCGGACTCCGGGGGCGCCGCGTTGGCCGCCGGCCACCGGGCGCTGTCCGCCGACCACCTGGAATACGCCGCCGAGGACGGGGTTGCGGCGATGGCGGCGGCGGGCACCGTCGCCGTGCTGCTGCCCGGCGCCTACTACGTCCTGGGCGAAACCCGGCCGCCGCCCATCGCCGCCTTCCGCCGCCATGGCGTGGCGATGGCGGTGGCCAGCGACGCCAACCCGGGCACCTCGCCGGTGACCTCGCTGCTGCTGATGCTCAACATGGCCTGCACCCTGTTCCGGATGACGCCGGAGGAGGCGCTGGCCGGGGTCACCCGCCACGCCGCCGCCGCCCTCGGGCTGGGCGATGACCGGGGCACGCTGGACACCGGGATGCGGGCCGACTTCGTGCTGTGGGACATCCGCCGGCCGGCCGAGCTGGCCTACTGGATCGGCCTCAACCCGTGCGCCGGCATCGTCAAGGACGGCGAGCCTCTGACATGACCGACATCTTCCGCCACCGGCCGGGAACCACCCCGATCCTGATCAGCATTCCCCACTGCGGGACCCACGTCCCCGACGACCTGGCCCGTCGCCTGACCCCGGAGGCGCGGCTTCTGCCCGACACCGACCGCCATCTGGAGCGGCTCTACGACTTCGCCCCCTCGATGGGGATCGGGGTGCTGAGCGCCGTCCACTCGCGCTACGTGGTCGACCTCAACCGGGACCCCGGCGACGCCCCGCTGTACGCCGGGGCCGACAACACCGGGGTCTGTCCGCTGACCACCTTCGACAGCCGGCCGATCTACGCCCCGGGCGGGGAACCGGACGCCGCCGAGGCGGCGCGGCGCATCGAAACCTACTGGCGGCCCTATCACGAGAAGCTGGAGGGGGAACTGGCGGCGACGGTCGCCCGCTTCGGCGTCGCGGCGCTGTTCGAGGCCCATTCGATCCGTTCCGAGGTGCCGCGTTTCTTCGCCGGCAAACTGCCCGACCTCAACCTCGGCACCGCCTCGGGGAAAAGCGCCGACGCCGCCCTCGTCGCCCGGCTGGTCGAGGTGATGAAGGACAGCCGCCGATACACCCACGTCCTTGATGGCCGTTTCAAGGGCGGCTACATCACCCGCCGTTTCGGTCGTCCCCGGGACAACGTGCATGCGGTCCAGCTGGAGATGGCCCAGTGCATCTATATGAAGGAATCGCCGCCCTTCGCCTACCATGACGAAGCCGCCGAAAGGCTGCGCCCCGTATTGCGCCGGCTGCTGGAGGTGCTGGGCGACGCGGTGACGAGAGAAGGAGGAATTCGATGACCGGGCATAGCGATCCCGAAGG
The DNA here is from genome assembly GCA_964632795.1 of uncultured Thalassospiraceae bacterium. Lineage (GTDB taxonomy): Bacteria > Pseudomonadota > Alphaproteobacteria > Rhodospirillales > 2-02-FULL-58-16 > CAZWEZ01. The sequence continues at coordinate 21,307 of CAZWEZ010000008.1, read as the reverse complement.
CATCCTGACGGTGACCGTGACCCCGTTCGGCGACGACGGGGCGGTCGATTTCGCGGTCTTCGAGAGGCTTCTGGAGTTCCTGCTGGAGAACGGCGTGCACTGCCTGATCCCCTGCGGCTCGACCGGCGAATTCTACGCCCTGTCCCTGGACGAACGTCGGGAGGTCCTGGAGTTCGTCGCCGAGCGGGCCGGCGACAAGGTCCCCATCCATGCCGGCGTCAACAGCACCCATCAAGCGGAGATCATCGAACTCGGGCTGATCGCGCGGGACCTCGGCTACCAGGGCCTGCTGATCGCCGCCCCGCCCTATTCGCTGCCCGACGCGGCCGAAATGGCGGCCCACTTCAAGGCCCTCGACGAGGCCCTGGAGATGCCGATCATGCTCTACAACTTCCCGGCCCGGACCGGGGTTCACATGGACAACGCGTTCCTCGATGGGGTGCTCGACGTCGCGAACATCGCCTCGATCAAGGAGAGCAGCGGCGACCTCGACCGCCTGCACCAGGTGGTGGTCCGCTACCAGGGCCGCATTGCTCCGGTCTGCGGGGCCGACGACCAGGCCCTGGAATACTTCCTGTGGGGGGCGCGGAGCTGGGTCGCCGGGGCCTCCAACTTCCTGCCCGCCGAGCACGTGGCGCTGTGGGAGGCGTGCGTGCAGCGCCGCGACTTCGAGGCCGGGCTGGCCATCATGCGCCGGCTGCTGCCGTTGTTCATGGAGATGGAGGGCGGCAAGTACATCCAGTGCTGCAAGTACGGCTGCCAGCTGGCCGGGATCCCGGTCGGCGACCCCCGTCCCCCCCTGCAACCCCTCGACGACGACGAGAAACGCCGCTTCCGCACCCTCTACGAAGCCGCCCTCGGCGCCGGCTAGGGTGTGTACCCATGAATGACGTCGCAATCGGATGTCAGCTTGGGGCATCGATGTCCGCTGAAAGCCTGAAAGCAGACCTCAGGCGAAGTTTCCGTCACTTCCGGGTATAGCCATTTCCGGAAGTTCGTGATGCCGGCGGAGGAAGCCGTTTATCGCATGGTCACTACGCCACGTTCTAACTGACCGAGATAGGACTGCCGAGGAACCTGTTTCGGGAAATCCTGCGACTGATCGATGATCTGCGGTCAAGGCCACCAGCACGATGCTGAACGGGAGCCTAGAATCATGTCGGTTGACCGGAGAGGTGCGTCTGGGTAACGAAAAACTGGACCAAATGGGCTTGCGAACACGGTCAAATCACCAAAATCTGGCTGTCAGACGGCTGCGGAAGTGAAATTATTCCAATGACGGTGAAAATTGAGACCGTCGGAGTCGATTTGGAAGTTATCTGGGAAATGGCAGATATAGTTCAAGTCCTCGCTGTTTCGCGCTAGTTTCGGCCATGTTCCCCATAATCCGAACGCTGCCGGGCCGACATTGGATATTCAATATTGCAGTCATGGGGGCCGTCCTGGCGCTGGTTTACCTCGGCGCCGAACTCGCCTTCGATCGGGCCGAAGAAAACAGGATGGACGACCTTCGCCAGGAAAAAAGCGCCGCCGCCGGAAAGTGGTTCGTCGAAGAAGGTGTTTCCAAGCGGTTCGACGGGCGGGCCTTCATCATGGCGAGCGCCAACAGTGCCCTGGTCGACGGCGACCATTTCTACGATCTCAGCCTCATCTGTTACGACCCCGGCGAAGTCGGGGCTTTGCTGCTCGTCCTCGTTTACAAGGTGGCGATCACTCCACACGGGCTCTTCGCCTATCCGTTGGGCGCCGGTGATCGGGCTGAACTGGTGAAGACGGGCGGCGGGTCCGATCATTCCCTGACGCTCGAGTACGACGCCGCGAGCGAAGCGCTGGAAATCAGCCTCGGCCGCGACGGTCCGGACGTTCCCGAAAAGATGTTCGCCAGGCACTACAACAAGGATTTCCCCCTCACGGTTCGCGGCATGGACGGGGATGTGGCGTTCGTCGACAGCACCGCCTCCGAGCACCGGGTGAGGCGCCGAGTCCTCGACGCCTGTTCATCGGAAAGCGTGGCCGGATGAGCATCGAGGGGATGGAAAGCCCGTTTACCATGATCGCCCATCTTCGACGTGCGCTGCGTCGGCGCCTTCGCCGAGGCGACAGTGTCGCTGACCCTGTGGCTGGGGCCTGTGGCCTTCCTCGCCGCCCACCGGGGCGTCTCGCATTGATAGCTTTAGAAACAGTATTGTTGAATTGGATGTTGATCTGTTCGGAGGCATCGATCTGAGCGAAATTAAGAAGAAAGGTTCACGTCACATATGCGCAGGCGACCTGCGTATCACGCCGGGAATACGAAAACAAATTGTTATCCGCACACCTCTACTGAATCGCACAATCCAATCAACGTCCGAGTCGGGTCAACAGCGGCGGTCGGCACCCCCTCCATGGCGAGTCCGCTGTCAGGGGTTAATCGATCTCCATGCCTGGAGGGTCGATCTATCAAACCTTTTGAGTTCAACACTGCCGGTATCACATTCCCGGCACCCTACCATCGCTACGGCAGGGTGCGCTATAGTTCTCGCGGATGGGGAGGTGCCCTGGAGACTGAGATGAAACGCCAAGACACAAAACTGGAACCAACTTCACCGCGCCTTAACGCAAAGCCAATTGCGAAGGATATTTTTAAACTGATAATTGACGATATAAATGATGAACGTCTGAATTGGTCTCCTGATCGTATGCAAGTAACAGTTCGAATAGGTAAAATTATCCCCGGTGGCGGATACCCGAAGGCAGTATTTGGAGGACGAAGACGATTTCGAATGGCGCTGGAAAGTGAGCTTTCTAAGAATGGATGGGAACCAGTAAGAGGAACTGTGTCAAACACCTATCGGCGCGACTAACTTCTGCTTGGGGTCAACTCCGGCTGTCGGTGCCTCCTCTATGGCGAGTCCGCTGTCAGAGGTCAAACAGATGAAACCCGATGTAAAGCTAACCTTCGGGCTCGAACGTCGGCTTGCGGACCATCTCAGCGTTGAGATTAATGCGCCCACTATAGCAAATAGCAATCAACCGCTCGTCCCGACCAAAGGTATCTCCTTCTCAGAGGACAACAGTTCCCGAAACCGCCGATCCCGCTTGAAGTGCCATTCCCGGCTCATGGCCTCTCCCCGGCTCTGGTATCGCTCAGCGTACAGCAACGTCCATTCCCTGCCCCTGGTCGATTTGGCCCCGGTGCCGTCGTTATGGTGTCAACGGTCTCCTATGGGGCCGAAAGCGGACCCTCGGTTTTATGAGTACACACCCTCGGCGGCGCCGGTGCTCTCATACCACCTGGAAGCCGTGGCGGAAGGGGTCGCGGTCTTCGACCAGGATGGTGTTGAAGCCGGTGATCCGCGCCCAGCCCTCGATCGAGGGCACGATGGCCGGATAATCGCCGACCTTCGCGGTGGCCTCGACACGGCCCTTGAACAGGGAGCCGATGATGCTCTCGTGCACGAAGTCGTCGCCGGGGCCCAACTCGCCCCGGGCCGCCAACTGGGCCATCCTGGCCGAGGTCCCGGTGCCGCACGGGCTGCGGTCGATGGCGCGATCGCCGTAGAACACCGCGTTGCGGGCGTCGGCGTCGTCGCGGGTCGCCCGCCCGGTCCACATGACGTGGCTGAGGCCGCGGATGGTGGCGTCCTCGGGATGCACGAACTCGCCCGCCTCGTCGAGCCGCCGGCGGACCACCGGGCTCAGCCGCAGGATGTCGCCGGGGCTCAGCGCGGCCAGGTCGGCGTAGTTCGCCTGGGGCTCGATGATGGCGTAGAAGTTGCCGCCATAGGCGACGTCGACGGCCAGTTCTCCGAGCTCCGGGCATTCCACCCGGAGCGCGGCCGAATGCAGGAAGGCCGGGACGTTGGTGATCCTGACCGACTCCACGTGGCCGTCGCGCTCGGCGTACGCGGCGCGGACCACCCCGGCCGGGGTGTCGAGCACCAGCACCCCGGGCTCGGCCGGCTTGGCCAGGCCCCGCTCGACGGCCACCGTCACCGTGCCGATGGTGCCGTGGCCGCACATCGGCAGACAGCCGCTGGTCTCGATGAACAGCACCGCGAGGTCGCAATCGGGCCGGGTCGGCGGATACAGGATCGAGCCCGACATCAGGTCGTGGCCCCGGGGCTCGAACATCAGGGCGGTGCGGATCCAGTCGTACTCGGCCAGGAAGTGCTGGCGGCGCTCGCTCATCGTCGTCCCGTCGAGCTCCGGCGCCCCTGCGGTCACCACCCGGACCGGGTTGCCGCAGGTGTGGGCGTCGATGCAGGTGAAGGCGTTGGAGTCCATGGCGCCATTGTAGGGAAACCCGGGGCGGACCGCTGGTATCACTCGATCAGCACGATCTTGGTCCCGACGTAGAGGCTGGGGACCCCGGTGCCGTCGCAGTCGTTGCCCAGGGTGCCGTCTCCGGTGAAGTCCACGGTATCGGCGACGACCTGAAGGCAGCTTCCCGAGGTGGTGCTGCCTCCCGAGAACTGAATGCCCTTGGATGGAAAGTACATGACGCCGACCACGGTGGCGGTCGAACCGCCGGAAAATATCTGATCGCCACCGGTGCTCCTGCAGCTCGAGTGGCGGTAGAACAGGAACCCCTCGAAGTCGCCGCTGGTCATGGCGCTCATGTTGACGTTGGAACCGCCGGTGAAATCGATGTCGCCGCAGTTGTTCCCGTCGCTGTCCATGAGGACGATGGAGACACCGACGGCGGTGATGGAGCTGCCGCCGGAGAAGCTGAAATGGCCCTCGTCCAGGATGTAGAGGCCGGGGTTCATGGTCAGGTTGGAGCCGCCGGTGACGTCGATCCCGCCGCACCAGGTGCCGGGGTCTATGGTCTCGACTCCGCCGGCGTTGAGCTGGTAGTTGGTGTGGTCGCCGTCGCAGCTGGCGGCGGTCGGTTCCTCCATGTCGGCGTAGGGATCGTCGATCGTGATGCCCGCCTGGGGCGAATCGCACACGGTGGTGTCCAGGGTTCCGCCGCCGCTCTCGTTGAACCCCCCCGGGGTGTAGAAACAGTCGGCGGTGATCGTCGCCCCGCCGGTGGCGCTGATCGAAGGATCGAAGTCGGAATTGGCGGCCAGGGAGCACCCGCTCATGGTCACGGTTATGCCGCCCGCCGCGGCGAGCGAACTCCTGATGCCCCCGTTCAAGGCCAGCACGCAGGCCTCCTGGTCGCCGACCTGGACCTCGGCGACGGCTCGCGCGTTGATGGTGACGGCGGAGTCCATGAAGAAGCTGGAGAACAACAACGCCACCTGTTTGCTGAGCTCCACCTCCACCTGATAGTCCTCGGCGTTGTAAGGATTGGCGAGGTTGAAGGCGTCGCCGTCGGCGGTGTCGAAATAGCCGTCGCGCTCGGCCTCGTCCTCCGAGACCAGCCGGATGGCCGCCGAAGTGCCGCCCGCCAACACCTCGTAGGCCCCGGCCAGGGCGCCGGAGTCGGCCGAATTCTGGAGGCTGCGCTTGGTCTGGTACCACAGCCCGACCTCGTAGCCGAGGCCGACGAAGCCCAGGATGACGGGAAGCAACAGGGCGACCATGACCACGATCACCCCGCGATCGTCCCGGCACAGGGCGCCCAGGCGGGTCAACGGACGCTCACCCGGAAAAACCATGGTTCGCAGTTTCCAATGTATCGCATCCCCTGATTATACCATTTTCAGGCCGCCGAGTCAGGTGGCTGTCGAGGCTTGTGCTCGATGGAGGGGCGGGCCGCGTCAGGCTGAGTGGCCTGAATCATCTAAATTGCACCCCTACGATCGTTTTTCCCGTCCCCTCGGGGGTCGCGGGGGCGCCCCCCGCATTTAAAATCGGGGGGGCACCCCCCGGGGGGCCCCCCGGGGCGTCGGGAACGCTTGACGATGTATCCGCATCGCCGGCGCGCCCCCTCCTGCCGAGGAAACGGGAAAAGCGATCGTAGGGGTGCAATTTAGATGATTCAGGCCACTAAATCCCGGGGGCGGACGAACGATTCCAGGCTGGCCGTCTGGGAACGCAGGTCGCGCCACCGCTCGATGCCGCATTCGAGCACCGCCAGGGCGCCGGTCGGGTACTTGATGCTCATCGCCTCCCAGGCATCGCCGTCGCCGCTGCCGGCCACCTCGAGGGCCAGGTGCTGGATCTCCGGGTTGTGGCCGATCAGCATCACCGAGGCCACCGCGTCGCCGACCTTGCCCAGGCGCTTGAACAGCTCCTCGGTGGTCGCCATGTAGAGGCCCTTCTCGAACTTGACCGGGATCTTGTAGCCCACGTTCTCCTGGATCAGCTTGAGGGTCTGGCGGGTCCGCTTGGCGGCCGAGCACAGGATCAGGTCGGGGCGGATGTCGTGCTCCAGGAAGAACTTCCCCATCAGCTTGCCGGTCTTCCGGCCGCGGCCGCTGAGGGGGCGGTCGAAGTCGTCCAGCGACAGGTCCTTCCAGCTCGATTTGGCGTGACGCAGGAGGTAGAGGGTCTTCACGATGGTCCTTCCGCGAATCTACCTGGAAGCTCGCCGGGCGATGGTCCTCAGCTTGCGCTTGCGGAGCCGGTTGGCCTCGAAATCCCGTTTCTCGGCGGCCGCGATCAGCCTCTGCTGGGCGCCCACCGAGCTGTGGCCGCGCCCCGGCTGGCGCTGGACATAGCGGCCCTCGGAGTCCATGTCCCAGGCGCTGCGGTGGTCCTTGAGCTGGGCCTCGAAGACCTGGTGCAGCTCCTGGCGGTGTTCCGCGTCCTCGATCGGGGTGATGATCTCGACCCGGTTTTCCAGGTTGCGGGTCATCAGGTCGGCCGAACCGATGAAATACTCCTCGTCGCCGCCGTTGCGGAAATAGTAGATGCGGCTGTGCTCGAGGAAACGGCCGACGATGCTGATCACCGTGATGTTGTCCGACAGGCCGGGGATGCCCGGGCGCAGCCGGCAGGTGTCGCGGATCACCAACTCGATCTTGACCCCGGCCATCGAGGCCCGGTACAGGGCCTCGGTGATGTCGGCGTCCTCCAGCGCGTTGGCCTTGAAGCGGATCAGCCCCGGCGAGCGCTTCGAATGCAGCGCGATCTCGCGCTCGATGCGGGCCAGCAGGGCCTTCTTCATGGTCTTGGGCGCGGTCAGGACCTTGCGGTACTTGCGCGACGGCTTGCAGCCGGTGGTCAGGTAGTTGAACAGCTCGGTCAGGTCCTTGCCGATGTCGTCGTCACAGGTCAGCATCCCGAGGTCGGAATAGAGGCGGGCGGTGCCGGCGTGGTAGTTGCCGGTGCCGACGTGGGCGTACCGGCGCAGGCCGTTGTAGTCCTTGCGGATCACCAGGATCGCCTTGGAGTGGGTCTTCAGTCCCAGCACCCCGTAGGTGACGTGGATGCCGACCTCCTCCAGGCTGCCCGCCCACTGGATGTTGGCGGCCTCGTCGAAGCGCGCCTTGAGCTCGACCACCACCGCCACCTGCTTGCCGTTGAGCGCCGCCTCGGCCAGGTACTCGATGATCCGGGTGTCGGCCGAGGTCCGGTACAGGATCATCTTGATCGCCAGCACCTTGGGGTCCTGGCTGGCCTCGCGGACGAAGCGCTCGACCGAGGTGGCGAACGACTCATAAGGGTGGTGGACCAGGATCGAGCCGACGTCGCGGATGATGTGGAAGATGTTCTTGTTCTCCGGCAGGCGGACGTTGGTGATCGGATGATGGGGCGGGTCGTGGAGCTCGGGGATGTCGAGCGCCGCCAGCTCCATCAGGTCCTTCATGCCGATCATGACGTCGACCTCGAAGACGTCGTTGACCTCGTCCAGCCCCAGCTCGGCGGCCAGCATGCCCCGGTGCCCCGGATCCATCCCCTCTTTGGCCTGCAGCCGGACGATGGGGGCGAACTTGCGGTCGCGCAGCTCGCTCTCGATCAGCTCCAGCAGGTCGCCGGCGTCCTCCTCGTCGCGCTCGGTGTTGGCGTTGCGGGTGACCCGGAACATCTCGCACGACTGGACCTCCATGTCCGGGAACAGGAGGTCCAGGTTGTGGGCCATGACGTCCTCCAGGGTGACGAAGCGGTAGTCGTCGCCGACCCTCAGGAAACGCGGCACCACCGAGCCCACCGGGACCTTGACCCGGGCCAGGATCGATTCGTGCTCGTTGGGGTAGTTCAAGGTCACCAGCAGGTTGAGCGACAGGTTGGAGATGAAGGGGAACGGGTGGGCCGGGTCCATCGCCAGCGGGGTGACCAGCGGGAAGATGTTCTTGAAGTAATACTTGCGCAGCGAGTCCCGCTCCTCCTCGGACAGCTTGTCGTGGGTAATGATCGAGATGCCGTGCTTGGCCAGTTCGTCGACCAGCTCCAGGTACACCTTGCGCTTCCGGTGCTCGAGGTCCTTGATCGCCTCGGAGCATTCGTCAAGCTGCTGTTGGGGGGTGCGGCCATCGACCGTCAGGTCGTGGACCCCGGCGCCGATCTGCTGCTTGAGGCCGCCGATGCGCTTCATGAAGAACTCGTCCAGGTTCGAGCTGGTGATGGACAGGAACTTGACCCGCTCGAGCAGCGGCGTGCGCGGGTCCTGGGCCTCGTGCAGGACCCGGCAGTTGAAGTCCAGCCAGGTCAGCTCGCGGTTCAGGTACAGCGACGCATCGCGCAGGTCGACCGTGGCCTTGGGATCGTGCCGGGGGGCTTCGGCGGCCGCCGGTTTGGGCTTTTTCCGCGACGGCCGGGCCGGCGCCGGCTCGACCGTCCCGGCATCCGCCGGCGCCGCCGCGCGCTGAGCGCCGGCGCCCTCGGCGTCGGTGGCCGCTTTGTCGGAATGGCTAGTCATCCGAATCCTCTCAACTGGCCCGCCCGCCAGGGGCCAAACCCGCTTCCTGGAAGCGCTTCAACCTTCGAGTCTAGCAGAGATATCGTCGATAAACGAGAGCAATGGCCGCCAGTCCTGGAGGAAGTTCTCGGCCCGCTTGGTGCCGACGTCGAACAGGCTCAGCCCGTCGATCGCGGTGGTGGAGTAGAACTGGGTGTCGCGCAGACAGGTCACCGCGCGCTGGCCGAGGCCCTCGAGGAAGCGGTCCAGGCGGGCCGCCGCGGTGGTCCGCTGGCGGACCCGGTTGCCGACCACCGCCACCGCCCGCTTGCCCTTGCGGATCGGCTTGAACTTGTCGAGCAGGGCCAGGAAGCGGCGGGTCGTGTTCTCGTCGAACAGCGAGGGCAGGACCGGCAGGACGATGACGTCGGCCTCGCGCAGCAACTCCGCCACCTGGTTGCGGCGTAGCGCCGCGGGGGCGTCGATGACCAGCCGCTGGGTCCCCTCGGGGACCGGCGAGACGTCCTTGATCCAGTTGAGGGCGGTGATCTTGGGGGCGGAGCCGCCGCGCAGCTTGGCCCAGGCGAGGCTCGACCTCTGGCGATCGCAGTCGGCGAGCACGGTCCTGAAGCCGGTGTTGGCGAAGGCCCCGGCGAGGTTGGTGGCGATGGTGGTCTTGCCGCAACCCCCCTTGGAATTGGTGACCAGGATACTCAGCATGGAAAGAATCCTTGTCTCAAGGCCAGAAAGGCTTGCTGTCGATGAAGTGGGCCATGTCCGCGACGTAGGCGCTCTCGGACTTGGTCACGGCGTGGGTGTGCCAGCCGAGGACGATGCCCCCGGCGTGACGGCACGACTGGGCGTCCTCGCCCCTGGTCGACTTGGCGAGGCGCTCGATCAGCTCGGCGGCGACGGAAACGTCGTTGAGGTAGCCGAGGTCGTCCTGGAGCTTGGACAGCGTCGCGGTGAAAGGCTCGACCGTCTTGGGCGGATACAGGGAGCTGAAGAAATCGACGGTGTAGCGCAGTTTCTTGCACTTGATCCTCAACCGGTGGCGGTCGGCGGCCGACAGCTTGGCGAAATGGCGCCCCTTCTTGCGGACCTTGCCGTGGGTCGCCGAGATCAGGGCGGTGGAGAAGTCGGCCACCGGGTCGAAGAGGTGGGCCGCGGCCTCGTTGAGGCCCTGCTCGCGCCACCCCCGCCTGCCCAGCCAGCCGGAGATCCTCAGCAGGAACCTGGTATAGCGCTGGGAGCGGATCGCCCGGCGGGCGGCGCGGCGGGAGCTGACCCGTTGGTCCTCGATCCGCTCGATCATGGTCTTGAACGCCGCCTCGTCGGGGAAATTATTGACCACCGGGGCGACGATCTCGGCGAGGAACACGTCCCAGTCGCGCGCCGGGGCCATCTGGCCGGTCAGCCACTTGATCTCGCCGACCGCCCATCGGTACTGATCCTCGGGCAACATCCGGCGGAACAGTCCGAGGGCCGAGCGCAGACGGCGCAGGGCGACCCGCATCTGGTGGACCCCTTCCGGGTTTTCGGTCTCCAGGGTGCAGGCCTCGTTTTCCAGCATGTGGGCCAGGCAGTGGCGGGCGATGGAGATCAGGGCCTCCTCGACGGTGGAGTCCGCGGGCAGCGCCAGCCTGGTCTTCTTGCGCCAGCCCGGCTCCTCGCCGGTCAACAGCGCGAAGCCGCGCTCGGCCTTGCTCTTGGTCGACAGGCGCAGGCCGACCTCGGGCAGGATCTCGAGGGCCAGGTCGCACAGGTGATGGGGCGAACCGTCCTTGAGCTCCAGTTCGAGCTCGCTGATCGGCTGGCGGCCCTTGGCGGTGACGATGGCGCCGGTATCGACGTCCATGACGATCTCGCCGCCGTCGACGACGATGCGGCGCGAGGTGCGTTCGACCTCGGTGCGCAACACCGGCTCCAGCCGGTCGCCGACGCAGGCGATCACCCGGCGGCGGAGCTGTTCGTCCTCGATCGCCGGGATCACCGGGTCTTCCGTCGGCACCGGGTTCTCCCACTCCCCGCGGACCAGGACTCCGCCTTCCAGGGTCCCCGCCGACTTGACGCACTGGAGGTAACGGCGGCCTTCCTTGCGTACCCTGAGCGAGATGTTCTGCTTGCGGAGCTCCAACTCGGGGGTGTCGTAATAGACCGAGGGAAGGAGCCGGGTCCGCTTGCGGCCCCGAGCCAGCCGCCTGATCGCCGGCAGGTTCAGCAGCTTGGACAGATCCTTGGGCTGGAACAGGAGTTTGAGTTCGACTTCGTTGTGCATCCGACGTTATGGCCGGCGTCCCGGCCGCTCCTCCCTGGTATGTGCCGAAAAACGCAAGAGCCCGAAGTCGTGTGTTTTTGTAAACTCATAGTATAAGGAGCGGCACGATCACGGAAAGCAAACTTATCACAGCACTATTCCAACGGCCACCCGGGAGGTGCGATGGCCTGGCGAATTCCACCAGGCGATCCGGGAGGCCCTGGAGATCGCCCTGGAGGCGGTCGCCGGCGTGCCCGACCGCCTGCAGGCCTACACCCGGGAGATGGAGATCATCGAGAAGTACAAGCGCATCTACTACTTCGCCAAGCGCATCGCCAAGTCGATCACCAAGGTGGAGGAAGAGGCGGCCTGATTCCGCTGGTATGGGTCAAGGAAGACGGCCGCTCAGTACGCTTCGGGGACGAAGGTCTGGTCCGACATCGGCGGCCGGACGTAGCCCTTGTGCTCCTGGCGCGGGGGCAGCTTGATCGGGGGCGGCGTCAAGTCCTCGTAGGGGATCAAGCTCAGCAGGTGCTTGATGCAGTTGAGCCGGGCCCGTTTCTTGACGTCGGCCTCGACCACGTACCAGGGCGCCTGCTTGATGTCGGTGTGGGCGAACATCTCGTCCTTGGCCTTGGAATACTCCATCCACCGCTTGCGCGATTCGAGGTCCATGGGGCTCAGCTTCCAGCGCTTGGTGGGGTCGTGGATGCGCGATTGGAAGCGGCGCTCCTGCTCCTCGTCGCTGACCGAGAACCAGTACTTGACGAGGACGATCCCCGAACGCACCAGCATCCGTTCGAACTCGGGGCAGGTGCGCAGGAACTCCTGGTATTCGGCCTGGGTGCAGAAGCCCATCACCCGCTCGACGCCGGCCCGGTTGTACCACGAGCGGTCGAACAGGACCATCTCGCCGGCCGCCGGCAGGTGCGGCACGTAGCGTTGGAAGTACCATTGGGTCTTATCGCGCTCGGTCGGCGTGCCCAGCGCGACGACCCGGCAGATGCGAGGGTTGAGGCTCTGGGTGATCCGCTTGATGGTCCCCCCCTTGCCGGCGGCGTCGCGGCCCTCGAACAGGCCGACCACCTTCAATCCCTCGTGCTTGATCCACTCCTGAAGCTTGACCAGCTCGATCTGCAGCTTGGCCAGCTCCTTCTCGTAGACCTTGTTCTTGATCTTCCGGCGCTTGTCGTCGCCGGCCTCCTCGGCCTCGGCGGCCTTCAGCGCCGGTTGGGCGGGCTTGACCTTCGGCGCCTTGGATTTCGCCGCGGCTTTGGATTTGACTTTCTTGGCCATGATCCCCTCCTCGTAACCGGCGCCATTCTAGCATCGTAAATCGGCGAAGTTGTTGAAAAAATTGAAGGTGCCGGCGAGTCCCGGGTCACTCCGCCGCTCCGTCGGCGGGCGGACGGGCATCGACCACGGCCAGCTTGCGGCCCCTGAGCGCCAGCGCGGTGTCGCCCCGGATCAACCCCAGCGCGGCGTCGCCGAACACCTGGCGGCGCCAGCCGCTGAGGGCCCGCACATCGGCCCCTTCGCCCTCGGCGGCGATGCGCTCCAGGTCGTCGCTCGAGGCGACCAGCTTCTGGGCCACCCCGGCGTCGTCGCAGGTCATCTTGAGCAGCACCTTGAGGAGGCTCGAAACCGCGCCCAGGCCGCGGGGCAGTTGCGGTTTGATCTCGGACTTCGGGCATTCCGCCTCGGGCGTCTCCAGGCCCCGCTTGAGCGCCGCCAGGATCGCCGCCCCGACCTCGCCCTCGGCCTGCTTGCGGCCCATGCCCCGGGTCCTGGCCAGCTCCTGGGGCGTCGACGGGGTGTGGTGGGCGATCTCCAGCAGGGGTTCCTCGCGCAGAATCCGTTTGCGGGTCTGGTCGCGGCGCTGGGCCTCGCGTTCGCGCCACGCCGCGAGTTCGCGCAGCACCGCCAGGAAGCGCGGGTTGGTGCTCCGCGACTTGATCCGCCGGAACGCCTGGTCGGGGTCCATGAGGTAGGTTTCGGGCGAGGTGAGGACCGCCATCTCCTCTTCCAGCCACCCCTCGCGGCCGTTGCCGGCCAGCATCGCGCGCAGTTTCTCGTAGGCCGGGCGGAGGTGGGTCACGTCGGACAGGGCGTAGGCGATCTGGCGTTCCCGGAGGGGGCGCATCGACCAGTCGGTGAAGCGCGAGGACTTGTCGACGCGGGCCTTGGTCAGCTTGGCGATCAGGGTCTCGTAGCCGACCGAATCGCCGAACCCGCAGACCATGGCGGCGATCTGGGTGTCGAACACCGGGGCCGGCAGGCGGCCGTCCAGGTGGTGGAAGATCTCCAGGTCCTGGCGGGCGGCGTGGAAGACCTTCAACACCTTGGGATCGGCCAGCAGCGCGAACAGCGGGCCGAGGTCGATGCCCGGGGCCATGGCGTCGATCGCCCGGACCTCGTCGGGACCCGCCACCTGGACCAGGCACAGCTGGGGCCAGAAGGTGGTCTCGCGCATGAACTCGGTATCGACGGTGATGTAGTCGGCGTCGGCCAGCCGGCGGCACAAGGCCTCCAACGTCGGGGTGTCGGTGATCAACGCCATGGCCGCCGCTATACACGGAAACGGCCGCCGCGGGCAAGGACGAAGGGAATGGTCGCCCGCCGCCCCGGCGGAAACGGTTTCAACGTGCCGCGGTGATAGGACAGACCGACATTTCCCAGATAACCTTCAAATTCACGGCGATAGTACCCAAATCCCACCGCCATTGGATTTGGATTCAACGCCAACGGGGGGACTTCATCTTTTATCGTTCGGGAATCAGGGGCGTGCCCGTCCGATCCGCATGGCCGGATCGATCAACCCAGCGAACACAGATCCCGTGTCGTCAGAGCCGTTTGCATTAAACAGCCATTTGCACAGGCGTCGAGGCCTTTCCCCGACCGTCAGGATTATTGTCGCTTCATCTCGATGATGATGAAATGCGCTTGATCGGAGGCAAGCGAAAAGTCGATCTTTGTTTGGCCAACGACTTCCAGAGAATCGCGTTCTCCAAGAGCGTGACGCTGATTGATGTCGACACTTCCTTCAAAACAGAAGACATAGGCTTGGCGCCCCTTATCGAGTTCGAAAGATACGTCCGCACCTTTTTCCGTCAATTCCGACACATAAACATTTATGTCCTGACAGACGTAAAGCGGCGCCTGGCATTTGTTTTCCGAGCTGGAAATGATCTGCAGTAATTTATTTTTTCTGTCTTCCGGGGAAAATTTGTGGAAATCGTATCGAATTGGCAGATTTCTACGTTCCGGTAAGATCCAAACTTGAAGAAAACGGCACCAGTCGTCCTCTTCATTCAGTTCGGAATGGGTCAGTCCGGTTCCGGCCGAAATACTCTGCACATGCCCTCGGCCGAGGATTTCCAGGTTGCCGGCGCTGTCGCGATGGGTCAATTTCCCGTCAACCACGTAGCTGAAGATCTCCATATCGCGATGGGGATGCGTTTCGAATCCGGAATGCGGCTTCACGGCGTCGTCGTTCAACACCCGTAGAACGCCGAAGTTCATGTTGTTTGGATCATAATAATTGGCAAATGAAAAATGAAAATATGTGTTTGCGGGATGCATATCGCCGGCCTCCGCGAAATGGAGATCACCGGCGGGCCTTTTCTTGAATTGTTCCATTATTGACTTCTACCTTTGCCGACATTTCCCGGATAACCTTCGAATCGGCTCCAGTCCTACCAAAATCCCACCGCCATTGGAACAGTATATCCTCCGCAGCCTTCTGACGGTTCCTGCAGTTCGACACCAGAAATCCCCTCAGCGGGGGGCAACGGGAATACGTTCAGCATATCCTCGACAGCGGCCGCCACCGGCGCCGGCATTCCCGAGGCCCGGCGTGCCGGTGGAGACCGACGACACTCCGCTTGACAAACGCCTCCCGAGCGTGTGCTTTGGCGCTCCCTGGCGGCCGGGCCGTCGCCATGCCCCTTTTCCACTGCTCCTTGGTATAAGACCATGCATCCCTATCGCACCCACACCTGTGGCGAACTTAGGCTGGAAGACGACGGCGAGCGGGTCCGGCTGTCGGGCTGGGTCCACCGCAAGCGCGACCACGGCAACCTGCTGTTCATCGACCTGCGCGACAACTTCGGGCTCACCCAGTGCGTGATCGACGTCTCCAGCGAGCTGTTCCCGGCCACCGAGGCGGTCCGCCCCGAAAGCGTGGTCACGGTGACCGGCCATGTGGTCCGGCGCTCCGAGGACACCGTGAATGTCGAGCTGCCGACCGGCGAGGTCGAGCTGGCGATCGAGGAGTTCCACGTCGAATCCCCGGCCGAGGTGCTGCCCATGCAGGTCGCCGGGGAGGCCGAGTACTCCGAGGACATGCGGCTGCGCCACCGCTTCCTCGACCTCCGGCGCGACCACCTGCACGCCAACATCCTGAGGCGCAGCCGGATCATCTCGTGCATCCGCCGGCTGATGATCGAGCAGGGGTTCGTCGAGTTCCAGACCCCCATCCTCACCGCCAGCTCGCCGGAAGGGGCGCGCGACTACCTGGTCCCCAGCCGCAACCATCCGGGCAAGTTCTACGCCCTGCCCCAGGCGCCCCAGCAGTTCAAGCAGCTGCTGATGATCTCGGGGTTTGACCGCTACTTCCAGATCGCGCCGTGCTTCCGCGACGAGGACGCGCGCGCCGACCGCTCGCCCGGCGAGTTCTACCAGCTCGACTTCGAGCTCGCCTTCGTCACCCAGGAGGACGTGTTCGAGGCCATCGAACCGGTGATGTGGGGGGTCTTCGACGAGTTCCGCGGCACCCGCGAGGTCACCCCGGCCCCGTTCCCGCGCATCCCGTATTTCGAATCCATGGTCAAGTACGGCTCCGACAAGCCCGACCTGCGCAACCCGCTGGTGATGGTCGACGTCACCGAGACCTTCCGCGGCTCGGGCTTCGCCCTGTTCGCCTCCAAGGTGGAGGAGGGGGCCGTGGTCCGCGCCATCCCCGGCCCCGGCGCGGTGGCCAAGCCGCGCAGCTTCTTCGACAAGCTCAACGACTGGGCGCGCGAGGAGGGAATGGGCGGGATGGCCTACGCGGTCTTCGCCGCCGAGGGCGCCGTCAAGGGGCCGCTGGGCAAGAACCTGGATGCCGGACGGCTGGACGCCATCCGCCGGGCCCTCGGCGTCGGCGACGGCGACGCGGTGTTCTTCGTGTGCGGCGAGCGCAAGGGGGCCGAGAGGTTCTCGGGCCAGGCGCGCATGCGCATCTGCGAGGAGCTGGGGCTGTTGGAGGAGGGCTGGTTCCGCTTCTGCTGGATCGTCGATTACCCGATGTACGAGCGCGACGAGGAGACCGGGAAGATCGACTTCTCCCACAACCCCTTCTCGATGCCCCAGGGCGCGCTGGAGGCGCTGGAGACCATGGACCCGCTGGACATCCTGGCCTATCAGTACGACATCGTGTGCAACGGCGTCGAGCTGTCCAGCGGGGCGATCCGCAACCACCGTCCCGAGATCATGTACAAGGCCTTCGAGATCGCCGGCTACCCCAGGCAGGCGGTCGAGGAGAAGTTCGGCGGCCTGCTCAACGCCTTCAAGTTCGGGGCCCCGCCCCACGGCGGCTCGGCGCCCGGCATCGACCGCATCGTCATGCTGCTGTGCGACGAACCCAACATCCGCGAGGTCATCGCTTTTCCCATGAACCAGCAGGCCCAGGACCTCCTCATGGGAGCCCCCGCCAAAGTCGAGCCCCACCGCCTCGAGGAACTCCACCTCAAGCTCAGTCTGCCCAAGGTGAAGAAGGAAGGGTGAGGGGGCGGTGGCGCCGGGCTAGGGTGTGTAATCAAAAACCGAGGGTCCGCTTACGGCCACAGAGAATACCGTTGGAGCCCCTGTCTCTGAGAGTCGCTCGTGACCCTGAGCCGACGTCAGTGTTATTGCTTGGAAAGGACTTACGGCTTAGTGGACCAGTCATGTTCGGCGCAAATTTTGCCTCACGTATAGTGCTAGGCTTGCCTCTAGTGGAAGGAATCTAACGCTTGATACCCTCTTTTGACGGCAGCGATTATGTTATAGGGGATTGGTCTACCCTAAGCTCCAATGATCATCGAGGAGAACTTCACGAGACTGGGATCACGTTTTTTCCATCGTAAAGACCGATGCAATACTGAACATGTTTGCTCGTCCGATCATCCTCTGGCAGCAGATAAACTTGAAATGGAAATCCAGCGATGGATTGAACATGCCGCGTACACAGGAAAACCACCATAAGTTCTACCACCTCCACAAGCTGGTCGGTGGTAGAGCGCATAAATTCCGCAGCATTTATTTCATCGTGCGAGGTCTTGTGGTGAACAACCGCGATTGTAGGCGGAACGAGTTGATTCTCGGTATTTAATGAAAAATCCATCACAACAAGCTTTTGGTTATCACGAGGGTGTTCAGAGCAATTTCTAGCGTTGCGGATAAACTGTAAAAGAGGAAGAACCTGTTTAAGGAATTCACTAAAATTGTCCTTTCCATCGTCTGTATCCTTGATCATCTTGGCAAAGCCTCCAAACCATTTTGTGCCTGCCCGCTTACCGTAAAAGAGCTTCACAAGATTAAATAGTTCCCTCAAAGCATGATCGGCTTGTTGTATGAAATTCTTACATTGTTGCTCTAGGTCATCAATGGCAGGCATGACAAACGAACCATCTGATCGAACTTTAGTAGTCAAATTCACCAATGCTGTTTCCTCACATTCTTTGAAATTGCCAGCATACTCTTGCATCCTCCCAAGGTTCTTTACGATGGAAAGTATCAACGCCATCGCGTTGTCACAATTCAGCTCCTTAGGTAGGTACGAACTTTTGAAGAGATTTTGCCCAGTGAGCAGCGTCTTACCGATCCATTCGTTATCAGAGCCAAACCGCAAGATTCTTTGAACAGTATTGGGGACTTTGATGTTCTTTCGGCCTGGGTCAATATCGTCAGCCAGTTTAATCTCGTAGATTCCCTTCTCCTTAATCACGTACATGGTTCCACCGATCGTGAGCATGCCAGTGATTTCGCTGTTATCGTCAGGGGTGTTTATCTCCAGATACTAGCACCTTCACGTAGACAATCGATTTTTCGCTTGCCATCGTGCATTTCGGATTTCTTGTTTATTGACATTAATTAATTCGCTCCAAAATCTTCTATCCCTGCAGAACTAAACCCAACCAAGCTAACTTAACCGACATTTCCCAGATAACCGTCAAATCCGTGGCTATCATACCCAAATTGCACTGCCGCTGTAATGGTTTTCCTCCGGGTTAGGTCAGCTTCCTGGTGATCAACAGACGTGGCCCTTGTGGGTTGGTGACAGCCGGGTTTGACCCGGAGGGGACATTCAGCTGCATACAAGCATCCTTGCATAGACTCTGTCCAAATAGTTTAGTCGACGAATTCGTTAATGTGGCGTCCAATGAATAGGTTATGTTTGGTTTCCAATTTAGTACATTTTACTTCCCCGCGAAATTTCACCCAGCACTCCGTCGGCAACTCCTCAGCGACTTGCCACTCTGAGGAAACCTGCCGTCTCTCCATATAGTAGTGATGGCGATTTGTAAGGTAGGTAACTCTCGCGCCCGTCTGGCCGGGAATGGCTGCGAAGTCCAAAACGATAGCCTCATAATCAGGTAAGGATTTCGTGCAATCTCTGTCGGCAAAGATTGAGAGACCGGCACATTCGACAAAGATGATATCACGAGGTATCCGCTCGATAAGTTCAACGAGATCGATACCTGATCGCGCAACTCTAGCTAGATCATCTTCGGTATAGCTCAACTTTCCGTGAGCAACGCTATTTCTTACGTCGAAGAATTTACGTATTGCCGCATGAAATTGGTGGGGTAAGTTCTTTTCCTTCCCCAAAGTGTGAGCAAGTTTGCGGACATTTGAACGCATTCCGGTTACAAGCTTTCCCTCGGCTGCAAAGAGCGAAATAATTGACTTCTCAAGCTGAGCTGACACAAGCAGCACCGAAGCGAGAGGCTCTTTCTCCACTTTGTCGTACAGTGCCTCGATAACCATCTCGTTAATAGGCCGCTCAAGCAATACAATCTGTTGGTCTGTAAATGACACGCGGATGTCCCTCACCGCTGTCTTTCCAACTTTATTGTGTAAGCTGGGCTCCGGGGAGGGGCGTACCGCTTGTATGGCTGTATGAACGGGTTTCGCTTTAGATTTTTCGAGCACTCGGTTGACAGTAGCCTGCAAATCCTGAACAGAAAAAGTGACTTCGCCGCCGAAAAGTTTAGCGGTCGTAATTCGACTTAATAGCGCCTTGATCTGCCCTCTATATACTAAGGCGATGACTACCACTGCGAGGGGCCAAAGCAGTGTGGAAATAGCCTCAATAAAATGCGGGTCAAAAATTCGATCGAGAATTGGCATCCCGGCTCTCCTCCCTTATCGTAGGGACGCATAGAATCCGTGCGAAAACTCTAAGCTTATTCTAAGCTTATTCTAAGCTTATTCTAAGCTTATATTGAGGGCCTCACAAGCCCGCGTAGCATGTTCCTAATACCTGTAGCCCATGGAAACCGGGTGGCAGCGCCGCGCCGCCCTTCGGCCGGCGAACGTCGCCTTGTGGCACTACCCGAAAGTGACGGAAACACCGCCTGAGGTCTGCTTTCGAGCATTCAGCGGACATCGGGGCCCCAAGCCGACATCTAATGACGATGTCATTCATGGATACATCACCTAGCGGCCGATTGGCCCTCGGCCCGCCCCCGGCTCCGCTCAGACCAGCGCGTGGGTCGGGGCGTCGATGCGGCGCAGTAAATTGGCGATGTGTTCGGTGCGCTCGATCAGCTTGGGGTCCTCGGCGTTGTAGCGGCGTTCGAACCTCAGGCGGTCCTCCCACAGGGCGACGAAGTCGCGCCGGCGGTCGGGTTCGGCCCTCTGACCGATCAGGGCGCCGACGGTGCGGTCGTAGGCCGGCTGCAGCTCGGGCTGGAAGGCCACCATGGCGTATTCCTCCCACGACAGCACCCCGGAGATGTACAGGTCCATGCTCATCCCCACCGCCTGGCGGGGGGACAGCCGGCGCACGTCGAGGTCGCCGATGATCCGCTGTAACGGCGAGACGACGACCGGCGTCCCGGCGTCCGGGGCGCCGTCGGTGGCCGGCACCGGGGGCTCCCGGTAGGGCACCAGATCGCGGCCCGGCGCCCCCGGTATCGCCGGGAGGAGCGGGTAGGGCGCGTCCTCGTCGATCCTCATCGGTCCATCCGTTCGTTGCGCCCCTCCCCCCTCGCGTCAGCTTCCCGAGCCGCGGCCGACCATCTCGGCGCGCAGGCGCTTGGTCTTGTACATGGCGTCGTCGGCCCGCGACAGGAGGTCGCCGCCGTCGTCCTTGGGGCCGTAGGCCTGGAAGCCCAGGCTGGCCCTCAGGGCGATCAGCCGCCCCTGCCAACCGACGAAGTTGTCGTTCATCACCCGCTCCAGTCCTTCGGCCCGCTTGAGGCCGTCCCGCCACGCGGTCCGCGTCAACAGGACCGCGAACTCGTCGCCGCCCAGGCGGCCCACGTAGTCGGTCTGGCGCACGTTTTCCAGCAATATCCGCGCCACCTGGCGCAGCACCTCGTCGCCCGCGGCGTGGCCGTAGGTGTCGTTGATCGGCTTGAAGCCGTCGAGGTCGACGTAGACCAGCACCCCGTGGTCCTCGTAGCGCCCGGTGGCGGCAAGCGCGTGGTGGAGCGCCCCCTCGAAGCCGCGCCGGTTGAGCAGCCCGGTCAGCTCGTCGGTCACCGCCAGCCGTTCCAGCTCCGAGATCCGTTGCCGGTGCCCGGCGATCCGGCGCTCGGCGTCGCGGGCGGCGGCCAGGGCCCTGCTCACGGTTTCGCCGTGGTCTGGCGCGCCGGCCCGCTCGAGGCACGCGGCGAGATGGCTCACCGTGGCCACAAGGTCGCCGTGGGACGCCGGGTCGGTGGCCCCGGGGGAACTTTCGGTGTTCTGAAGGTTCACGGCGGTGTTCGGCAGGTTCACGGTTCTTCCCTTGGTTGCCCCGGTTTCGAGGCCGTTCTTGCTGACTCAGAGAAGCAATCGGCGTGCCATCCTGGAATATCAACGGAATCAACGGGTTGGCATGCGGGGAGGGGAGGGAAATCTTGCCGGGTGGGAGATTCTTACCGGTTCGCTGGACATGTCTGTCCGCTGGACACGCCGGGAGCGGCGGGCGTATGGTTCGCGGCGATTTATACCAAGGTGCACTGATAATGACCCATAGAGATCGCCTCGGCGTGCCGCCGGGTAGGAGGAAAGCCGCCGGCGATGCGGTGCCATCGTCAAGGCTTTTCGACGCCCTCCGGCGGTACGCCGAGGCGACCGGAGCGGCGGCTTTCCAAGGCTTT
>CAZWEZ010000007.1:0-57501 GCA_964632795.1 uncultured Thalassospiraceae bacterium | reverse complement strand
GAAGCGGCGGCGCTGCGGGGCCCGGGGGTTTGGTCGCGGTGGCGGCGGCCGGGGTGGCTGGTCACGGCGGCCGCCCATTCGCCCGCCGCCCTGTTCGCCGCCGTGCGCGCCGGGGCCGACGCCGCCCTGCTGTCGCCGGTCTTCGCCACCCCCAGCCACCCGGACGCCCGTACCCTCGGCCCCCTGCGCTTCGCCGCCTGGTGCCGTCGAAGCCCCCTTCCGGTCTACGCCCTGGGCGGAATCTCGCCGTCCGCCGCCCGCCGCCTGGCCGGCAGCGGCGCCGTCGGCTTGGCCGGCATCGGGATGTTTCGCTAAAGCCACCGAAACCATTATATTACTACAATATGAGGCAATTATTGACCTTCATACTAAATCTAGTATGAACGATACTGTAAATGTTTCGCTTGATGCCATGGGCCAACTGCATGTGAGTCCCGCGAACCTGAAATCGATTGCGAATCCGAGGCTCCTGGCGACGGCGTCAGTCGTAGCCGAACGATTTCACGTAGGGTTCGAGGATTTCGATGATTGGCGCCATGGCATCACCATAGCGCCGCCAGCGGCCAGTGGCACGAGTATAAAGCCCTTCGGTTACCTGCTGGTAGCTGGGGGTGTGAATCTTCTTTCGCCGACGCGCGGTGTCGGCATACGTTAGTATGGCATCGTCCCATTCGAGATCCAGAAAGTCGAGCAATCGCGCTGCCTCCGCCTCGAGGTTCCCGACCAGGTCCTCGTAATGCAGTACATGGACCCTGGGCGCCAGAACCTCCACGGACCGCTGCCACAAGTCCATCACCCTGGCATAGAGCCGGGCCGTGTCCTCCAGGGTCAGAAAGTTGGCCATGGCTGAGTTCATCTGGAAGTTCTGCATGAAGCAACTGAGGCAGACATCGTGGGGATGCCTGAGGGCGAGAATGAATTTGGCCCCGGGAAAGACCCGTTGGATCAGGGCGACGTTGCATATGTTGAGGGGGAGCTTGTCGATCAGGGTCCGGCCCGTTTCGGCCATCCAGTACCGCCCGGCGTCCCGGAAATACATCTCGCGGAGCTTCGCCACCCGCTTCGAATCCAGATCGGCCAGCGCCTCCGGATAGCCCCCGGGCATGGCGGCAACGGTTTTCTCCAGTTCGTAGATCAGGGGCAATTCGTCCACGGTATGGATGTCGGGGTGGCTGTCAAGAACCTGCTCCAGGAGTGTCGTCCCGGAACGGGGAAAACCGATGACGAAGACCGGATCGGTTCGCCCGTCCTCGACCGCCGCCTCGCTCCAGGAGCGGACCCATTCGCCGCTGGTCAGTTCGTGGAGCTTATCCAACTTGTCGGTGAAACGGGTTTTGTCGATGCCCTGGTCGGCGGCGAACCGGACGATGATCCGGTTGGCTTCCTGGAAGTGGGTATACGCCTTGGCGAATTTCCCGACCCGATCGAGAAGCAGCCCCATTTCGTAGTGGATTTCCGATTGAAGCCTGGGGGCGGGGTCCTGCTCCAGCGCCTTCTCCACGCGGGCAACGCCTTCCTTGAAGCGCCCTTCGCGCCTTTCGCACATGGCGGCAACCAAGTTGACACGGGGGTCTTCTGGCGCATGCTCCAGGCCCTGGGTAACCAGGGCGCTGACCTCATCCAGCCGGTTCTGGCGCTCCAGCAAGGCGGCGAGGAAGCCGATGGCCTCCACGTGATCCGGTTGCAGTTCGAGACAGGCGCGGTAGGCGGCTTCAGACTCGTCGTAGCGCCCGAGGCTCCACAGAATGTCGGCAAGGCGGAAATGAACCGGCACCTGGTTTTGATTCCCGGCCAGCGAGCGGCGGTAGACATTCACGGCTTCCTCGCGCTTGCCTTGGCCCTCCAATGCCCGGCCAAGGTTGACAAGCACACCCGAATGACCGGTATCCAGGGCGAAAGCCCGCCGCAAGGCGGCCTCCGCTTCGGTCCATTCGCTCCGCTCGTTCAACAGGATGCCCAGGTTGTTCCAAGTCTTGACGGCCCCGGGCATGGCCTCGAGGGCGGCACGGTAGGAGGCTATGGCCTCGTCGGACTTGCCTTGCTCGAGATAGACGTTGCCGAGGTTGGTCAGGATCTCGCCGTGATCTGGAATGGCGTCAAGCACCTTGCGGTAAACGGCAACGGCCTCCTCGAGCCTGCCCTGCGCCCTGAGGACGTTGCCGAGAGTGTACAAGGCGTCGACATGGCCCGGATCGATCTCGAGCGCCTTGCGGCAGTGGATCTCGGCCTCGCCGAACTGTTCCAGTTCGTAGAGCACGGTGGCCAGATTGGCGAATATGTGGGCATTTTCGGGATCGAGCTTGGCAGCCGAACGTATGAGACGCTGTGCCTGGTTCGCATCTCCGGTCTGAAGCGACACGACCCCGGCCAGATGCAAGGCATCGACGTGTCTTGGGTGTTGGGACAGAATCCGGCGGCAGGCTTTAAGCGCTTCGGCAAGGCGTCCCGATTGGAAAAACCCGATCGCCTGATGCATGGCTTCGGCCACGCCGATGGGAGGACTGGCCAATGGCGGCGGCTTGGGCGGGCCTCGCTTTTTGTGCCCTTTCACGTCCTTAATTCCCGCGTTTGTTTCGGCATCGCCAAGATATACCAAAAAAAGCTCCTCGGTGGAGTCGAGGAGGCGCGCGGCGGCTTGGGCGGTCTCGGCAAGGACGGGGAATACATCTTCGCCGCCTGTGTTGAAAATGTCTCAATTCACGATTCCGCATGAGAAACCGCCGTTATCCGGATGCGTTGCAAACATGTCACAGTGTGAAAGTTTTATCACTCTCAAAGATACGGTCTGCTTGACTCACCCCCCCCCATGTGGCCCCATTGGACCATCAATGGTGCATCGTGCATCCGTAGACATGTTTCCTGTGCCAATAGGGCCGCGGGAAGTTTTAAAGTAGAGAGGGAAAAAAATGAAGAAAGTTCTTTTGGGCTCCACGGCCCTGGTCGCGGTGACCGCCCTGGCTACCGGCGGCGTCTCCGCCGCCGAGCCTGTTTCGCTTAGTGTCGGCGGTTACCTCAACAACCACTTCGTGATCGCCTCGCACAGCGACGACGCGTTAACCGGTGGTGCGCGCGAAGGACCCAGCATCTGGCAGGAAGGCGAGGTTCACTTCAAGGGCAGCACCAAGTTGGACAACGGCATCTCCATCTCGGTTCAAATCGAACTCGAAGGCGGTTCCGGAGCCACCGGTGACGACATCGACGAATCCTATATCACCCTGTCGAGCGACACCATGGGAAGCGTCATCATCGGTTCGGAGAACCTGCCGGACTACAAGATGGGCTACGGCGCTCCCGTGGTCAGCAGCATTGGCCTGTGCAGTGGCTACCAGTTGAACTGGGTCGGCGATCCCACCGGCTCCACCGCGGTCGGTGCTCCTCTCTATTGGGGAACGTGCGGTCGGTTCGGCGCCAATGACCCGCAGGCGATCTCCTACTACTCGCCGCGGCTCGGTGGCTTCCAGCTGGGCCTCGGCTATGCTCCTGACACCAGTCAAGGCAGAGGTTACGCGACGGGTTTTGAGAACGGCGTCAGCGTCGGCCTCAATTACGTTGCCGACTTCGACGGCTTCGGGATCGCTGCATCCGTCGGTATGATGCGCTGGGCCGAGACTGCGACAAACACTTTGGGTAACGTCAAGGAGGACGATTCCGCCAGGAAGATCGCCGGCGGCCTTAACTTGTCCTTTGCCGGGTTCACCGTCGGTGGCGCATACGCCGATTATAACAACGATCGTGGGGCGCTTACTACGAACTCCATTCAGTCGGCGAACGGCGAAGCATTTGAAGTCGGTGCTTCTTACGCCACCGGCCCGTACACGGTCAGCATCGGTTATGCTAGACATGAGGGCGAAGGTGTCTTGAACGCCGCCAACGCCGGCGACAACGAACTAACCATGTGGGATGTCGCTGGCACCTACGCGTTGAGTGCGGGGGTTAACTTGGCAGCCACTGTTCAGCATGATGACTATGATGGTGATACCGTTGGTACTTCCGACGATCGCGAAGGTTGGCTCTTCGACGTTGGAATCAACCTGAGCTTCTAATCCGGTTACTTCTAATCCGGAAGGGAAGGGAGCGGCATTCGCCGCTCCCTTTTCATTTTCGGCTCTGGAAATTGCTTGATCGCCATTATAATGCAATCCGGTTATCCTTACCCGCCTCGGAATTCCCACGCTGGGTGAAACCGTATGATTGGATCGGTATGGGGGTCCGGCTGGCCGGTCCTTGTCAAATTGGGATTGTTTCGGTGTCGCATATTCTCTGGCTGGCTTCCTATCCGAAATCGGGCAACACATGGCTCCGCGCCTTCCTGGCAAATTTCCTGCTGAACCCGACAAAACCCTTTCCCATCAACGAGCTGGCCAAGTTTGGCTACGGCGACATGGAAGCCTATCCCTACCAGAAGGTGCTGGGCCATTCGGTAGATGGGGCGCCGGTGGAGAAGATTTACGCGATCCGCCCCCAGGCTCACAGGATCATCGCCGACATGAAGCCCGGGATCGTGATGGTCAAGACCCACAACCGGCTGTCCCAGTTCAACGGCATCCCCACCATCACCCCCGGGGTAACGTTCGGCGCCATTTACATTATCCGCAATCCCCTCGATGTCATGATTTCCATTGCCGAGCATTACGGCATTGGCATCGATGACGCCATTGAGGCATCGGGTTCCAGTATCAATTTCATTCCTCCGGTAAAGGGATTGATCCCACAGGACGTCGGCGACTGGAGCGGACACGTCCGGTCCTGGACCCGCGCCCCAGGCCTTTTCCTCCAGGTCATGCGTTACGAGGACATGATCTCGCAGACGACAAAAAGTTTCGCCAAGGTCGTCGATTTCCTGGGGACTCCGAAGAACCCCGCGCGTTTGAAAAAGGCGATCAGGTTCTCCTCATTCAAGGAACTGTCGTCCCAGGAGAAACGTAATGGCTTCCTCGAGGCTTCAAGGAATTCCGAGAGATTCTTCCGTAAGGGAAAATCCGGCCAATGGCGTAAGAGACTTACCCCTCGGCAGGTCGAAAAGGTGGTCGAACTTCACGGCGAGACCATGACGGAATTCGGCTATCTTGACAAAAACGGAGCGCCCAAGGAATAGGCGGCGATGAACCGCAAACAACGACGCGGCCAGCGAAAGACGTCGCGGAAACCCCGTTCGGCCGATAATGGAGCCGGCATCTCCCCAATAAGCAAGTCTTCCAGCGAGGCAATCCTGAACAAGGCGGTCGCGCTCCAGAAAAAAGGCTTCCCGGATGAAGCGTTGGGATTGTATCGGCAATTCCTGGCCGGCCATCCCAATCACCCCGAGGGGCTGATGCTCGCCGGGACGGCCGCCCTTCAATCGGGCCAGGCGGAAGAAGCGACCAATCTGCTTCAGGCGGCGGAATCCGTCCGCCCCGGTGACCCGGATACTTGTAACAATCTTGGCCTCGCCCTATCCAACCTGGAGAGGTTCGAGGACGCCGTCACCGCCTTTCGCCGCGCCCTCGCGATGCGGCCCAACCACGCTATAACCCTCAACAATCTAGGTGTCGCGCTTCGGCGTTCGGGGGATGTTGGGGAGGCGCTGGCTGTCTTTCGTCAAGCCATTGAAATCAAACCGGATTTTGCCGGTGCATATGGCAACCTTGGAAAGGCGTTGAGGGCTTCGGGCAAGCTGGACGCCGCCGCCGCCGCCCATCGGCGATCCCTAGAGATCAGGCCGGGGCACGCAGAAACTTATCGCTCGCTAACCACCATCAAAACCTTCGTGTCCGAAGATGATGACATGGTTGCAATGCGCGGCCTTCTTGCCTCCCCTTCGCTCGGCGATTCCGAGGCGATGAACCTATGCTTCGGGCTCGGCAAGGCATATCAGGATATCGGGGATTTCGAGCGTGCTTTCTATTATTACGCGAGAGCCAACAGGCTCAAGCGAGCAACCCTTCGCTATGACATCACCGCCGACGAAGACTTGGCTGAGCGGATTGCGTCCGTATTCGACAGTCCCCTAATCACGCGTCAGGGCGGAAACGGCTGTCCGTCGGAGGCACCCGTCTTCGTGCTCGGAATGCCACGCTCCGGAACCACTCTGGTCGAGCAGATTCTGGTCAGCCATTCCAAAGTGCATGGCGCCGGCGAACTGGAGGCCCTTGGGCGACTTGTCCGGGGACCTGGCGCTTTGTCGGAAGGGGGAGGGGGATTCCCGGAGACGGCCGCCGAACTTGATCCGGACGAACCGCTCCGGCTGGGCCAGTCCTATGTCGAGGCATTACGACGTCGAGCCCCGAATGCCGCCAGGATCACCGACAAGATGCCGGTCAATTTCCTCTACATTGGAATGATCCGCTTGATTCTGCCCAATGCCCGGATCATTCATTGCGTCCGCGATCCGGTGGATACCTGCCTGTCCTGCTATCAGACGCTGTTCAGCGGGAATCAGGACTTCTCTTACGACCTCGGCGAGTTGGGCCGCTACTACCGGCTCTATGCGCGACTCATGGACCACTGGCGCGGACTCCTTCCGGGACGCATCCACGAGGTGCGCTACGAGGACGTGGTCGCCGATCAGAGGCGTCAGAGCGAACGGCTGCTGGCGTTTTGCGGTCTCGAGTGGGAGGACGGCTGCCTGTCGTTCCACAACACCGAGCGCCCGATCCAGACCGCCAGTGCCAGCCAGGTCCGCCAACCGATCTACACGCGATCGGTGCAGCGCTGGAAGCCCTACCGGCGCCATCTAGGCCCGCTATTGGAAGCCCTCGGGCCGGTGGCGGAAAATCACCGCTGATCGGCGCCGGCGCGGTTCGCCGCCGGCCGCCCGGGCCCGGGATCAATCCTCCGAATAGCCGAAGGAATCGATATACGGATTCAGCCTGTCCATCACCGGGTTCAATTGCGCCGCGTATCGTTTCCAGCGATAGCGGGCCCGCCGGTAGATGGGTTCGGCGACTTGATGGTAGCTGGGCGTGGAGATGATGCCTCGGTCCTGGGCGTGTTCGGCGTAATCGAGCACCCGGTCGTCCCATTCGATCCCGAGGAAATCCAACAGGTGCCGGGTCTCGCTCTCGAAATCGGCAACCACGTCCTCGTATCTGATCACGTAATGGCGTAACGGCAATACCCGCAGGTACCGTTCCCACAGCCCCATCACCTTGGCATACAGTGTCGCGGTATCCTCAAGGGTGAAGAAGTTAACCAAGGCGTCGTTAGCCTCGAAGTACTGCATGAAGCAGCTGAGACAGGCGTCACAGGGATGTCGCATGGCGAGAATCAGCCTGGCGTCGGGAAAAATGCGTTGAATCAAACATGCATGGATGATGTTGAACGGCATTTTATCGACCAGCAAGAGGCCGGGCTGAAGCTCCATGTAATTCCCAACGGCCTCGAAATAGGTTTCCCTCAGGCGTTCTATCCGTTGGGGGGACAGGTTGGACAGGGCTCCGGGGTATCCCCCTTCGGTGGACGCGAGTTTCTCGATCACGGCATCGATCGCGGGTTTTTCGGAAAGCGTCTGCATGCCGGGATGGCTGTCCAGTATCTGATCCAGCAGGGTGGTCCCGGAACGGGGGAAGCCGATTAGAAATGCCGGGGCGGTGTCACCGTCGTTTGGTGGAGCCGGCGTCCAGGTGCGCACCCAATCCTCGGTAAACCAGGTGGTCAGGTGATCGATTTTGCGTAGGTAGCGGTTCTTGTCGCCGCGGGTCGCCGCCCGCCGGGCCAGCCGGTTGCATTCGCTAAAACAAGCAAAGGCATTGTCACTGTCGCCGGCCCGGTCGTAAAGTCGCCCCAGTTCCAGGTGGATGGATAGCCTCAAGGCCGAAAGCACATCGCCCGATCGCAGGATTCCGTTGAGCCGGTCGATGGCTTCCTGGAACTTTCCCTTCCGTCGTTCGCATCTGGCGACCACCAAGTGGCTCTGGATCAGGTCGGGGGAAATCCGCAGGCTTTCCGCGGCGATCGATTCGGCCTCGTCGAGACGGTTGGTTTCTTCATTGAAAACGGCCAGTTTACTTAGGGTCAGAGCATTGTCGGGGCGGATTTCAAGGGACTTTCGGAAGGCTGCCAGAGCGCCGTCATTGTCACCCATTTCTTTCAACAACACACCGAGATTGGCTTGCGCTTCGGCGTCACCGGGATCGGTTTCCAGGCCCCGGCGCAATACCTCCAGGGCTTCGTCGAGCCGGGTTAGATCTATCAGCGAGAGTCCAAGGAAGTTGTAGGCTTCGCTCAGGGTTGGATCGATTTCGAGGACTCGCCGGAAATACGTCACCGCCTCATCCAGCCTTCCCAATTCTCTCAGCAGAATACCGAGTTTGATGTGGGCGTCGGCGTGGTCGGGATTCAATTCAAGGGTTCGGCGATAGGCCGCCACCGCTTCCACGGGTCGTCCCATCGTCCTCAGCATATAAGCCAGATTGAAATGGGCTGCGGGGAAGTTCGGATTGGCATCAATAGCCCGCCGGTAGGCCGCCAAGGCTTCATCGAATCGGCCCAGTTCCTGCAGGACGTTGCCTAGATTGCTTTCGGCGACGGCGAATCCCGGCCGAATCCCTGCCGCCCGCTGGTAAGCGTCGGCGGCGTCGGCGAGAAGGCCCGATTCCCTCAGGGCGTTGCCCAGACTGAAATGGAACTCCGGCGTCTCTGGCCGACCTTCGATTGCCCGGCGGTAGGCTGCCACCGCTTCCTCGAGCCGGCCCAGCCCCTTCAGAGCAAGGGCCAGGTTGGCGTGGGCGTCAGGATTCGCAAGACCATTGGCTATCGCCTGCTCGATCAAAGCCCGGGCATCTTCATGGCGGCCGGTCTGATTGGCCACCACGCCCAGCATGTGAAGGGCGTCCGGGTTGCTCGGCTGCGCCTCGAGAACCTGCCGGTAAAGGGTTTCCGCATCCCTGAGACGGCCGGCTTGGTGGTGCTGGACGGCGCTCGACAGGACGGCGGCGAGGGGGGCACCCCCCGGCGGCCCCCGGGGGTTACGGGGGGTGGATGCCCTTTCGGGGCGTGGTTGGCGTCTTGGGATTTGGCGCTTCTGTCTGCGGCTCATCGGTCTTTCCGGGTGAAAGCAGCCGGTTAGGTTGCCCGATCCGGCAACCGGCGTCAATTTTCGCGAACCGAACGGGCTCCCGTGGAGTGGAACCTATGAAAACCGCCCGGCGTGTATTATTGTATAGGGGTTCGATGGTCCGGCTGGGTCGGCGCCTCCGGGCGGCATTGATCCGTTGACAGGAGTGCCTCCCGGCTCTACCAGAATGGAAATTTCAGGGAAGGACACCCATGCTGTTGCCAAGGCGCGATCGATTGCCGGTGACGTTGGCCTGTTTCCTGGGCCTCGCCGTCATCCTGCTTGCCGGGTGCGAGGGTGCTGATGTTGTCGGGGAATATCCAGGATCTCGGCGAAAGTCAGATTCGACCCCAGTCTATGGTGAAAGGGAGAGTGTCTTCGGCGAAGGAGGGTTCTCCATCTTCGGCGACGACAACAAGAAGGTGACGCCCGATGGCGGGGGAATCGGCGTCAACAGTTTCCTGTGGCGGGCCTCGTTGGACACCATTTCCTTCATGCCGGTGAATTCGGCCGACCCCTTCGGCGGCGTCATCATCACCGATTGGCATTCCAACGCCGAGTCGCCCGGCGAACGGTTCAAGCTGAACGTCTATATCCTGGGCCGGGCGTTGCGCGCCGACGGCGTGCGCGTGGCGGTGTTCCGCCAGGTCCACGATAGCGGCGACTGGATGAACGCCTCGGTGCCCGAAGGGACGGACACCAGGATCGAGGACGCCATCCTCACCCGGGCCAGGCAGCTGCGCCGTGAAACCATGCAGCAATAGCGCGACCTCCCGCCCCCGGACATGACCGCGATGGACGAGATCAAACCGGACGCCCTGTCGCGCTACAACTTCAGGCAGACGGAAGCCAAGTGGCAGGCCATCTGGGAGGAGCGCGGTTGCTTCGCCGTCGGCGAGGACGCCGAGCGGCCCAAGTACTACGTACTGGAGATGTTCCCCTATCCCTCGGGACGCATCCACATGGGCCATGTGCGCAACTATACCCTCGGCGACCTGGTCAGCCGCTACAAGCGCGCCCGGGGGTTCAACGTCATCCACCCGATGGGCTGGGACGCCTTCGGGCTGCCGGCCGAGAACGCGGCGATCGAGAACAAGGTCCACCCCGCCCTCTGGACCAGGACCAACATCGAGACCATGCGCCAGCAACTGAAGTCGATGGGGTTGTCCTACGACTGGTCCCGCGAGATCGCCACCTGCGACGCCGACTACTACCGCCACGAGCAGAAGATGTTCCTCGATTTCCTCGAGCAGGGACTGGCCTACCGCAAGGAATCCTGGGTCAACTGGGATCCGGTCGAGAACACCGTGCTGGCCAACGAACAGGTCATCGATGGCAAGGGTTGGCGGTCCGGAGCGCCGGTCGAGAAACGCCAGCTGTCCCAGTGGTTCCTGCGCATCACCGCCTTCGCCGACGATCTCCTGGAGACCCTGAAGGAGTTGGAGCGGTGGCCGGAACGGGTGCGGCTGATGCAGGAGAACTGGATCGGCCGCTCCCAGGGCGCCTACATGGTTTTCCCCCTGAAGGGTCGCGAGGGTCGCGGGATCGACACCCTGGAGGTCTTCACCACCCGCCACGACACCATTTTCGGGGCCTCGTTCTGCGCCCTGGCCGCCAACCACCCGCTGTCCCTGGAATTGGCCCAGAACAATCCTACGCTGAGTGATTTCATCGCCGAATGCAACCGGATGGGGACCAGCGAGGAAGCCATCGAGACCGCCGAGAAGCTGGGCTTCGATACCGGGGTAGTGGCCCTGCACCCCTTCGTCGAGGGCCTTGAGTTGCCCGTCTTCGTCGCCAATTTCGTGCTCATGGACTACGGGACCGGCGCCATCTTCGGCTGCCCGGCCCACGACCAGCGCGACCTGGACTTCGCCCGCAAGTACGCCCTCAGGGTGACCCCGGTGGTCGCCCCGCCGGGCGAGAGCGCCGAGAGCTTCACCATCGGCGAGGAGGCTTATGTCGGCGACGGGACGATGATCAACTCCGACTTCCTCGACACAATGACCATCGAGCAGGCCAAGGACGAGGTCGCCGACCGCCTCGAGGCGGCCGACGCCGGACGGCGGGCGACCACGTACAGGCTCCGCGATTGGGGCGTCTCTCGCCAGCGCTACTGGGGGTGCCCGATTCCGGTCGTCTACTGCGAGGACTGCGGCATGGTCCCGGTCCCCGAGGAGGACCTTCCGGTCCTGCTTCCCGACGACGCCAGCCTGGAAGGCGCCGGCAACCCGCTGGACAACCACCCCACCTGGAAACATGTCGGGTGTCCGGGCTGCGGCCGTCCGGCGCGCCGGGAGACCGATACCTTCGATACCTTCGTCGAATCGTCGTGGTATTTCATTCGCTTCTGTTCGCCCAAGGCCGGGACCGCCTTCGACCGCCGGGCCGCCGATTACTGGATGCCGGTGGACCAGTATATCGGCGGCATCGAGCACGCGGTGCTCCATCTCCTGTATTCGCGGTTCTTCACCAGGGCCTTGAAACAATGCGGCTATCTCGACATCAAGGAACCGTTCGCCGGCCTGATGACCCAGGGCATGGTCTGTCACGAGACCTACCGGGCCGCCAACGGCGACTGGCTGTTCCCCACGGATGTGACGCGCGCCGAGGACGGCACCGCAAGGCACGCCGAGACCGGCGCCCCGGTGACCGTCGGGCGCTCGGAGAAGATGAGCAAATCGCGCCGCAACGTGGTCGATCCCGAAGCCATCATCGACGCCTACGGCGCCGACGCGGCGCGCCTGTTCATGCTCTCGGACAGTCCGCCCGAGCGCGATCTGGACTGGACCGACGCCGGGATCGACGGCGCCTGGCGCTACCTCAACCGCCTGTGGCGGATGATCTTCCAGCCGCCCCTGCCTCTTGCCGCCATCGCCTCGCCGCGGCCCGACTCCCTGCCGCCGGTCGCCGACAGAGCCTACCGGGCGATCCACAAGACCGTGGCCGCGGTGTCCGGCGATCTCGACCGCTTCCGCTTCAACAAGGCGGTGGCCCGGATCCGCGAATTGACCAATCTCCTCGCCGCGGTGGACGGCACGGACGACGGATCGGCCTGGGTCCGGCGCCAGGGAAGCGAGGCGGTGGTCAACCTGATCGGGCCGATGATGCCCCACCTGGCCGAGGAACTGTGGCAGCGGCTCGGGCACCGGACCCTGTTGGCCGATACCGCGTGGCCGGATGTCGATGAAACCCTGCTGGTCGAGGAAACCGTCACCGTCGCCGTCCAGGTCAACGGCAAGTTGCGCGGCACCCTGGAGCTGCCCAAGGACTGCCAACGCGAAACCGCCGAGGCGGCGGCACTGGAGTTGCCCAACGTGTCGGCGGCGATGGCCGGCCGTCCGGCGCGAAAGGTCATCGTGGTAGCCAATCGGATCGTCAATGTCGTCATTTAGAATCCGCCCGCTGTCGGCGACCCTGGTTCTGTTGGCCGCCATGGTCTTCCTCGCATCGTGCGGTTTCCGCCCCCTGTACGACAGCCGCGGGGGAGCCGGGATTCCGGCCCAACTCGCCACCATCGACGTCAAGCCGATTTCCGACCGCTTGGGCCAGCAGCTTCGAAACCACCTCCTGACGCGGCTCACCCCCAGGGGGCGCCCCGCCTACCCCAGGTACACCCTGAAGGTGACGATCAGCGAGAGCACCCAGGAGCTGGCGGTCCGCAAGAGTTCCTTCGCCACCCGCGCCAATCTCCGTGTGAGCGCCAATTTCACGCTCCGCTTGGCCGAGGGCGGGGGCGAGGATGCCTTGCTGTCGGACACCCTCACCTTGTCGAGCAGCTACAACATCATTGATTCGGAATTCGCCACCTTGAAGGCCCGGATGGACGCCAGATCACACGCTATCCGCGAGATTGCAGTCGATATCCGCAACCGCCTCGCCATCTACTTCGGCCGTCAGCGTCGCCCCGCGCAGACGCCAGGCCAGTGAAGATCACCGACGCCCGGATCGACGGTTTCCTGAGTCAACCCGACCCCAAGGTCGTCGCGGTGCTGGTTTACGGCCCCGACCGGGGACTGATCCGCGAACGCGCCGAGGCCCTGGTGCGGGGTGTCGTCGAGGACCTTGGCGATCCCTTCCGGATCGCCGAACTGTTCGAGTCCGACCTCAGTAACGACGCCGCCCGCCTGGGCGACGAGGCGGCGGCGCTGTCGATGACCGGCGGCCGGCGGGTGGTCCGGGTGCGCGACGCCGTCGATTCCCTGTCGGATGTCTTCCGCGACTTCCTGGCCGCTCCCGGCGGCGATGCCCTGGTGGTGGCCGAGGCGGGAAATCTCGCCAAGAGATCGTCGTTGCGCGGCCTCTTCGAACGGGCCGACAACGCCGCCAGCATCGCGTGCTACGGCGACGACTCGAAACGCCTCAACGCGGTGATCTTCGAGACCCTGGGCCGCCACGGCCTCAAGGCGACCCCCGATGCCCTGTCGCGCCTCGCCGAGATCCTCGGCGCCGACCGTATCGTGACCCGCAACGAACTGGAAAAACTGGCCCTCTACATGGGCCGACCGGGAACCGTCGAGCTCGAGGACGTCCGGGCCTGCGTCGACGACAGCGCCGCCACTTCGCTGGATGCCGTGGCCTACGCCGCGGCCGGCGGCGAGCGTGCATCCCTGGACCGGGCGCTGGCGCGGGCCTTCTCGGAGGGACTGCATCCGGTCGGGGTGCTGAGGGCCGCCGCCCGGCACCTGCAGCGGCTCCACCTTGCCGGCGGATTGACCGCCCACGGCCACACGCCGGACCAGGCGATGAAGGCGCTCCGGCCGCCGGTCATCTACATCCACACCGACCGCTTCCGGGCCCAGCTTCGCAACTGGCCGCCGCACCGCCTCGGCCAGGCCCTGGAGCTGGTCATCGAAGCCGAGCTCGACTGCAAGACCACCGGCCTGCCGGCGGAAGCCGTCTGCTCACGCGCCCTGTTGCGGATTGCCCAGGCGGCTCGGCGGGGTTAAGTCCCCTTGTCCAGCTCCGCCTCGAGCGCGGCGATCACGTCTTCGGCGGCGTCCCCGGTCGCCGCCTCGTCCTCGAACGTCTCCGTCTCCAGGTCGGCGATCACGTCCTTGGGATTATCGGCATCGCTCGGCGCGGCGGCGGCGTCCGGTTCGGTCTCGTCTATCGACAATTCTTCGGCCAGGGCCGCCTCGACGGCTTCGGCGACCTCTTCCACGTCGGGGGCGTCCTCGATGGGGACCGCGTCAGCGGCCAGGCTCTCTTTCGGTTCGACGGCCTCTTCCGGGTCTTCGGGCAGGACTTCGGGATCGATGTCGAGTTCGACCAAGGCCTCGCCGTCGTGGGCGATGATCGGTCCATCGTCCGCCTGGACGGCCTTGCCGGCGAAGGCGCCACGGCTCAGCCGATGGAGAATGTCGTCCAACTGCTCCAGGGACTCGTAGTGGAGGGTCAGCGTCCCGTCCCTGCCCCGGAACGTGATCTCCACCTTGAGGCCGAGAAGGGTCTCCAGGTCCCGTTCCAGGGCGATGGTGTCGGCGTCCTTGGGCAGCGCCGGCTTGCGGGCCTTGGGCTTGGGGCCCTTGCCCTGGACCAGGCGCTCGGTCTGGCGCACGTTGAGGTCGCCCTTGACCACCCGGTTGGCCAGTGCCGTGGGATCGTCGGCGTTCAACAGCGCCCGGGCGTGGCCGGCGCTCAGCGCGCCGGAGTCCAGCATCCCCTTGACCGCTTGGGGAAGGCTCAGCAGGCGCATCATGTTGGCGACGTGGCTGCGGCTCTTGCCGAGGACCTTGGCCAGCGCCTTCTGGGTATGGGAGAACTCGTCCATCAGCTGCCGGTAGCCCTCGGCTTCCTCGAGCGGCGTCAGGTCCTGGCGTTGCAGGTTCTCGACCAGCGCCACCTCCAGGGCTTCCTGGTCGGTGAGGTCTTTTATGATGA
Organism: uncultured Thalassospiraceae bacterium; assembly: GCA_964632795.1. GTDB lineage: Bacteria > Pseudomonadota > Alphaproteobacteria > Rhodospirillales > 2-02-FULL-58-16 > CAZWEZ01. The sequence continues at coordinate 42,584 of CAZWEZ010000007.1, read as the reverse complement.
CCGGGACCTCGTGGATCTTGGCCAACTGCGCGGCACGCCAGCGCCGTTCGCCGGCGATGATCTCGAACTCGTTGGCCTTCTCGGGGTGGCGGCGGACCAGAAGCGGTTGCAGGATGCCCTTCTCGATGATCGACTGGGCCAAGCCCCGGTTCGACTCGTCGTCCACCTTGTGCCGGGGCTGGTAGCGTCCGGGATGGACGCTTTCGATGGCCACCAGCTTCGACACCCGAAGCCGGTCCAACTCGGCGTAGTCCTCGCTTTCCTCCCCGAGCAGGGCCGACAGGCCGCGGCCCAGGTTGCGGCGCTTCTTGTCCTCGGCCATCAGGTCGCCGCCTGGCGCTCGCGGCGGAGCACCTCGCTGGCCAGGTGGAGATAGGCCTGGGAGCCGGCGCACTGCATGTCGTAGATCAGCGCCGGACAGCCGTGGGAGGGCGCCTCGGAAACCCGCACGTTGCGCGGAATCACGGTCTCGTAGACCTTGTCGCCGAAGAACTCGCGAACGTCGTCGGCCACCATTCCGGACAAGTTATTGCGTTTATCGTACATGGTTAACACAATACCTTGTATTTCGAGCGCAGGATTATATGTCCGCCGGACGCGTTCGATGGTCCTCATCAGGTGACTGATTCCCTCCAGCGCGAAGAACTCGCATTGCAGGGGGACCAGCACCGCCTGGGCGGCGACCAGGGCGTTGATGGTGAGCAGCCCGAGGGCCGGCGGGCAGTCGATGAGGATGTAGTCCCAATCCCCGTCGGCGCCGTCCAGGGCCCGGCGCAGATGAAATTCCCGGTGCTCCTGGTTGACCAGCTCGATCTCCGCCCCCGACAGGTCGATGCCCGAGGGTATCACCGACAACCCGGGAATGGTCGTCCCGACGACGGCGTCCTCGAAGCGGGCCTCGCCGATCAGCACGTGGTAGGAGTTGATGTCGCGTTCCTTGCGCCCGATGCCGAGGCCGGTGCTGGCGTTGCCCTGGGGATCCAGATCGAGGATCAGCGCCTTCTTGCGGACCGCGGCCAGGGCGGTGGCCAGGTTGATGGCGGTGGTGGTCTTGCCGACGCCCCCCTTCTGGTTGGCGATGGCGATGATCCGGGTTTCGCGGTCCCGTGCGGTCGAGTTGTGATCAATCATGACGGCGCGAAATGTCCTCCAGTTTCAGGATCTCCCCGGATGGATCCGATATGCTTCGGATTCGCGTTACGCGCATCATCCATATTTTTAACGAATCCGTCAATTCCCGTTGTGCCTTCCGGCCCTTGAGAAACAGGCAGGCGCCGCCGCCGCCCACGAACGGCAACGCATACTCCAGCAGTTTGGCAAGGGGAGCGCAGGCCCGGGCGGTGATCGCGTCGACGGCGAAGGGGTCCATGGCCTCGATCCGGCAGTGGTGAATCTCGGCATTCGCCGCCGTGATCCGGATGGCTTCGCGGAGAAATATGCATTTCCGCGAATCGCTCTCCACCAGATGCACCCGCGCCGGCCCCATCACCGCCAGGACCAGTCCCGGGAACCCGGCGCCGCTGCCGAGATCGACCACATTGCGTGCCCGGCCCGGAAGGTGGGCCGCGAGCTGAGCCGAATCCAGGAGATGCCGCCGCCAGACGTCGGCCAGGCTTGAGCGCCCGACCAGGTTGATCCGGCGCTGCCATTTCTCCACCAGCGCCACGTACTCCTTCAGGCGTCCCAGGGTATCGGCGGAGACCTCGGCCAGCGCCTGGAATTCCTCTGGAGTCATGGCAGGCGGTTTTTTCAGGACCAAAATCGCCTCGCCAAAAATCGCCTCGTCGGACGGGATTTCTGTTCCACGTGAAACATATCACGCACTCAGTCTTGTGTCCCGCCGCCGCACGTACCCCAACAGGGTGGTCAACGCCGCCGGGGTGACCCCGGAGATGCGGGCCGCGGCGCCGATGGTGGCCGGCCGGGAGCGGCCCAGTTTTTCGCGGACCTCGGCCGACAGCCCGGGGATGGCCTCGAAGTCCAGTTCGGCGGGCAACTCCAGGGATTCGTCGCGGCGAAAGGCCCGGATGTCGGCCTCCTGGCGTTCCAGGTATCCGCCGTACCGGGCTTCGATTTCCAGCTGCCCGGCGATCTCTTCGGGGATCGCCGACAGGTGGGGCCACAGGACGGCCAGCCGGCGGACGTCGATCCCGGGATAGGACAGGAGCTCGCCGGCGGTTCGCCGCACGCCGTCCAGGTTGATGTCGAACCCCTTGCCGCGCAGCTGGTTGGGGGTCACCGCCAGGGTGCCGAGGAGCACCCGCGCCTCCTCCAGGGCCGCCACCTTTTCCTCGAAGACCGAGCGTCGCCGGGCCGACACGCAGCCGACGGCGATACCCTTCGGGGTCAGTCGCTGGTCGGCGTTGTCGGCCCGCAGGTTGAGCCGGTACTCGGCGCGCGAGGTGAACATGCGGTAGGGCTCGGCGGTGCCCAGCGTCACCAGGTCGTCGATCATCACCCCGATGTAGGCGTCGGCGCGGTCGAGCAGGAACGGCGCGCCGCCGGCCGTCGCCAGGGCGGCGTTGAGGCCGGCCATCAGGCCCTGGCCGGCGGCCTCCTCGTAGCCGGTGGTGCCGTTGATCTGGCCGGCCAGGAACAGCCCGCGCAGCCGCCGGGTCTCGAGGGACGGCTTGAGCTCGCGAGGATCGACGAAGTCGTATTCTATGGCGTATCCCGGCCGCCTCAAGACCGCCTTCTCCAGCCCCGGGATGGTTTTGAGCAGTTGCAGCTGGACCTCGCGCGGGAGAGAAGTCGAAATGCCGTTGGGATAGACGGTGGGGTCGTCCAGGCCCTCCGGCTCGAGGAAGATCTGATGGCGCGGGCGGTCGGCGAACCGCACCACCTTGTCCTCGATGGAGGGGCAATAGCGGGGGCCGACGCCCTGGATCCGTCCCGAATACATCGCCGAACGATGAAGGTTGTCGCGGATCAGGTCGTGGGAAGCCGGGGTGGTGGCGGTGAGGTGGCACACCACCTGGGGGGTGGCGATGCGCTCGGTGAGGGTGGAAAACGGGGTCGGCGGGTCGTCCCCCGGCTGCGCCTGCAGTCCTTCCCAGGCGATGGTCCGGCCGTCCAGGCGCGGCGGGGTGCCGGTCTTCAGCCGGCCCAGGGCGAAGCCCAGGCGTTTGAAGGCGTAGGCCAGGCCGACGGCGCGGCGGTCGCCGACCCGGCCGGCCGGGATCGTCACCTCGCCGAGGTGGATCTGTCCCCTGAGGAAGGTCCCGGTGGTCACCACCACGGCCCCGGCGGCGATCTCCCGGCCGGCCGCGGTGCGTACCCCGGCGACGGCGCCCCCGGCGTCCAGGATCAGGTCGTCGACGGTCTCGGCGCGGACTTCCAGGTCCGACTGCCCGGCCAGGAGGTCGGCGACCGCATGCCGGTACAGCCGGCGGTCGGCCTGGGCCCGGGGTCCACGTACCGCGGCCCCCTTGGAGCGGTTGAGAATCCGGAACTGGATCCCGGCGCGATCGATGGCCCGCCCCATCAAGCCGTCCAGGGCATCGACCTCGCGCACCAACTGCCCCTTGGCCAGACCGCCGATGGCCGGGTTGCAGGACATCTCACCGATGGTCTCCAGGCGATGGGTCATAAGAAGGGTGCGGGCGCCGAGGCGGGCCGCCGCCGCCGCCGCTTCGCACCCGGCGTGGCCTCCGCCGACGACGATGACGTCCACCCTTTCCATGGCGGGAATCTAGGGACGAGGTCCCGCAGAGTCAAACCCCGCCGACGGGTACTGGTTCAAAGCCACAATATCTTGTGTCGCTTGTTTCACGTGAAACACCATATGCGATTCCGCTGGGTTTCCAGTGCCCGTCAAACGAGTCGCTGTTTCACGTGAAACAGGTCGCCTCATTTACCGATGCAGAAGTCTCGGAAGATCACGTCGAGGATCTCTTCCACCACCACCCGGCCGGTGATCCGTCCCAGGGCCCGGGCCGCCAGGCGCAGGTCCTCGGCGGCCAGTTCCACCGCCCCGGCCGTCGTCGACCGCCTCAAGGCGTCCCGGCACTCCTCCAGGGCCTGGCGGTGGCGAGCCCGGGTCAAGGCCGGCGACGCGGCGCCCAGGCAGCGTCCGGCGACCTTCGATTCGAGGGCCGTCATCAGGGCCTCTATGCCGTCGCCGGTGAGCACCGAAACGGCCAACGCCGGCCGCCCCTGGATTTCGAGGGGCGGGGCCGGCGGTCCCAGGTCGATCTTGTTGACCACCACCACGGCGTCGCCGTCGATCAGTTCGGCGGTGTGGGTATCCACCTCCGGCCAAACCTGTTGGTCGAACACGACCAGGCGCAGGTCGGCGTCGCGGGCCCAGCGCCGGGCCCGGCGCACGCCCTCCGCCTCGACGGTGCCGGTGCTCTCGCGCAGGCCGGCGGTGTCGGCGACCACCGCCGGGTAGCCGGCGAAGTCCATGTGGACCTCGATGATGTCCCGGGTGGTGCCCGGCTGCTCGGAGACGATGGCTGCGTCGCGCCGGGCCAGCAGGTTGAAGAGGCTCGACTTGCCCGAATTGGGCGGGCCGACGATGGCCACGCGGACGCCGTCGCGCAGCCGCTCGCCGCGGCGCTGGTCGTCGAGATGTTGGTCGATTTCGGCGATCAACCCGGCGACGTCGCCCCCGGTGGCTTCGGCGACACCCGGCGGCAGGTCCTCGTCGGAGAAGTCGATGGCGGCCTCGAAGTGGGCCAGGGCACCGATCAGGCGCTCCCGCCACGAGTCGTAGAGCCGCCCCAGTTCGCCGCCCAACTGGCGCAGCGCCTGAGCCCGTTGGGCCGCGGTCTCGGCGGCGACGAGGTCGGCCAGGCCCTCGGCCGCGGTCAGGTCCAGCTTGCCGTTCCCGAAGGCGCGCCGGGTGAACTCGCCGGGTTCGGCCATCCGCAACCCGGGACAGCCGCCAAGCGCGGCGAGAAGGCCGGCGATCACCGCCGGCCCGCCGTGGACGTGCAGCTCGGCGACGTCCTCGCCGGTGTAGCTGGCCGGAGCCGGGAACCACAGGGCCAGGGCGTCGTCGAGAAGTTCTCCGCTATCCGGGCAGGCGAGGCGGATTCGCGTCGCCCGGCGCGGCGCCGGGGGGGCGATCCCTGCAAGGCGAGCCAGCACGCCGGCGGCGCCGGGCCCCGAAACCCGGATCACCGCCAGCCCGGCGCGCCCGGCGCCGGTGGACAGGGCATAGATGGTTCCGGAGTTCATTTCTATCCTGCAATGACATGTAGAGACACATTATATAGTAGCAATTATTCGTCCGGACCCATCATCAAGGGTGTCACCGGTTTTCCACCGAGGATGTGCTCCTGCAGGATCCGTTCCGCGTCCTGGCGGTCGGCGCACCGGTACCAGATTCCTTCCGGATAAACAACGACTGCCGGTCCCTGTTCGCAGCGGCCCAGGCAGCCGGCGTTATTGATTCGGACTCGATCCAGTTCCAGTTCCTTGACCCGCGAATGCAGGTGCTCCAACCCTTCCCGGGCGCCGCGCCGGGCGCACGAGCCGAGCGGGTGGTCCTGAGGCCGCTCCTGGGTGCAACAGAAGACGTGATAGCGGTAATAGGGCGCCTGATCCGCGGTAGCTTCGCTCATAGTGGTCAATCCTCCTTGTTGGTGCCGTCCTTGGTGCCGCCGAGATGGGACCAGAACGCCTTTTGCATCTGCTCGAATCCCTGGATGCCGGCCGGCATCCAGGTCTTGATCATGGTCTCGGGATCGATCGAGGCCAGGGCTTCCTTGAGGCGCCTTTCCAGTTCGGCGACCAGGACTTCCTGCATCGGCTTGACGTCGGGCAGGCCGAGCGCGGCACGGATTTCCTCGGGCGTGCAATCAATATCGAACTTGATCTTCATCGCGCCATCCCTCCAGCGGATTTCATTTGTAACCCGTCCTCGCCGACCCAAAGTAAGCCAGGAGAACCCCTCGCGCAACGAATCGGCACGGCCCCATGACCACCGCCAACACGCTGGGCGAAGAGACCAGCCCCTACCTGCGCCAGCACAAGGACAACCCCGTCCACTGGCAGCCCTGGAACTCCCGCACCCTGGCCCGGGCCAAGGCCGAGAACAAGCCGATCCTGCTGTCGATCGGCTATGCCGCCTGCCACTGGTGTCACGTCATGGCCCACGAGAGCTTCGAGGACGAGACCACCGCCGGGGTGATGAACGAGCTGTTCGTCAACATCAAGGTCGACCGTGAGGAGCGGCCCGACCTGGACGCCATCTACCAGGTGGCGCTCAACCTTCTGGGCGAGTCCGGGGGTTGGCCGCTGACCATGTTCCTGACCCCCGAGGGGGAACCGTTCTGGGGCGGCACCTATTTCCCGTCCGCCGCCGGTTTCGGCCGCCCGGCCTTCACCGAGGTGCTGCGCGCCATCGACGAGACCTACCGCAGCCGCCTCGAGGAGGTGACCCGCAACGCCGCCATGCTGCGCCAGGCGATGGCCCGGCTGGCCCGTCCGGCGGTGGCCGGGGAGTTGACCATGGAGCACCTCGACCCGGCCGCCGGGCTGGTCTTGCAACGGGTCGATCTCCTCCGCGGCGGCACCGTCGGCGCTCCCAAGTTTCCTCAGCCGACCCTGTTCGGGTTCCTGTGGCGGGCCCATCGGCGCAACGGCTCGCCGGCCTTCGGCGATGCCGTCCTCAAGACCCTCGACGGGATGTGCCGGGGCGGCATCTACGACCACCTGGGCGGCGGCTTCGCCCGCTATTCGACCGACGCCGAATGGCTGGTCCCCCATTTCGAGAAGATGCTTTACGACAACGCCCTGCTGGTCGAACTGCTGAGCGAGGTGTGGCGGGAGACCCGCAACCCGCTCTATCGAGCCCGCGTCGAAGAGACCATCGAGTGGGTCCTGGGCGAGATGAAGGTCGGCCCCGGCGGCGCCTTCGCCAGCGCCCTGGACGCCGACAGCGAGGGCGTCGAGGGAAAGTACTACGTGTGGAGCGCCGAGGAGATCGACGCCGTGCTGGGCGCCGAGTCGGCGGCCTTCAAACGGGCCTACGACGTCACCCCCGGCGGCAACTGGGAAGGCCGGAACATCCTCAACCGCTCCGCCGTCCCCGAGGCCGACAGCGACCCGACCCGGCTCGCCGAGAGCCGCCGGAAGCTGCTGGAGGTCCGCCGGACCCGGGTGCCGCCCGGGCGCGACGACAAGGTGCTGGCCGACTGGAACGGCATGATGATCGCCGCCCTGGCCGCCGCCGGCACCGTCTTCGAGCGCCCCGAGTGGCTGACGGCGGCCGCTGCCGCCTTCTCCTTCGTGGTTGACGAGATGACCGTCGACGGCCGCCTGCGCCATTCCTGGTGCGCCGGACAGGCTCGCCATCCGGCGGTGCTCGACGATTACGCCAACATGGCTCGCGCGGCGTTGGTCCTGTTCGAGGTGACGGCGGACCGCGCTTATTTGGACCAGGCCCTGTCCTGGGTCGAGGTCGTCGAGGGCCACTACCGGGACGACGAGGCCGGCGGCTATTTCCTCGGCGCCGACGACACCGACGACGTGATCGCCCGTTCCAAGACCGCCGCCGACACCGCGACTCCCTCGGGCAACGGGCTCATGGTCGAGGTCCTGGCCCGCCTCTACCACCTGACCGGCGACGCCGCCTACCGCCGACGCGCCGCCGAGACGGTGCGGGCGCTGGCCGGCGATTCGCCGGAGGGCCTGGTCGGCCTGCCGACCCTGCTCAACGGGTACGAACTCCTCGAGCGGGCGCTCCAGGTGGTGATCATCGGCGACCCCGACGGCGCCCTGTCACGCACCGTCTTCGACGCCGCCCCGCCGGCCCGGGTGGTCAGCCGGCTCGCCCCCGGCGAGGCGTTGCCCGAGGGTCACCCGGCCGCCGGCAAGGGATTGGTCGACGGCCGCCCCACCGCTTATTTGTGCCTGGGCACCGAGTGCCGGGCGCCGATCACCGACGGCGATGTCTTGAGGCGACAGCTGTCCCTCCTGTAGACTGCGGGCATGGTTTATGTGTGCCTCAACACCCCGCTCGGGCCGCTGACCGTGTTCGAGGACGCCCGGGCGGTGGTCGCCCTCGACTGGGGGCGCCCGCCGCAACCGACGGCGACGCCTCTTCTGGGCGAGGCCGTCCGTCAGCTCGAGGCCTATTTCGCCGGCCGCCTGCGGGCCTTCGACTTGCCCCTCGAGCCGGCCGGGACGCCCTTCCAGCGCTCCGTGTGGGCGCTGATGGGCGACATCCCCTACGGCGCCGTCAGGACCTACGGCGAGTTGGCCCGCGACCTGGGCAGCGCCCCCAGGGCGGTCGGCGGCGCCTGCGGCCGCAACCCTATCGCCATCATCATCCCCTGCCACCGGGTGGTCGGCGCCGGCGGGCGCATGACCGGCTATTCCGGCGGCGAGGGGGTGATCACCAAACGAGCCCTGCTGCGCCTGGAAGGCGCCGGGGAAACCAACACCAGGGAGGAACCATGACCAAAGCCATTCGCATCCACGAGACCGGCGGGCCGGAAAAACTGAGCTGGGACGACGTCGAGGTCGGCGCCCCCGGCGAGGGCGAGATCCGCATCCGCCATACCGCGGTCGGCCTCAACTACATCGACGTCTACCATCGGACCGGGTTGTACCCGGTGGCCGGGCTGCCGGCCGTGATCGGACTCGAGGCGGCCGGGGTGGTCGAGGAAACGGGTCCCGGGGTCGGCGAATTGAAGGAGGGACAGCGGATCGCCTACGCCTCGCCGCCGATGGGCGCCTATGCCGAGCAGCGGTTGATCCCGGCCGCCGCCGTGGTCGCCCTGCCCGACGGCATCGGCGACCGCCAGGGGGCGGCGATGATGCTCCAGGGGATGACGGTCCAGTACCTGATCCGACGCACCTACCGGGTCCAGGACGGCGATACGATCCTGGTCCACGCCGCGGCCGGCGGGGTCGGCCTGATCCTCTGCCAGTGGGCCAAGCATCTGGGAGCCACCGTCATCGGCACGGTGGGCAGCGATGACAAGGCCGAGATCGCCGCCGCCAGCGGCTGCGACCACGCCATCATATATACGCGCCAGAACTTCACCGAGCGGGTGCGCGAGATCACCGGCGGCGCGGGTGTCGCCGTGGTCTACGATTCGATCGGCAAGGAGACCTTCGAGGGCTCGCTGGACTGCCTCAGGCCGCTCGGCATGATGGTCAGCTTCGGCAATGCCTCGGGGCCGGTGGCGGCGTTCGAGCCGGGGATCCTGGCCACCAAGGGCTCGCTGTTCCTGACCCGGCCCACCCTGATGACGTATAACGCCAAGCGCCAGGACATGGTGGCCAGCGCCAACGAACTGTTCCAGGTGGTGCTGGGCGGCCAAGTCAGGATCTCCGTCAACCAGACCTATCCGCTGGCCGACGCCGCCCAGGCCCACCGCGACCTGGAAGCCCGCAAGACCACCGGCTCGACGGTGTTGCTGCCCTGAGCGGGAAGCGGCGGGGAAAGTCGGTATCAGGTGTTCATGGCGTTGAAGAAATCGGCGTTGGTTGGCGCTTCCTTGAGCTTGTCGAGCAGGAACTCGATAGCGTCGACGACCCCCATCGGCATCAGGATGCGGCGTAGGATCCACATCTTGGAAAGGGTTGCCTTGTCGATCAGCAGCTCCTCCTTGCGGGTGCCCGACTTGGTGATGTCGATAGCCGGCCAGGTCCGCTTGTCGGACAGCTTGCGGTCGAGGATGATCTCCGAGTTGCCGGTGCCCTTGAACTCCTCGAAGATGACCTCGTCCATCCGCGAGCCGGTTTCGATCAGGGCCGTCGAGATGATGGTCAACGAGCCGCCTTCCTCGATGTTGCGCGCGGCGCCGAAGAACCGCTTGGGCCGCTGCAGGGCGTTGGCGTCGACGCCCCCGGTCAGCACCTTGCCCGAGGACGGCACTACCGTGTTGTAGGCCCGCGCCAAGCGGGTGATCGAATCGAGCAGGATCACCACGTCGCGCTTATGTTCGACCAGCCGCTTGGCCTTTTCGATCACCATCTCGGCGACCTGGACGTGGCGCGACGCCGGTTCGTCAAAGGTCGAGCTGATCACCTCGCCCTTGACCGAACGGTCCATGTCGGTGACCTCCTCGGGACGCTCGTCGATCAACAGGACGATCAGGTAGCAGTCCGGATGGTTGTGGGCAACGGCGTGGGCGATGTTCTGGAGCATCACCGTCTTACCGGTGCGCGGCGGCGACACGATCAGGGCCCGCTGTCCCTTGCCGATGGGACAGATCAGGTCGATGACCCGCGAGGTGCGGTCCTTGAGGTCGGGGTCCTCGATCTCCATCTTCAGCTTCTCGTCGGGATAGAGCGGCGTCAGGTTGTCGAAGTTGATGCGGTGTTTGACCTTGTTCGGGTCCTCGAAATTGATGTCGGTCACCTTGAGCAGGGCGAAGTAACGTTCCCCGTTCTTGGGGGCGCGGATCTCGCCGTCCACCGTATCGCCGGTCCTGAGGCCGAAACGCCGCACCTGGCTGGGTGACACGTAGATGTCGTCGGGCCCGGCAAGGTAGTTGGACTCCGGGGACCGCAGGAAGCCAAAGCCGTCCTGAAGAATCTCCAGCACGCCGTCCCCGAAGATGGCGGTTTCGTTGTCGGCCAACTTCTTGAGGATGGCGAACATCATGTCCTGCTTGCGCAGGGAGCTGGCATTCTCGATCTCCAGCTCCTCGGCATAGGCCAGCAGATCGGCCGGATTCTTGGTCTTGAGGTCCTTCAGCTTCATCTTCGACTCTTCTGTCCAGGAGAACGGGAAAGGGATCGGATGACACCGGAACGGAGCCGCGGTCGTTGCCGCTTTCTCCACTCCGAGCAAATTGAAAAACTAGGCGGTGCGCCCGTTTGGCGGGTTCGAATTGGTGAAAAACGTGGAGAATCGTTTTCGTCGGGGCCGTCGGGGCTATCAGGATTAACCAAACCCCCGGGACAAGTCAAATGAAGAATTCACGCCGCTCCGACGAAAGCCGAACTCTTTCACGCCGGCCTGAATACCGCCAGGATCACAATCGCGATCATCAGCACCGTCGGCGCCTCGTTGACGATCCGGTAGAACCGCTCGGAGTGGACGTTGCGGTCCTCGGCGAAGTCCCCCTGCCACCGGGTCAGCAGCACATGGACCGCCACCAGGCCGGCCAGACAGGCCAGCTTGAGGAGCAGCCAGCCCTCGCTCCAGGCATCCGCGCCCATCTCCAGCATCATTACCCCGCCGAACAGCAGGGTCGCCACCATTGCCGGGTGCATGATCATCCCGAGCAGCTTGCGCTCCATTACCTTGAAGGTCTCCGAGGCCTCCGAGCCCGTCGCCACCTGGGTGTGATAGACGTAGAGCCGGGGCAGGTAGAAGAGCCCGGCCAACCAGGCGATGGCGAAGATGATGTGCAGCGCCTTCATCCAGGCATAGGTGGTCGCCGACAGTTCCAACATCCGATTCTATCCCGGTTCGTGGACGCCTCGGTTGGGGCATCCTCCAACGACCGCCGGGCAGGGCCGGCCGCCGCCATCCGCGTAAAGGTCGCCCGCCGCCGCCCGCGCCTTCCCCACCAGACCGGCCAGGCCGGCGACGAACCGCTCCATGGTCCCCACCGTCGGCACCCGGACGAAGTCCGGCACCCCCAACCGTTGGGCCATGTCCCGGTACTTGATGTCCAGTTCGACCAGGGTTTCCGAGTGTTCGGAAACGAAGGCGATGGGCGCCACCACTACCGGCTTGCGGTCGCCGGCCGCCCGTTTGAGCTCATCCTCGATCGACGGTCCGATCCATTCCATGGGTCCGACCCGACTTTGATAGCACAGCACCCAATCGAGATCGGGTTGTTTCAGCGAGTCGGCGATCGCCCGGGCCGTTTTCTCCGCCTGCCATGCATAAGGATCGCCCCGCTCGATCACCCGCCTGGGCAGGCCGTGGGCCGAGAACAGGACCCTCGGGGGTCCGGCGGCGGAGATCCGTTCGATGCCTTCGCGGACCAGCTCGGCCATGGAACCGACAAAACCGGGCTCCACGGGGTAGCAGCACACCGCCCGCGTCGGCGCCGTCAACCCGGCCGCCGCCGCCGCCCGTTTCCAATCCTTCAGCGAAGAGCCGGTAGTGGTGGTCGAGAACTGGGGATAGAGCGGCAGCAGGATGATCTCGTCGGGGTCGAAGGCGGCCACCTCGGCCGCCGTCTCGTCGCTCATCGGATGCCAATAGCGCATGGCGACAAAGACCTTCGCCTGGTCCTGGCTGCCGAGTCGTTCCTCGAGGGCCGCTGCCTGGTCGCGGGTCAGCTCGAGGAGGGGCGAGCGACCATCTATCCTGGCGTAGATCTCCCTGGCGATCGGCGCTCTCCGCCGGGACATCCACTTGGCGAGAATCCATCGCACGGGGTTCGGGGCGCCGATGATGGCGGGATCGCGGAACAGGTTGAAAAGGAAAGGCTCCATGGACTCGAGACGGTCCGGGCCTCCGAGGTTGAACAGGACCACCGCCAGCTTCGACATCCTATCGTTCCGGGCCCGACCAACCCCGGATCATTTCCGATAGGCGGGCGACATGTTCGGGCGGCGTCTCGGGAAGGATGCCGTGACCCAGGTTGAAAATGAACGGTCCCCCGGACAGCGTCTCGAGGATCCGCGTGGTTTCCCGTTCCAGCGCCGGAGACCCGGCGACCAGTGCCTGGTTGTCCAGGTTCCCCTGCACCGTACACCGTCCCTGCAGGTACTCCGCCATCCACGCCGAGGGAACGGTGCTGTCCACTCCGATGCCGTCGATGCCGGTTTGGGTGATGTAATCCAGATAGAGGACACCGGCGCCGCGGGGAAAGCCGATCACCGGTACGTCCGGCGCCGCGGCCTTGAGTCTACGGACGATTTCGGCGGTCGGCTCGATGACCCACTTCCGGAACTGGGATTCGCCGAGGATTCCGGCCCAGGTATCGAACAGTTGAATGACTTCCGCGCCGTTCCTGATCTGTTCCAACAGGTAGCGCGAGGTCGCGTCGAGGACCAGGTCGATCAGTTTCTGGAACTCCTCGGGCGCTCGATAGGCCCAGTTCCTGATCCGCCCCCAGTCGGTGCCGCCCCGGCCTTCGACCATGTAGACGGCCACCGTCCATGGCGCCCCGGCGAATCCGATCAATGCCGTATCGGGAGGAATTTCCTGCTTCAGTCCGCGAATGATTTCGAACACCGGTGCCAGATGTTCGTCGACGCCTTCGATATCGAGGGCATCGAGGTCGGATGGCGAACGGATGGCTTCCAGGATCGGCCCCTGCCCTTCCACGAACGACACCTTTTGGCCCAAGGCATCGGGAACGACGAGGATGTCGCTGAACAGGATCGCCCCGTCCATGCCATAGCGGCGTAACGGTTGCAGTGTCACCTCGATGGCCAGGTCCGGAGTATAGCAGAACTCGAGGAAGTCCTTCGACTTCCGGCGTACCTTGCGGTACTCGGGAAGGTAACGGCCGGCTTGACGCATGAACCAGAACGGCGGCCGCGAAAGAGTCTCGCCCTTCAAGGCGCGGAGCAGGGGTTTTGTCATAGCCGTCGGCACCGTCCCTCGAAACTTATCCGCAATATTGTCCCGTTCATCTTAAAAAACATATTTTTATATAAGTAATTTAGTTGTTGTTGTAGTGCGGTGAAAGGTGGGGATTGTCGGTTATCCATAGACCGGGTGGAGATAAACCAGGAGCCGTCCTTCCAAGGCATTGGAGATGTGGGAAAGCTGTTGGCGCCGGGACGATTACAAGAAAATACGCTTTCTTTCCAGTATTGTCCAAAAACGGGGAACCCGGGGAAAATTTTGTTTTCGATCGTATTTGTCCAGGCTTTGCGTAAACATGTATAATGTTATTCGCACGGGAACATCGGATGTATGAACCACGGACGTTTCGGGACTGACTGAAAGTAAACTCCTTGGAGCGGCTTTTTCCCTGATTTATCCATAGGATCCAAGGATATGAACATGTCATGAAGACGTTTCATCTGCACTTGGTTTCCGATTCCACCGGCGAGACGGCGAATACCATGGGTCGGGCCTGTCTGGGATATTTCGACGATATCCAGGCCACCGAGCATGTATGGAGCATGGTCCGCAACCGGGGCCAGATCGAGGAAATCATCGCCGGCATCGAGAAGAATCCAGGCTTCGTTCTTTTCACCCTGGTCGATTCCGGGTTGAGCGAGGCTCTGATGGAAGGTTGCCGGCGACTCGAATCGCCGTGTCTGGCCGTCCTCGATCCGTTGGTCAATGCCATAGGCCGGTATCTGGGCGTCGAGAGTCACCCCAAGCCTGGCCGCCAGCATGCCATCAACGCCGAATACTTCAACCGAATCGAGGCCATGCAGTTCGTGCTCAGCCACGACGACGGGCAATCCGTGAGGAGCCTGGAACAGGCCGACGTGATCGTCCTCGGCGTTTCGCGGACTTCCAAGACGCCGACTTGCATCTACCTGGCCAACCGCGGGATCAAGGCCGCCAACGTCCCCATCGTTCCCGGCTGCCCGTTGCCCACGGAGGTGACCGAGACCAACAATCCGCTTATCGTCGGCCTGACCAAGGACCCCAAACGGCTGATCCAGATCCGCCGGAGCCGGCTGAAAATGCTCAAGCAGGACGAGGAAACGGACTATATCGATCTCGAAACGGTCTCCAACGAGATCAACGGCGCCCGGCGTCTGTTCGCCAAGCACAACTGGCCGGTGATCAACGTCACCGGCAAGTCGATCGAGGAAACCGCGGCGACCATCCTGCAACTCTACAACCGCCGCCGGGAGCAATATTCCTGACCGATTACGGCCCGTTGGTCCTGGCTTCGGCCAGCCGTATTCGCTCGCGCCTGCTCGAGGGAGCGGGAATCGACCACGTTTGCGATCCGGCGGCCATCGACAAAGGACCGCTCAAGAGGGCATATCTGTCCACTGGCGCCGCCGGTGCCGCCGATGCCCTGGCCGAAGCCAAGGCCGGCGCGGTCTCCAAGCGCCACCCCCATGCCCTGGTCATCGCCGCCGACCAGATCCTGGAGTGCGGCGGGGACTGGCTCGACAAGCCAGCCGACAAGCGGCAGGCGGCGGCCCACCTGAGGAAACTCCGCGGACGAAGTCATTCCCTGGTCAGCGCCGTGTGCGCGATGCGAAACGGCCGACGCCTGTGGCGGCACGTCGATACGGCGCGGCTCATCATGCGTTCCTTCGACGACGCCTTCATCTCGAATTACCTGGAACGGGCCGGAGCGGAAGCCCTGGACTCGGTCGGCGTCTATCGCCTGGAGGGTCTCGGCGCGCAACTCTTCGAACGGATCGAGGGCGACTATTTCACCGTCCTCGGCCTGCCCCTGCTTCCCCTGTTGTCGTTCCTGCGCCGGCAGGGAGTGATAGAATGAGCCCATGGCACCGACGGTGAAGACACGCCGGGCCGGAATCATGGGATGGCCCGTCGGCCATTCCCTGTCACCCCGGCTTCATGGCTACTGGCTCGACAGGTACGGCATCGACGGCTCCTATGTCCCTCTGGCCGTCAAGCCGGAAGACGTCGCGGCCGTCTTGCGGGACCTGCCCCAACGCGGGTTCGCCGGGGTCAACGTCACCGTACCCCACAAGGAGACGGCCCTGGGGGTCATGGATTCACTGTCCGCCGAGGCCCGTCGGATCGGCGCCGTCAACACGGTGGTGATCGACGCCGAAGGCCGCCTCGAGGGCCGCAACACCGACGGTTATGGGTTCCTCGAGAATCTCAAGGCCGGGGCTCCGGACTGGAACCCCGCCTCGGCACCGGTGGTGGTCCTCGGCGCCGGCGGCGCGGCGCGGGCCGTGGTCGCCGCCCTGCTTGACGCCGGGGTCTCCGAATTGCGGCTGTTCAACTTTTGGCAGTTGCCCGCCGAGGCCCTGGCCGACGATCTCGCCGATGGCCACGGGGGGACGATCCAGGTATGTCCATGGGACGACCGGGCGGCGGCGCTGGACGGTGCTGGTCTGGTGGTCAATTGCACGGTCCTGGGAATGACCGGCAAGCCGCCGCTGGAGCTTGACCTGTCGCGGCTGCCGCCCGGGGCGATGGTCTACGATATCGTCTATGCGCCCCGTATCACCCCTCTGCTGAAGACGGCGACGGCGCGCGGTAACCGGACCGTGGAGGGGATCGGCATGTTGCTCCATCAGGCCCGGGCCGGCTTCGCCGCCTGGTTCGGGGTCGATCCCGAGGTCACCGACGAGCTGCGCGACCACGTCCTCGCCGGGGTCGGGCGATGATGATCCTCGGCCTGACCGGTTCCATCGCCATGGGCAAGACCTGCGCCGCCGAGGACTTCCGCTCCCTGGGCGTCCCGGTGCACGACTCCGACGAAGCGGTTCACGCGTTGCTGGCCGAAGACGAATCGATAGTGGCGGAGGTCGCGATCGCCTTCCCGGAAGCCGCCGCCGCCGGCGCCATCGATCGCCGGGTCCTGGCCCGGCTGGTGTTCGGCGACGACGAGGCCCTGTCGCGTCTGGAGGCGATCGTCCACCCGAAAGTGCGCCACCGGCAAATCGAGTTCCTGAACGCCGCCGCCGAGGGACGACCGGTGGTGGTCCTCGATATCCCGCTGTTGTTCGAGACCGGTGGCGAGGGGCGGTGCGACGCGGTGGTGGTGGTCTCCGCCCCCCGCGCGATGCAGGAGGAACGGGCCCTGTCGCGTCCCGGAATGACCCGCCGGCGCTTCGCCTCCATCCTCGCCCACCAGATGCCGGACGCCGACAAACGGCGCCGCGCCGATTTCGTGGTCGATACCGGAAAAGGGCGGGCATACAGCTTGCGCGCCATCGAGAACATCGTCAAAGTGGCGGCGCGAAGGCGTGGCACCAAATGGCCCCGGTCGTGGCTGGAAGATGCGTGAAGTCGTCCTAGATACCGAAACCACCGGACTCGATCCCGGCGCCGGTCATCGGATCGTCGATATCGGGTGCGTCGAGCTGGCCCACCACATGGCCACCGGCCGTACCTTCCAGCGTTACCTGAACCCTGAAAAGGAGATGCCCCAGGAAGCCCTCGCCATACACGGGCTGTCCGACGAGTTCCTTGCCGGCCAGCCGCTGTTCGCCGAGATGGTGGACGATTTCCTGGAATTCCTGGGCGAATCCCCGTTGGTCATCCACAACGCCGACTTCGACCTCGGTTTCATCGACACCGAGCTGGCCCGGCTGGGCCGGCCGCCTCTGCCGCGCCAGCGGGTGGTCGATACCGTGCGCTTGGCGCGAAGCAAGTTCCCGGGCGCCCAAGCCAGCCTGGACGCCCTGTGCAAGCGGTTCCGGATCGAACTCGCCGAGCGCACCCTTCACGGCGCCCTCAAGGACTGCCGGCTGCTGGCCGACGTCTATCTGGAACTGGTCGGCGGCCGCCAGGCCGATCTGCAACTGGCCGCCAACGCCGCCGCCGCCGGGGATCAAGCCGCCGCCGGCGGCCCGGAGACCGTCCGTCCGCCCCGGCCCCATGTCCCGACGCCCGAGGAGGAAGAGGCCCACGCCCGGTTCCTGAAGAAACTGGACTCGCCGATCTGGTCCGCTTGAGGCCTTCGGAATTATTCCGTCTGCGGTTTGATTCCGCCGGTCTGCTGGGCCTGGGTCTGTTGGTTCTGGTACATGGCGGCGAAGTCTACCGGGCCCAGCATCAGCGGCGGAAAACCGCCGTCGCGCGAGACTTCGGCGAGGATGTTGCGGGCAAAGGGAAACAGCAACCGCGGGCATTCGATCAACAATACGGGCTGCAGGTTCTTGGCCGGCACGTTGACGCTGAACAGGCCGCCGTACTCGAGCTCCAGGATGAATGCCGTCTTCTTCGTAACCGTGCATTCGGCCCTGAGGTGGAGGATCACCTCGAACACGGGTTCCTGCTTGGGGTGGACGTTGACATTGACGTTGACCGAGATTTCGGGGGCATCCTTCTGCATCTCGGCGAGAATTTCCGGAGAGGACGGAGCCTCGAACGAGAGGTCTTTGATGTACTGGGCGGCGACGGCCAGGGGCGGCTGGGCGGTGCCGGGGCCGGGTTTCTCCGAAGTGGCCACCGGGGACGGGGACTCGGCGTCGTCGGTCTTCGATTCGTTGTCCTGCGGGCTCATGATCGCTCTCCCTGTGTTCGCTCGCGCAGTGGCTATCACGGATAGGGTTGCGGGACAACCGCCTGTCAACGGAGCAGGGACGGCGGCGGCCTGTCATCGTCGTTGGCCGGGCTGACGTCGTCGTTCCGGACCTCGTGGAAGTCGCCGTCGATGACGGTGACCCCGTTCCATCGGCTCGTGGCCGCCGGATCGATCTTTCCCGAAGCCTTCAGGCGCCGTTCCAGGAGCCCCCGGGCACTCTTGCGCAGCGCCGGCACGAACAGCAACAGCCCGGCGGCATCGGTGACGAATCCCGGGATCAGCAACAGGGCCCCGGCGGCCAACAGGAACAGGCCGTCGAACACTTCGTCGATGGGCAACAAACCCCGGTTCAGACTTTCCTGGACCCGGAACAGGGTGGCCAGCCCCTGCACGCGCAGCAAGACCATGCCCGCCATCGCGGTCAGGACCACCGTGCCGACCGTCGGCCACACCCCGAGCCGGCCTCCGGCCTCGATGAACACCGCGATCTCCAGAATCGGCACGGCGATGAAGGCGATCAAGAAATATATACCCATACTTGCCCTATTCAGATCGAAGACATATCTAAGACGGAGACGACACGCTTGGAAAGTCGGCTGGACCTGGGTATGGCAAGCCGCTACCCTATTCGGACGTGTTTAACCTAGGGACACCCGGCGGTCCAGCCGGCGGTCCCCGGCGGTGGAAAATACATGGGCGACGGGTTTCAATTCTTCGACATCATTCTGTTCGCCATGGTCGCGGCGTTCCTGATCCTGCGCCTGCGCCGCGTGCTCGGTCGCCGGGACGGTCATGAAAACGAGAATCGGGACTCGCTCTCCTTCCGGGAGCGGATGGAACAGACCGAGGACAACGTGGTCCAATTGCCCGACAAGAGTTTCCTCGAACCCGAACAGGAGGCTCCCCTGGACGAAGAGGAACCACGGGATCCGCTGGAAACCGGACTGTTGGCGATCAGCAGGGTCGACCACGATTTCGACCGCAAGGAGTTCCTCTCCGGAGCCCGCATCGCCTTCGAACTGATTCTCAACGCCTATGCGGCGGGCGACACCAAGTCCCTGAAGTCCCTGCTCAGCCCCGAGGTATTCGGCAACTTCTCGCGTTCCATCGGCGACCGCGAAAGGGCCGGCGAGACCCTGGAGGATACCCTGATCGGGATCACCTCGGTGGATATCGTCGAGGCCTACATGGAAGACCACACCGCCCATATCACGACCAAGTTCGTCAGCGACCAGATCAACGCCACCCTGGATGAGAACGGCGACGTGGTCGGCGGCGACCCCAACGCGGTCATCGAGGTTACCGATTTCTGGACCTTCTCCCACGACACCCGGACCCGTGACCCCAACTGGATGCTGGTCGCCACCCGCAGCCTTGATTAAGGTTCCGTCGCCGCTCGTCGCGGTGCTCGCCGTGATGACGGCGTGCGCGCCGCCGAAGGCGCCCGTCGAACCGATACCGCCGGGCGCCCGGTTGACCTTGACGGCGACTACCTTCGAACACCTTCCCGGATGGCGCGACGACGCCCACGATGGTGCCGTGACGGCCTTGCGCCGTTCCTGCGACCGTCTGCTGCGCCAGCCCCCCGAACGCCGGCTCGGCAGCGGGGGACTCGGCGGGCGGATCGCCGACTGGCGGCCGATCTGCGCCGCCGCCGCCGGGTTGCGGAGCGGCGACTCCGGCGCCGCCCGCGTCTTCTTCGAGACCTGGTTCGTGCCCCACCTGGCCGCCGGCGACGACGGTCCCGAAGGCCTGTTCACCGGCTACTTCGAAACCGAACTGCGCGGCTCCCGAACCCGGCACGGCCCCTACAAGGTGCCGATCCACGGCCTTCCCGACGACCTGACCGGCGCCGACCGCCTGGTGCCCTACCACGGCCGCCCCGAGATCGAAGCCGGCGCCCTGGCCGGGCGCGGGCTGGAGCTGCTGTGGGTGGACGACCCGGTGGACGCCTTCTTCCTTCACGTTCAGGGTTCGGGACGGGTGGTCCTGGAAGACGGCCGGGTGGTGCGGCTGGGCTTCGCCGGGCGCAACGGCCACCCCTACGTCTCCATCGGCCGGCTGCTGATCGAGCGCGGCGAGATCGCCAGGGAGGAGATGTCGATGCAGGCCATCCGTCGCTGGATCGCCGCCCATCCCCGGCAGGGGGCGGAGCTGATGAAGCGCAACCCGTCCTACATCTTCTTTGCCGAACGCCCGGGCGACGGCCCAATCGGCGCCCAGGGCGCGGCCCTGACCCCGGGACGCAGCCTGGCCGTCGACCGTCGCTTCGTGCCCCTGGGCCTGCCGGTGTGGCTGGACACCACCGATCCGTTGGACGCCAACCGGCCGCTGCGCCGGCTGGTCATCGCCCAGGACACCGGCAGCGCCATCAAGGGCCCGGTCCGCGGCGACCTGTTCTGGGGCTACGGCGAGGCGGCGGCCGAGAGGGCCGGGGCGATGAAACAACGGGGCCGCTACTACCTGCTGCTGCCGAAGGCCAGATGACGGCCGGAGTTCCCGAAACCGGTTGTCTTTGACCGGTTTAGACACCATTCTTCGCTCATGACGTCGACTGCTCCCCATGTCGGATTGTTCGTCACCTGCCTGGTCGATGTGATGCGTCCGGCGGTCGGTTTCGCCGCCGTCAAGCTGCTCGAGGACGCCGGGTGCAGGGTGTCGGTGCCCGGCGACCAGACCTGCTGCGGCCAGCCGGCCTACAATTCCGGCGACCAGGAGGACACCCGGGCCCTCGCCGTCCGGGTGATCGAGGCCTTCGAGGCCTTCGATTACGTGGTCGCGCCGTCGGGGTCGTGCGCCTCGACCATCAAGGTCCACTATCCGGCGCTGTTCGAGGGCGACGGGGCGATGGCCGAGCGCGCCCGGGGCCTGGCGGAACGCACCTTCGAGCTTATCTCCTTTCTCGAGGACGTCCTGCACGTCGATGGAATCGATGCGGAATTCCCGGCCACCGTCACCTACCACGACAGTTGCGACGGCCTTCACGAACTGGGGATCAAGGAACAACCCCGCGCCCTCATGGACCAGGTCCGGGGACTCGAGGTCACGGAATCGGCCGCCGCCGAGACCTGCTGCGGATTCGGCGGCCTGTTCTGCGTCAAGTACCCGGACATCTCCGGGCGCATCGTCGAGGACAAGGTGGACGACATCATCGCCTCGGGCGCCGACACCCTGCTGGGTGGCGACATGGGGTGCCTGCTCAACATCGCCGGACGGCTGAAGCGCCGCTCCTCGCCGGTGCGGGTGCGCCACATCGCCGAGGTTCTGGCCGGAACCGTCGATACGCCGCCCATCGGCGAGGGCGAGGACGGGGCCTGAGCCTGGGCCATGGAGTCCACCGCCCACCGGTTCGACGACAACGTCAGGAAGGCGCTCGCCGACGACAAATTGCAGGCGGCGCTGGCCAAGCTGTCGCTGGGGTTCCCGGTGATGCGCCTGAAGGCGATCGACCGCCTGCCCGAGTTCGAGGACCTGCGCGACGCCGCCACCGCGCTCAAAGACCACACGCTCGACAACCTGGACTTCTACCTCGAGCGCTTCGAGGACCGGGTCCGCGAACAGGGCGGCCACGTCCACTGGTGCCGCGACGCCGCCGAGGCCCGCCAGGCAATCCTCGGCATCTGCCGGAGCGCCGACGCCCGCACCGTGACCAAGAGCAAGTCGATGATCACCGAGGAGATCGGCCTCAACGAACACCTGGAGGCCAACGGCATCACCCCGGTGGAGACCGACCTCGGCGAGTACATCATCCAGCTTCGCCACGAGCCGCCCAGCCACATCATCGCCCCGGCCATCCACCTGTCCAAGGAGCAGGTGGCCGAGGTGTTCCGCGACAAGCACCGCCAGTTCCCCGCCGACCGCCCGCTGGGCGAACCCCGCCAGTTGCTGGACGAGGCGCGGACCGTACTGCGCCGGTGCTTCCTCGACGCCGATGTCGGCATCACCGGGGCCAACATGCTGATCGCCGAGACCGGCTCGGTGGTGGTGGTGACCAACGAGGGCAACGCCGATCTGACCATGACCCTGCCCCGGGTCCACATTACCGTCGCCAGTCTGGAGAAGGTGGTGCCGACGCTGGAGGACGCGACCACCATCCTCCGGGTGCTGGCCCGTAGCGCTACCGGCCAGGAGATGTCGGTGTACACGACCTTCGCCACCGGGCGGCGCCGCGAGGGCGACACCGACGGCCCCGCGGAGTTCCACGTCATCCTCCTCGACAACGGACGAAGCGAGATGCTGGGCGGGCCGTTCCGCGAGATGCTGCGCTGCATCCGCTGCGCCGCCTGCCTCAACCACTGCCCGGTCTACAAGGCGATCGGCGGCCACGCCTACGGCTGGGTGTACTCGGGGCCCATGGCCAAAGTCCTGGTCCCCGGCCTGATCGGCATCGAGGAGGCCGCCGACCTGCCCAACGCCTCGACCCTGTGCGGCAAGTGCGAGAGCATCTGCCCGGTGCGCATCCCCCTGCCGAGGATGATCCGCCACTGGCGGCGCCGCCAGTTCGAGGAAAAAAGAAGCCCGGCGGCCGGCCGCCTGGCCCTCAAGGCGTGGGCGTTCGTGGCTCGCCGGCCGACCCTGTACCGCCTGGCGAGCGGCCTCGGGGCGGCGCTGCTGGGGGCCCTGGGGCGGCGCCGGGGACGCCTGTCGAGACTGCCCCTGGCCGGCGCCTGGACGGCATCGCGCGACATCCCGACCCCCCAGGGGCGGACCTTCCAGCGAATGTGGGCACGGCGCCGGGGGGGCGGCTCGTGAGCGACTCCCGGGACCGCATCCTGTCGGCCATCCGGGCCAGCCTGGAACGAGGTCCGCTGGCGGGCCAAGCCGCGGCGGCGCTCGAGGACCGCCTGGCCTCCGCCGAGGCCGCGCTGGTGCCCCAACGGGGACGCCCGGAGAAGGCGGCGCGAGCCGACCGGTTCATCGCCGAGGCCGAACGGGTCGACGCCACCACGGCGCGGGTCGCGGACTTCGCCGCGGTGGCGGGGGCCGTGGCCGCGTTCCTCGCCGCCAACAACCTGCCAACGACCCTCAAGGTGGCCCCCGAGGCCCGGCTCGAAAACATTCCGTGGTCCGAACAACCCTTGCTGAGCGTGACCTACGGCAAGGCGGAGGACACGGACCCGGTATCGGTTACCGGCGCCATGGCCGGCGTCGCCGAGACCGGGACCCTGATCCTGCTGTCGGGCCCCGACAGCCCGACCACCCTCAACTTCCTGCCCGACACCCACATCGTGGTGCTGGCGGCCTCGAGCATCGAGAGCGCCTACGAGGATGTCTGGAAGCGACTCCGCGCCGGGGCCGGCAACGAAGGCTTCATGCCGCGGGTGGTCAACTTGATCACCGGGCCGTCGCGCACCGGCGACATCGAGCAGACCCTGCAACTAGGCGTCCACGGCCCGCGCCGCCTGCACATCGTCCTGGTCGATGACCAGCAAGGATGATCCCGGCCGCCCGGCCGCCCCGTCGCGGGCGTCCGCTGCGCGGCGAGGAGAGCGACCTGTGGCGCCGGGTGACCGACGGCGTCGTACCGTTGTCGGGGCGCGACAAAGCGCCGCTGCCCACGCCGCCGGCCGGCCTCGACGACACCCCGCCGCCGCCGGCCGCCGGCGATCCGGAGAAGACGGCTCCGCCGCCCGAGGTCCCGCCGCCACCCCCCTCGCCGCGCCTGCCCGAGCTCGGCCACGGCTCGATGGCCGGGGTCGATCGGCGCACGGCGCTGCGGCTCAAGCGCGGGCAGATGGCGATCGAGGCCCGGATCGACCTCCACGGCCTGACCCAGATCGAGGCCCATCGGGCGCTGTCCGCCTTCCTCGAGGCCTGCCAGGGGGCCGGTCGGCGCTGCGTTCTGGTCATCACCGGCAAGTCCGGGGTGCTGCGCGGGGCGGTTCCCGGGTGGCTCAACCAGCCGCCCAACCGCTCGCGCATGATCGCCTTCTCCCACGCCGCGCCCCGCGACGGCGGCGAGGGGGCGCTCTACGTCCTGGTGCGGCGGAAGAAATAATCCCTAGCCGAGGCCGGTGATGGTCGGCGAGTCGCCGCACAGGGGGCAGCCGGGGTCCTTGCCCACCTTGATCTTGCGGAAGGTGACGGCCAGCGCGTCGTAGATCACCAGCCACCCGGACAGCCCGTCGCCGATGCCGAGCAGCTCCTTGAGGACTTCGGTCGCCTGCAGCGAGCCCAGCATCCCGCACAGCGCCCCCAGCACCCCGGCCTCGGCGCAGGTGGGGATCAGGCCCGGGGGCGGCGGCTCGCGGAACAGGCAGCGGTAGCACGGCCCCCCGGCGTAGGCCTTGAAGGTCGACACCTGGCCGTCGAAGCGGAGAATAGCCGCCGAGACCAGGGGCTTGGCGGCGAAATAGCAGGCGTCGTTGACCAGGAACCGGGTCTCGAAGTTGTCGCAGCCGTCGGCCACCAGGTCGTATCCGGAGATCACCTCGGCGACGTTGCCCGCGTCGAGGCGCCGGTTGTGGGTGATGACGCGGACCTCGGGGTTGATGGCGGCCAGTGTCTCCTTGGCGCTCTCCACCTTGGGCCGGCCGATGCCGTCGGTGGTGTGGACCACCTGGCGCTGGAGGTTGGAGAGGTCGACCACGTCGTCGTCGATGACGCCCAGCGTGCCGACCCCGGCGGCGGCCAGGTAGAGCAGGACCGGCGACCCCAGCCCGCCGGCGCCGACCACCAGCACCTTGGACTCCAGCAGCTTGGCCTGTCCCTCGCCGCCGACCTCGCGGAGCAGGATATGGCGGGCGTAGCGCTGGATCTGGTCCTCGCCGAAGTCCATCGTCAGGCTAGTGTCCTGAATCATCTAAATTGCATCCCTACGATCGCTTTTCCCGTTTCCTCGGCAGGAGGGAAGGCGCGGGCGATGCCGGCCCATCGACAAGCCCTTCCGACGCCCCGAGGGGACGGGAAAAGCGATCGTAGGGGTGCAATTTAGATGATTCAGGACACTAGATCCTCGAACAGGGCCGTCGACAGGTAGCGCTCGGCGAAGTCGGGAAGGATGATGACGATCATCTTGCCGGCCATCTCCGGGCGCTCGGCGACCTCCAGGGCGGCGGCCAGGGCGGCGCCCGAGGAGATGCCGACCGGCAGGCCCTCGATTCGGGCCACCCGGCGGGCGGTGGCGAAGGCGGTTTCGTTGCCGATCTTGAGGATCTCGTCGATCATCTCCGTATTCAGGACCGCGGGCACGAAGCCGGCGCCGATGCCCTGGATCTTGTGGGGACCGGGAGCGCCGCCCGACAGCACCGGGCTGTCCTCGGGCTCGACGGCGATGAACTTGAAGTCGGGCTTGCGCGCCTTGATGACCTCGGCGACGCCGGTCAGGGTGCCCCCGGTGCCCACCCCGCCGACCACCACGTCGACCCGGTGGTCGGTGTCGCGCCAGATCTCCTCGGCGGTGGTCCGGCGGTGGACCTCGGGGTTGGCGGGGTTCTCGAACTGCTGGGGCATGATCGCGTCGGGCAGTTCGTCGAGCAACTCCCCGGCCCTGGCGATGGCCCCGGGCATTCCCTTCTCGGCCGGGGTCAACTCCAGCTCGGCGCCGAGCAGGGCCAGCATCTTGCGCCGTTCCACCGACATGCTTTCGGGCATGGTCAGGATCAGCCGGTAGCCCTTGGCGGCGCACACGAAGGCCAACGAGATGCCGGTGTTGCCCGAGGTCGGCTCGACGATGACCGTGTCGGGGCCGATCCGGCCCTCGGCCTCGGCGGCCTCGATCATGGCCAGGCCGATGCGGTCCTTGACCGAGGACAGCGGGTTGAAGAACTCGCACTTGCCGACGAGCTCGGCCTTGGAACCGGCCTCGGCGGCCAGCCTGGCGAGACGGACCAGCGGGGTGGCGCCGATGGTTTCGGTGAGGTTGTCGTAGATCCGCCCGCGGAATTCCACATCATGCCGTTGGGAGGGGCGTTGTTCATTCATGACGTGGTCTCTTTCATATGGAAAAGTCGAGTTTCTTGCTGCCTTCGCTGACGATTCCCGAATCGTTGGCCTGGGTGCACAGGTCGTCGATGGTAATGACGTCGAGGCGGGACATGATGTCGTCCTGCAGCCCCGCCCACATCGGGTGCACCACCTTGCGGCCCAGTTCCGATCCGCCGCCGTCCTGCAGGGGGTCGTTGTCGGTCTCCATCTCCCGGACCACCCGGACGATGTCGCCGACGGTGATCCGCCGGCGCTCGCGGGCCAGCCGGTAGCCGCCCCGCGGGCCGCGGACGCCGACCAGCACCCCGCTGCGGACCAGGTGCTGAAGCGCCTGTTCCAGATAGCGCCGGGGGATGCCCTGGCGGCGGGTGATCTCGCGGCTCTGGACCGGACCGCCACCGGCGTGGAAGGCAATGTCGAGGACCGCCTCGATGGCGAACAACATCTTGTTTGACAGTCGCAACATGGCCACTCACTCTTACTTTCCGGTGCCGGTGGAACCGAAACCGCCGTCGCCGCGGACGCTCTCGGGCAGCCGTTCGACTTCGTTCCAGGCCACCGGGCCGACCGCTCCGACCACCATCTGGGCGATCCGCATGCCGCGCTCGATGCGGAACAACTCGTCGCCCAGGTTGACCAGGACCACCCCGATCTCTCCCCGGTAGTCGGCGTCGATGGTGCCCGGCGCGTTGAGCACCGTCACCCCGTGCTCGAGCGCCAGGCCCGAGCGCGGCCGGACCTGGGCCTCGTAGCCGGACGGCAGGGCGATGGCGATGCCCGCGGGAATCAGGGCCCGCATCCCGGGCTTCAGGACCACCGGCCCCTCGACCGCCGCCAGCAGGTCGACCCCGGCGCTGTTGGGGGTGGCCGGGACCGGAAGGGGCAGGTCGGCGCCGTGGGGCAGGCGCACGATGGTCACCTCGAGGGCGTTCATCGCCCGTCCTCCAGGGCCTCGGCGATGCGTTCGGCCAGGCGCTCGGCGACCTCGGCCTTGGTCATCCGCGGCCAGTCCTCGACCTGCTCGGGGCCGGCGATCAGGTGCACGGTGTTGGAGTCGCCGCCGAAGGTGCCGGCGGTCGGCGAGACGTCGTTGGCGAGGATCCAGTCGCAGCCCTTGGCTTGGCGCTTGGCGCGCCCCCCGGCGACCACCTGCTCGGTCTCGGCGGCGAAGCCGATCACCAGCCGGGGGCGCTCCGCGCCGGGGGCGCCGAGCGCCGCCAGGATGTCCGGGGTCTCGACCAGCTCCAGGGACGGCGGTCCCCGGTCCTTGTCCTTCTTGAGCTTGGCGGCGGCCGGCTCGGCGACCCGCCAGTCGGTGACGGCGGCCGCGCACACCGCGACGTCCACCGGCAGCGCCCGCTTGCAGGCGTCCAGCATGTGCTCGGCGGATTCGACGTGAACGACGCCGACCCCCGGCGGATCGGCCAAATGTGTCGGTCCCGAAACGAGCGTCGTTTGCGCTCCCAGCCGGGCCAGCGCGGCGGCGATGGCGTGGCCCTGCTTGCCCGAGGAGCGGTTGGTCAGGTAGCGCACCGGATCGAGGGCCTCGTGGGTGGGGCCGCTGGTGACCAGGGCGCGGCGGTCGCGCAGCCGCCCCGAGGCATGGAAGAAGGCCTCGACGGCGGCGACGATGTCGTCGGGCTCGGCCATCCGGCCCATGCCCCATTCGCCGCACGCCATGTCGCCCTCGAACGGACCGACGCGCATCACCCCGCGCCCTTCCAGGGTCGCCAGGTTGGCTTGGGTGGCGGGGTGGTTCCACATCGCCACGTTCATCGCCGGGGCCACCATCACCGGCTTGTCGGTGGCCAGCAGGGTGGTGGTCGCCAGGTCGTCGGCGATGCCAACGGCCATCCTGGCCAGGATGTTGGCGGTCGCCGGGGCGACCAGCACCAGGGCGGCTTCCCGGGACAGGCGGATGTGGCCCATCTCGCTCTCGTCGGTCAACGAGAACAGGTCCTCGTAGACCCGGTCCTCGCTGAGCGCGGCCAGCGACAGCGGGGTGACGAACCGGGCGCCGCCCCGGGTCAGGATGCAGCGGACCGCGAACCCATGCTCGCGCAGCCGGCGGATCAGCTCCGGGCACTTGCAGGCGGCGATGCCTCCGGAGACGATCAGCAGGATGCGGTGGGGGTCGGGCACGGTCGCTCCGGCATATTTAACGGGGAAATTGTGTGATTAATTTAAACATACACAAGGCTTCGTGCAAGCGATGATTCGCCGCCATCCCGCGGCGATGTCGCTCGTGTCCTGGATCAGCCGGCCTGCTTGTGGTGCCGGGCCTGGAACAGGGCGCGCAGGCAATCCTTGGCCGAGACCCTGACCACGCTGCGCCCACGGACCTCGAAATGGGCCACCGTGTAGGCCCCGCCGCCCTGGCGCTGGTACAGGAACAAATCCAGGATGCAGGCCGTGTCCTGGTACTGCCACAACTCGGCGGGCGGGTCGCGGCGCAGCAGTTCCGGCCGCCCCAGCAGCGCCGACACGGCGTCGCGGTCGAGACCCAACAGTTCGCCGGGATCGGGGAAGGTCTCGGGGACCGCCGTTACACGGGCCTCGGGTAGGCTCGGCCTCAGGGTCCCCGTGGGCTGGGGTTCCGGCGCCGGCGGCGGCGCCGTGGCGGTGTCCTCGGTCGACGCCGCCACGCTCTTCTCGACCGGCGGCGTCGCCTGGGGGAGGGGACCGTCGTCCGAAGGGATCAGGTCGCAGGCGGCGGCGAACACCGCCACCGCCGCCACCGCCACCGCCACCGCCGAACGAAGAGGCCGGCTCAAGTCTCTTCCGAAGGGACGTCGGGTTTGGCGTCGGCGGGTTGGGCGGGGGCGTCGGCGGTCGCCGGGTCGCCGTCGCCCAGGCTCTGCATATCGCCGGCGATCTCGCCGCCGGATTCGATGACGATGCGCCCGTAACGGATCGAGCCGCTGACCCGTCCGCTGGCCCTCACGATCAGCTTTTTGTGGGCGATCAGGGTCCCTTCGTAGCGGCCGCTGATGTCGGCCTCCTCGACCTGGGCGTCGCCCTTGAAGTACCCGGTCGGCGAGACCTCGATGACCCGCGCGTCGGACAGCGAGGCCTCGACCCGGCCCTCGATCACCAGCTTGTCGCACGACGTGATCTCGCCGCTCAGGCAGATGTCGCGGCCGACGATCAGCCGCTTGCCGTCGGCGTCGCCGGGGCGGCTGCGCTTGGCGGCGCGCGGGGCGACCGGGATGTCGACCACGCGGCGCGGAATCTCGGGGCGGAAGGAGGTCGCCGAGGGCGGCTTGCCCGGGGTGTGGGAGCCCTTCCTGGAAAAGGGCTTCAGGGGCGGGGCGTCGATGTCCTTGCCGTCGCCCGAAGCTGGCTTGTCGGGGCCCTCGTCGTCGCCTTTGGTCTTGCGGAACATGATCTTTCGTCCCCCTCGCGCGGGTTTGCCTAGGCGGCGCGCACATTCGGCCGCCAGGCCTCGAACAGGTGAACCATGACGGCGGTGGCGACGACCGGCGCCAGCAGGTTGACCACCGGCACCGTCAACAGGAAAGCGACGACCACTCCGGCCACGAACAGCTGCCCCCGGTGCGCCTTTCTCAGGGACCTGGCGTCGGCCGGGCCGAGCCGTCGGAACGCCACCATCTCGAAATATTCACGGCTAAGAAGATAGCCGTTAACGCCGTAGAAGACAAAAGGGAAAACCGGCGGCACGAACAGGAACACCAGAATCGCCAGGTTGAGCAGGACCATCGCCGCCAGGAACTTCAAGGTGGTCGCCAGGGTTTGGGAAAACGGCAGCCCGGGGGCCGGGCCGAGATGGGGATAGTGGCGGGCCTCGACGGCGGCGGCGATGCCCTCCAGCATCAGGGCGATGACGCTGGAGACGATGCCGGGGAACAGCACCCAGGTCAGGATCAGGGTGGCCAGACCGCCGAGGATGTCGGTTACGGTCTCCAGCCAGCCCCAATCGAACAGCGCGGTGTTGGCCAGCAGATAGCCGATCACCGACCACAGGGCGGCGAAGACGACGACGGCGACGATCAGCCCGGACCACACCGCCCGGCGCATGGCCGGATCGCCCAGTTGGCCGATCGCTTTGGAGAAGGCTGCGAACACGAAAGGTTTCCGAATAAGCGGTTGGCGAGGGATCGGGTTCCGCCTGTTTATCCGCCCCGACCCCGAGCCGCAAGCCCGTCTTCCCCTTCGCGGCGTTTGTTCCCGGCCCCGGCGCGGGTATACTCCGCGAGTCGGAGTTTCGCCCCGCCCGGATCGCGCAAAGGACAGCCGATGACGGAAACCCGTTATGACGTGGTCGGTATCGGCAACGCCATCGTCGACGTGTTGGCCTACGCCGAGGACGAGTTCCTCAACACCCACCACATGGTCAAGGGCACCATGGCCCTGATCGACGCCGAGACCGCCGAGGACATCTACGCCCGGATGGCCCCGGCCATCGAGTGCTCCGGGGGCTCGGCGGCCAACACGGTGGCCGGCCTGGCCTCGCTGGGCGGCTCGGGGGCCTTCGTCGGCAAGGTCGCCGACGACCAGCTGGGGGCCATCTTCGGCCACGACATCCGGGCCCTGGGGGTGACCTACGACACCGCCCCGGCCGGCGACGGCCCGGCCACCGCGCGCTGCCTGATCCTGGTCACCCCCGACGCCCAGCGGACCATGCAGACCTTTCTCGGGGCCTGCGTCGAGCTGGGCTCCGAGGACATCGACGCGACGCTGATCGCCTCTTCCGCCGTGACCTACCTGGAGGGCTACCTGTGGGACCCGCCGCGGGCCAAGGAGGCCTTCGTCAAGGCCGCCACCATCGCTCATGAGGCCGGGCGCCTGGTCTCGCTGAGTCTGTCCGACCCGTTCTGCGTCGACCGCCACCGCGACGAGTTCCTGGACCTGGTCGACAACCACGTCGACGTGCTGTTCGCCAACGACGAGGAGATCATGTCCCTGTACCGCCGGGATAGCTTCGACGCCGCCATGCAGGAGGTGCGCGGCCACTGTCGGATCGCCGCCCTGACCCGCAGCGCCAAGGGCTCGGTGGTGATCTCGGGCGACGACATCCATATCCTCGACGCCGAGCCGGTGGCCGAGGTCATCGACACCACCGGCGCCGGCGACGCCTATGCCGCCGGTTTCCTCTTCGGTCTGACCCGGGGGATGGCGCTGGAAGACTGCGCGCGCATCGGCGGCATCGCGGCGGCCTCGGTGATCGGTCATTTCGGGGCCCGCCCCGAGGACCCGCTGGAACGCCTGATCGCCGGACGGTTCGGCTGACGCCCCGGGACCATGGACGAGACGGCTCACACCCACTTCCGGGAGAAGACGGCCGGTTCGCGGTTCGTCACCTCGGGCGCCTGGCGGACCCTGCCGGCGGGCATGCGGCGGCGGTGGTGGCTGTTCCGACCGCTCGACCTGATCGCCCGCCACTGGCCGGTGTTCCGCCGTCCGCGCGGGGTGCTGGTGGTGCGCATGGACGGCATCGGCGACATGGTGCTGTTCCGCAGGTCGCTGGACCAGTACGCCGAGGTCTTCGGGGTCGAGCCGGACGACATCACGGTACTCGGCTGCACCAGTTGGGGGTCGATCGCCGAGGTGATCTTCGCCGGCGTCCGGGTCCATGTCATCGACGAGCACGCTTACGCCCGCCGGCCGCTGTACCGGTTCAGGGTCTCGTTGTGGGTGCGCGGGCTGGCGCCGGCGGTGGCGGTCTGCGATTCCTACCTGCGCCGGGCGCTGATGGCCGACAGCCTGGTCTGGGTCTCCGGCGCCCCGCGCCAGGTGGTCTCCCAGCCCTACATCAGCGAACGCACCCGCGCCGAGTACCTCTACTACCTGAGCCAGGTCGACGAGGTCATCGACACCGGCGTCTATCCGACCCACGAGGTGATCCGCCACTACCGGTTCGTCTCGACGGTCGCCGGACGCCGCATCGCGCCCGAGCCGCCGGCCATCGCCTGGCGCCGCGAGGCGCCGCCGATCGCACCCGGAGCGCCCTATGTGGTTCTCAACCCGGGCAGCAACGAACCGGGCCGCCGCTGGCCGCTGGCCAGCTACCTGGAGGTGGCCCGCCGCCTGCTCGACGGCGGCTACCGGGTGGTCTTCGTCGGCGCCCCCGACGAGCGGCCCGACCCCCGCGAGATGGGGGGCATCGCCGAACGCGACGGGGTGATCGACCTCACCGGGCGGACCAGCCTGCCGGAGCTGCTGGACCTGATGAACCACGCCGCTGGCGTGATCAGCAACGATTCCGGCCCCGCCCACCTGAGCATCGCGCTCGGTACGCCGACCGTGGTCATCGTCGGCGGCGGCCACTTCGGCAGCTTCGTCCCCTACCCGCAAGAGGTCACCCCGGCCAAGGCGCGCTTCGTGTTCGAGGAGATGGAGTGCTACCATTGCTTCTGGCTGTGCCACAAGCGGACCGGCAAGCGCGCCGTCTTCCCCTGCATCAGCGCCATCGGCGTCGATCGGGTGTGGCGGCTGCTCGAAGAGTTGTTGCCCCCGACCGGGAATCGGTGACCATGGACGTAACCGGCGACACCGACTTCTACGCCACCTACGGCCGTTTCAAGAACTATGCGCCGCCGAACCTGGGGACCAAGCAGATCGCCCGTTTCGATGCCGAGTTCTGGCGGCCGGCCGGCTGCGCGCCGGCGATGTCGGTGCTCGAGATCGGCTGTTCGACGGGCCTCTTCCTGGCCTACCTGGCCGCCAAGGGGGTCGGCGACTTCATCGGCATCGACCACGACGGCGAGGTCGCCGGGTACCTGCCCGAGGTAGTGGCCGCCAACTTCCGCCGGGCCGAGGCATTGGACTTCCTGGAGACCGGCGCCGAGGGGCGGCGCTTCGACCGGGTGGCGATGTTCGACGTCCTGGAACACTTCCCGCCCGCCGAAGGCGCCCGGCTGCTGCGTCTGGTCGCCGGGGTGCTGAAACCCGGCGGCAAGGTGGTGATCAAGGTTCCCAACATGGCCTCGCCGTGGGGCGCCAAGTACCAGTTCGGCGACCTCACCCACCGGGCGGCCTATACCCCGGAGAGCCTCCGCCAGTTGGCCCTGGCTTGCGGTTATGCCGGGGCCGAGTGCTATCCCCACCTCGAGGGCAGCCCGGTCAGGCGCCTCACCGACGGCCTGGTCCACGGCCTGCTGTCCCGCCTCCTGGCCTCGCCGCCGGAGCTGTGGTCGGCCAACTTCTTCGCCCTCCTGGAAAAGGCGGAGTAGGACAGGATGCCGCTCGACCCCTGGCCAAGGTTCGCGGGATGTTATACCAACCTGCACTAATAATGACCCATAGAGACGGCTTTCCAAGGCTTTCGGCTAGGAGCGTGGTCCGCCGTGATGGCGGCCCATCACAAGGGCCGCGCGACGCTGTCCGAAAGCCTTGGAAAGCCGCCTCCGGTCGCCTCGGCGTACCGCCGGAGGGCGTCGAAAAGCCTTGACGATGTCACCGCATCGCCGGCGGCTTTCCTCCTACCCGGCGGCACGCCGAGGCGATCTCTATGGGTCATTATTAGTGCAGGTTGGTATTAGAGGCATGAAGTCCTGGCTCGAGGCCTCCAGGGTCTACCTGGACCGCCGGATGCTGGTCATCCTGCTGTTGGGGTTTTCCAGCGGCTTGCCGTTGTTGCTGGTGTTCTCGACGCTCTCGGTGTGGCTCAAGTTCGAGGGCGTGTCGCTGGCCGCGATCGGCCTGTTCTCGCTGGTCCGCACCCCCTACACCTTCAAGTTCCTGTGGGCGCCGGTGATCGACCGGGTGCCGCTGCCGGTGCTCGGCCGGCTGTTGGGGCGGCGGCGGGGCTGGGCCCTGCTGAGCCAAGTGGCGCTGATGGCGGCGATCCTGGGGATGGCCTCGACCAGCCCCGCCGAGGCGCCGCTGGCCACCGCCCTGTTCGCCCTGCTGGTCGCCTTCTGCTCGGCCAGCCAGGACATCGTGATCGACGCCTACCGGGTCGAATCCCTGAGCGAAGACGAACAGGGGGCGGGTGCCGGGGCCATCGTGCTGGGCTACCGGTTCGGCATGCTGAGCGCCGGGGCCGGCGCCCTGTGGCTGGCCTCGGTGTTGACCTGGCCCCAGGTCTACACGGTGATGGCGGCCCTCGTCGGGGTCGGCATGCTGACCGTCCTGCTGTTGGCCCGCGAGCCCGAGGGCGGCGATGACGTGGCGGCGGCCGAACGGGAGGAGGAGCGGATCGCCGGCCACCTGGCCGCCGGCCTGCCCGGCTGGCTGGCCCGCCTGCTGGCCTGGCTCCACGAGGCGGTGATCGCCCCGTTCGCCGACTTCATGAGCCGCCCGGGGTGGATCGCCATCGTCCTGTTCATCATGCTCTACAAGCTGGGCGAGGCCTATCTGGGGGTGATGGCCAACCCGTTCTACCTCGAGATGGGCTTCACCACCGTTGAGATCGCCAACGTCAGCAAGGTCTTCGGGCTCGGCGCGACCATCGCCGGCGGCCTGATCGGCGGCGTCCTGGTCAGCCGGATGGGGATCATGAAGAGCCTGATGATCTGCGGGGTGCTGCAGATCGCCGGCACCCTGATGTTCTCCGTCCAGGCGCTGGTCGGCCACGACATCCCGATGCTGATGGCGACCATCACGGTGGAGAACGTCACCGCCGGCATGGCGACGACGGCCTTCGTCGCCTACCTGTCGTCGCTGTGCAACCAAGCCTACACGGCGACCCAGTACGCCCTGCTCAGTTCGCTGATGGCCTTTGCCCGCGACGTCCTGTCGGCGTCCTCGGGATGGATGGCCGAATCCCTGGGGTGGTTCGATTTCTTCCTCTTCAGCGCCGCCATCGCGCTGCCCGCCCTGGGGGTCCTGCTGTGGCTTATGCGCCTTCAGCGCCGCCACCGCCCAGCATCTCCTCCACCGCTTCGATAACCGCATCGACGGGGATCGAAGCGAGCTCGCGGCCGCCGAAATCCTGGGCCCGGATGATGGTCAGACGGCGGGCCATGGGCATGAACTTGTCGGCCACCGTGCGTCCGAACAGCGACACCAACGGCGCCCCGCCGACGGCCAGCATGTGGCCGGCGCCGGAGTCGTTGGACACCGCCACGGTCAGTTGTTTTGCGAGCGAAATGGTGAACAGGGGCGAAAAGCCGTAGGCGTCCTCGATTCCGGCGGCCTGAAGCGGGAACAGGGCCTCGGGCACCGCCCGGCGCAAATCACCGGTCCACCCGCTCTCCCGGGGACCGAGCACGAACACCGGAGTCCGTCCCCTGGCCGCCTGGTTGCGGGCGAGGCGGATGAAGTCGTCCAGCGGCCAGCACTTGGGCGCCCCGCCCGAGCCCGGGGCGATGCCGAGGTACGTCGGCCCCGCCGGCAGCAGCCGCCGGGCGTCCTCGACCATCCCCGGGGCGAGGTCGATGTCCAGGCTCCCGGGGCTCTCGAAGCTCCGCCCGCTGGCCAGCTCCAGGAGGTCCAGAAGCTGGCGTTGCATGCTCTTGGGAAACCGGTAGCCGCGGGGCGGGCGGCGCGACGACAACAGAAACCGCGCGGCGGGCGAAATGAACGTCTTGTGGGGGATCCGCCACAACGACAGGCTGGCCCAGAAGATGCGCTGGCTGTCGATGATCAGGTCGAAGCGCCGGCCGCCCAGCGGGCGGCGGCGCAACAGCTCCGAGGGGTGCCGGCCGATGCCGGCGTTCTCGATCACCTCGTCCAGCAGGCCCTCGACCAGGGGCGCCACGAGGCCGGCATAAACGCTGGTCTCCTTGCCCGCGACCCAGGTGATGCGGGCCTCGGGGAACGCCGCCCGCAGGCCGCGGACGAAGGGCAGCTTGAGCAGGGCGTCGCCGATGCGGTCCAGCCCCACGTAGACCATTACCGAGGCGGGTGTTTGGGAATCGGCCATTGGCGTTTCCGACGGTTGTTGGCGGGGCTAATATGGACCGAAAGGGGAGGCCTTGTCATGGACCGACGCATAGAGATCGTCGAGGGCGACATTACCCGGCTGGAGGTGGACGCCATCGTCAACGCGGCCAACGAAACCCTGCTCGGCGGGGGCGGGGTGGACGGCGCCATCCACGCCGCCGCCGGCCCGGCCCTGCTGGCCGAGTGCCGCCTCTTGCGCGGCTGCCCGACCGGCGAGGCCAGGATTACCGGCGGCCACGACCTGCCCGCCAGGCACGTGATCCACACCGTCGGCCCGATCTGGAACGGCGGCGGAGCGGACGAGGACAACTTGTTGGCCGCCTGCTACCGCGAGTCCCTGGAGCTGGCCGCCGTTCACGGCCTGGCCTCGATCGCCTTCCCGGCGATCAGCACCGGCGTCTACCGTTTTCCGGCCGCCCGCGCGGCGCGCATCGCGGTGCGGACGGTTGCCGATTTCCTGTCCACCCACGACCTTCCGCAACGGGTAGTCCTATGCTGTTTCGGCCACGCCTCGGCGGACGTCCACCGCCAGGCGCTGGACGACCATGGTTGACCGCCAGGGACGCCTGGCGGTCGGTCTTCAGGAACCCGGGGCGGGGGTCTGGTGGATGTGGACGTTGGCCCCGCCGTTGTCCTCGAGGATGGCCAGCGCCGTCTTCTCGGCGGCGGCGTCGGCGACCCGCACCCACAGGATGAGGCCGCCGGCCTCCAGCGAGCGGGCGAAGGACTCGACGTTGGGGCTGGAGGTCACCTCGCCGATGATCTCGCGCGCCGCGAGGCCGCCGACGGCGGCGCCGACGATGCCGGCGATGGTCGCCGCCAGCGGGCCGCCGGCCAGCAGGACGGCTCCCGAGGCGAC
This sequence comes from uncultured Thalassospiraceae bacterium, assembly GCA_964632795.1. Taxonomy (GTDB): domain Bacteria; phylum Pseudomonadota; class Alphaproteobacteria; order Rhodospirillales; family 2-02-FULL-58-16; genus CAZWEZ01. Next base: position 5,915 of record CAZWEZ010000007.1, on the reverse strand, counting down.
CAGCGGCACCTCGTACTTGAGCTCCCCGGCCAGCGCCATCAGGGCGTCCTTCCACGGCCTGCCCGGCTTGCCGGCGGCGTCGATCGACTGGTGGGAGCCGAGAAGGCTGAGGTCGGCGCGTTCGAAGCCTGCCGCCTCGAGCGCCGCGACGGCGGCCTCGAAGCCGTCGCGCTCGGCGAACAATGCGACCGCTTCGCGGAGCGCGGCGGCGGGGGTGTCGTTGACGGTCATGGCTCGTGGTCCCTTATGAGATAGGTTCCTGGTCGATATGCTATGGTGCGCCGCCAGCAAACGCAATCCGAAGGCCGCCACCGCCGTGCACCAAAGCCCCGAACCAGCCGCCGAGGCGTCCCCGGCCGGGCCCGCCAGGGACCGGGGCCGCGCGACGCCGATGATGGTCCAGTACCTGTCGATAAAAGACGACCATCCGGACTGCCTCCTGTTCTACCGCATGGGGGACTTCTATGAGCTGTTCTTCGAGGATGCGGTGGCCGCCGCGCGGGCGCTCGACATCACGCTGACCAAGCGGGGCAAGCACCTGGGCCAGGACATCCCCATGTGCGGGGTCCCGGTGCACAGCCACCAGGCCTATCTGATCCGGCTCATCCGCAAGGGCTTCAAGGTGGCGGTGTGCGAGCAGATGGAGAACCCGGCCGAGGCCCGCAAGCGCGGCCACAAGGCGGTGGTGCGGCGCGACGTCATGCGGATCGTGACCCCGGGCACGCTGACCGAGGACACCCTGCTCGATGCCCGCAGCCACAACTACCTGGCCGCCCTGGGCGAAGCCTCGGGAAAACTGGGCCTGGCCTGGATCGACGTCTCGACCGGCGTCTTCCAGACCCAGCCCCTGGAGGCCGAAGAGGTCAACGCCGCCCTGGCCCGGCTGGATGCCGGCGAACTGCTGGTGTCCGAGACCCTGATCCAGCGCCCGGCCCTCTACGAGACCTTCGCCGGGATCGGCGACCTCCTGTCACCGCTGCCCGCCAGCCGCTTCGACAGCGCCAACGGCCGGCGGCGGCTGGAAGAGCTGTTCTCGGTCAAGTCGATGGACGCCTTCGGCGGCTTCTCGCGCGCCGAGCTGGCCGCCTGCGGGGCGCTGGTCGATTACGTGGAACTGACCCAGAAGGGCCGCCTGCCGCGCCTGTCCTCGCCCCGCCGCCTGCCCCGCGGCGCGGTGATGGAGATCGACGCCGCCACCCGGCGCAACCTGGAACTGACCGCGACCCTGGCCGGCGAACGCCGGGGCAGCCTGCTCGGGATCATCGACGCCACGCTCACCGGGGCCGGGGCGCGGCTGCTGGCGGGGCGCCTGGCGGCGCCGCTGACCGGGATCGCCGACATCGAACGCCGCCTCGACATGGTCCAGTACCTGATCGACGCCGAGGGCGGGCGGGGGCGCGAGGCGCTGCGCGCCACCCTCGGGCGCTGCCCCGACATCGAGCGCTCGTTGTCGCGGCTCAGTCTGGGCCGGGGCGGGCCGCGCGACCTGGCGGCGGTCCGCGACGGCCTGGCGCTGTGCGCCGAAATCCGCGATACGCTCGGCGGCGGCCCGGCCGGGATGGCGGAGGGAATCCGGGACTGCCTCGACGGACTCGGCCGCCACGACGAGCTGATCGACCGCCTGTCCCGCGCCCTGGGGCCCGACCTCCCGATCAATGCCCGCGACGGCGGCTTCACCGCCAAGGGGTATTTGGCGGAGCTCGACGAACAGCGTACGCTGCGCGACGAGAGCCGCCGCCTGATCGCCAACCTGCAGGGCCGTTACGTTGGCGAAACCGGAATCCAGACCCTCAAGATCAAGAACAACAACGTGCTCGGATACTTCGTCGAGGTCCCGGCCGGCCACGCCGACAAGGTGCCGGCGGGCGCCGAAGGCCCGTTCATCCACCGCCAGACCATGGCCAACCGGGTGCGCTTCACCACCGTCGAGCTGGGCGAGCTCGAGGACGCCATCGCCCGGGCCGCCGACAAGGCCCTGGCGCTGGAGCTGAAACTGTTCGAGGACCTGGTCGGCGAGGTGGTCCAGCGCGGCGAGCCGGTGGCCCGGGCGGCCGCCGCCGCGGCCGCACTCGACGTCGCGGCGGCGCTGGCCCAGGTGGCGGTGGACAGGCGCTACTGCCGGCCCCGAATCGAGGACGGGGTCGCCTTCGAGATCACCGCCGGCCGCCATCCGGTGGTCGAGGCGGCGCTGGGCGAAAGCCAGGAGGGGGCGTTCGTGGCCAATGGCTGCGAGCTCGGCGCCGACGGCCGGCTGTGGCTGCTGACCGGGCCCAACATGGCCGGCAAGAGCACGTTTTTGCGCCAGAACGCGCTGATCGCGGTGCTCGCCCAGATGGGCTCCTACGTCCCCGCCGAGGCGGCCCGGATCGGCGTCGTCGACCGCCTGTTCTCCCGCGTCGGGGCCTCCGACGACCTGGCCCGGGGCCGCTCGACGTTCATGGTCGAGATGGTCGAGACCGCGGCCATCCTCAACCTGGCCGGCCCCCGCTCGCTGATCATCCTGGACGAGATCGGGCGCGGCACGGCGACCTACGACGGCCTGTCCATCGCCTGGGCGGTGGTCGAGCACCTGCACGACGTCAACGCGTGCAGGGTCTTGTTCGCCACCCACTACCACGAGCTGACCAACCTGGCGGCCAAGCTGCCCCATCTGGCGTGCCACACCATGAAGGTCAAGGAATGGCGCGGCGACGTGGTGTTCCTGCACGAGGTGGCGCCGGGCGCCGCGGACCGTTCGTACGGCATCCACGTGGCCAAGCTTGCCGGCCTGCCCGGCGGCGTGGTGGAGCGCGCCGAAACCGTGCTCAAAATCCTGGAGAAGGGCGAACAGTCCTCGGCCATGACCCGCCTCGCCGAGGACCTGCCCCTGTTCTCCGCCTTCCACGGGGAAGCGGGCGCCGCCGCCTCCGGCCCCTCGCCGGTGGAGGAGGCGCTGGCCGACGTCAACGCCGACGACCTCACCCCGCGCCAGGCCCTGGAGGCGATCTACCGGCTCAAAGGGCTGCTCGAGGAAGACTGAACCACGCAGACACCCCCTAAACGTCCAGGTTGGCGACCATCAGGGCGTTGGTTTGGATGAACTCGCGGCGGGGTTCGACGACGTCGCCCATCAGGGTCGAGAACACCTCCTCGGCGTCGTCGGCGTGGTTGACCCGGACCTGGAGCAGGGTCCGGGCGTTGGGGTCCAGCGTGGTCTCCCACAGCTGCTCCGGGTTCATCTCGCCCAGCCCCTTGTAGCGCTGGATGCCGACCCCGCGGCGGCCGAGCGCCATCACCGTGTCGACCAGCGACACCGGGCCGGTGATGGGGTGCTCCTTGTCCTTGGCGATCAGCCTGCCGTGGCGGGCGTAGGTCTCCTGCAGCTTGCCGGCCATGTCGTCCAGGCGCCGCGCCTCGGTGGAGCGGATCAGGGCGCCGTCGATGGCGTGGCGCTCGCCGACCCCCCTCAGGGTGCGCGTGAAGGCCAGCCCGCCGTCGTCCAGCGGCGCCCCCTGCCAGCCGCGCTCGGTTTCCTCGACCAGCGCGTCCAGGCGCTTGGCGATGTAGTCGGCGGCGGTGGCGGCGGTGACGGCGTCGGACAGGACCCGGGGGTTCAGGGCGCCCAGGATGGCCGCCTGCTCGACGATCGGCATCGGCACGTGGTTGGTCAGGAAGCCCAGCAGGTCCTTCGCCGCGCGGGCGGCGTCGATGAGGGCGCGGAGGTCGGCGCCGGCCACCTGGCGGCCCTCGTAATCGACCAACACCACCCCCTCCTCGACCGCCGCCGACAGCAGGTAGTTCTCCAGCGCCGGGTCGTCCTTGAGGTAGACCTCGGAATTGCCCCGCTTGGCGCGGTACAGCGGCGGCTGGGCGATGTAGAGGTAGCCGCGGTCGATGATCTCGGGCATCTGGCGGTAGAAGAAGGTCAACAGCAGGGTCCGGATGTGGCTGCCGTCGACGTCGGCGTCGGTCATGATGATGATCTTGTGGTAGCGGCACTTGGCGATGTCGAAGTCCTCGCGCCCGATGCCGGTGCCCAGCGCCGCGATCAGCGTCCCGATCTCGGCCGAGCCCAGCATCTTGTCGAAGCGCGCCCGTTCGACGTTGAGGATCTTGCCCCGCAAGGGGAGGATCGCCTGATTGGCGCGGTCGCGCCCCTGCTTGGCCGAACCGCCCGCCGAATCCCCCTCGACGATGAACAGCTCGCTCAGCGCCGGGTCCCGTTCCTGGCAGTCGGCCAGCTTGCCGGGAAGCGAGGTGAACTCCAGCGCCCCCTTGCGCCGGGTCAGCTCGCGGGCCTTGCGGGCGGCCTCGCGCGCCGCGGCCGCCTCGACGATCTTGCCGATCACCCGCTTGAAGTCGGCCGGGTGTTCCTCGAACCACTGGTCGAGCCCTTCGCCGATGATCCCTTCGACCACCGGGCGGACCTCGGACGAGACCAGCTTGTCCTTGGTCTGGGCCGAGAACTTGGGATCGGGGACCTTGGCCGACAGCACGCAGGTCAGGCCCTCCCGGGCGTCGTCGCCGGTCAGGTTCACCTTCTCCCTCTTGGCGACCCCGCTGGCGTTGGCGTAGGCGTTGATGGTCCGGGTCAGGGCGCCGCGCAGCCCGGCCAGGTGGGAGCCGCCGTCGCGCTGGGGGATGTTGTTGGTGAAACAAAGCGTCGTCTCGTGGTAGCTGTCGTTCCACTGCATGGCCAGCTCGACGACGATTCCATCGCGTTCGCCGGTGATCACGATCGGCTTTTCGTTGAGGGGCGTCTTGGAACGGTCCAGATAACCGACGAACGCCTGCAGGCCGCCTTCGTAGTGCAGGTTCACGGTCCGCTCCTCGACGTGGCGGGCGTCGGTCAGGGCCAGCGCCACGCCCGAATTGAGGAACGCCAGCTCGCGCAGCCGGTGCTCCAGGGTGGCGAAGTCGAACTCGGTCATGGTGAAGGTCCGCCGCGAGGGCAGGAAGGTCAGCTCGGTGCCGGTCCGCGGCCCGCCGCTGTCCTCGGGTGCCGGTCCGACCTCCTTCAGCGGCTCTTCGGTCTCGCCGTCGCAAAAGCGCACGAAGTGCTCCCTGCCTTCGCGCCAGATACGCAGCTCCAGCCATTCGGAAAGCGCGTTGGTCACCGAAATCCCGACCCCGTGCAGGCCGCCCGAGACCTTGTAGGAGTTCTGGTCGAACTTCCCCCCGGCGTGGAGCTGGGTCATGATCACCTCGGCCGCCGAGACATTTTCCTCTTGATGGATGTCGACCGGGATGCCGCGGCCGTTGTCCGACACCGTCACCGAGCCGTCGCCGTTGAGCGTCACCGCGATGCGGTCGCAGAACCCGGCCATGGCCTCGTCGATGGCGTTGTCCACCGCCTCGTAGACCATGTGGTGGAGGCCCGAGCCGTCGTCGGTGTCGCCGATGTACATGCCGGGGCGCTTGCGCACCGCCTCCAGGCCGCGCAGCACCTTGATCGAATCGGCGTCGTAGGTCTCGGCGCCGTTGCTCTCCTCGATGTGGTCGTCCTTTGTCGTCATGTCAGTCCTTGGTTTTCGCTACCCGCCGTCGGGGGTCACGGTGGCGTCCTCGACGACGAAGAACGCGGCCCGCCCGCGCAACGGCGCGAACAGGGCGGCGTCGGTGCCTGTCAGCCAGGCCTGGGCGCCGAGCCCCGAGATCTCCTCGAACAGGGCCTCGCGGCGCGGGCGATCGAGATGGGCCGCCACCTCGTCCAGCAGCAGCAGCGGCGACGTCCCGCGCTCGGCCGCCTGGAGCCGGGCGGCGGCCAGCACCACAGCGATCAGCAGCGCCTTCTGCTCGCCGGTCGAGCACTGTCCGGCGGCACGGCCGCTGGCCAGGTGGCGGACCACCAGGTCGCTGCGGTGGGGGCCGGCGGCGGCGCCCCCGGTTTCGGCGTCGGCGCGGCGCGAGGCGGCGAGCGAGTCCCTGAGGCGGTT